>CAJOQP010000103.1 GCA_905236515.1 uncultured Oscillospiraceae bacterium | reverse complement strand
TCTGTTAATCCAATCTTCTTATTTGGCAAAGAACTCCTTTGCAATATCCGCTGAGGCTTTGGCATCCCGGGCATAATAATCTGCACCAATCTCCCGGGCATACTCCTCTGTCAGTACAGCTCCTCCTACCATGACAGAGCACTCATGTCCGGACTGCCTCAGCAGTTCGATGGTCTCTTTCATAGCCGACACTGTCGTGGTCATCAGTGCCGACAGTCCGATCAATCGGATATCTTCCCGAACAGCCGTCTCCACCACGTTCTTCGGCGGCACGTCTTTTCCCAGATCAAGCACCTGGAATCCGTAGTTTTCCAGAACCACCTTTACGATGTTCTTTCCGATATCATGGATGTCTCCCTGCACAGTGGCAAGAATGATCCTCCCTTTAGACACACTGTCTCCGCCCCGTTTTGCGATCTCGGTCTTGATCAGGTCAAAACCTTCGCATGCGGCATTGGCCGAGTTGATGAGCTGCGGCAGGAAGATCTCCTGTTTCTCATATTTTTCACCCACGAGATCCAGTGCCGGAATGAGCACTTCATTCACGACTTCCATCTCCGATCTCGTCTCCAGCTGGATCCGGGTCAGTTCTCTAGTTTCTTTTTTCATCCCTTTCAGGATGGCTTTTTCAATCGTCATCTCCGAAGAGATCCCGGGATCTTTCGGGGCTTCCTCCACCTGGGAAAAACGGGCAATGTAGTTTTCGCAGGACGCATCCTCCCCGGACAGTGCCTTGAAGGAAGCAATGGCATCCATGATCTCACCCTGGTTTGGGTTGACGATGGGAAGGTCCAGACCGCAGGTCATAGCCTGGATCAGGAAATTCTCCGTCACATGGATCCGCTGCGGAAGTCCGAAGGAGATATTGCTGACTCCCAGCACACAGTGCAGTCCCAGACGGTCATGGATCTCACGAATAGCCTTCAGGGTCTCCGTCGCCTGCTCCTGCTGTGCCGAAATAGTGAGTGTCAGGCAGTCCACGAGGACATCTTCCTTCGGGATCCCGATCTCCACTGCAGCATTGATAATGCGCTCTGCGATGGCGACGCGTTCTTCCGCAGTCTGCGGGATGCCGTTTTCATCCAAAGTCAGTCCTACTACAGCAGCTCCGTATTTGTGAACGATGGGAAGGATGGTCTTCAGTTTCTCCTCATCCCCGTTGACGGAATTGACGATTGCACGACCATTGCATGCACGAAGGCCGGCCTCAATGGCCTCGATATTGGATGAATCGATCTGCAGCGGCAGGGATACCATGCCCTGCACGGCAGTTACCACTTCTCTCATCATGGCAGGTTCATCGATCCCCGGCAGACCGACATTGATATCCAGGATATCCGCCCCGGCGTCTGCCTGCTCAATGGCCCGTTCAATGATATAGTCCAGATCATGTTCCCGCAGTGCCTGCTGGAACCGTTTCTTTCCGGTGGGGTTGATCCGCTCGCCAATGACACGGATCCCCTTCAGTTCTGTCATATGTCCGGCAGCACATACTCCGTGCCGCTTCTTTCCTTTCCGATCCGCGCAGGCAGGAATCACTTCACAGAGGTTCCGGATAAACTCGGGATCGGTCCCGCAGCATCCTCCCATGATGGACACACCCAGTTCCGAATACGGTCGCATCTGCTGTGCAAACTCCTCCGGTCCGATACTGTAAGCGCCGGTAGAGGGATCCGGAAGTCCTGCGTTGGGCTTTACGATAATAGGCTTGTCCGTCCAGGTGATCATCTCTTCGATGATAGGGATCAGCTGTTTCGGCCCCAGTGAGCAGTTGACGCCCATGGCATCCACACCCAGTGCATCCAGCGTACAGGCCATGGAAGCGACCGTGGTCCCGGAAAACGTTCGTCCGCTCTCCTCAAAGGACATGGTGGTCCATACCGGAAGACTGGTATTCTCCCTGGCGGCAAAGACACCTGCCCGCACTTCCTGCAGATCCGTCTGTGTTTCAAATACCACAAGATCCGCACCGGCCTTTTCCCCGGCCGTGACCATCTCTTTATACACCTCATAGGCTTCCTCGAACGTCAGTGTGCCCAGCGGCTCCATCAGTTCTCCGATGGGTCCCACATCCAGCGCAACTTTCACAGAATCCCCCGCGGCACGGCGGGCGGTACGGATATTGGCCGTAATGACTTCCGTGGGTGTATGTCCGGTTCCCTTCAGTTTGTGCCCGTTGGCTTCAAAGGTATTGGCATAAATGACGTTGCTGCCGGCTTCAATGTATTTCCGATGGATCTCCTCCACGATTTCGGGATGTTCCATCCCGTAGATCTCGGGATGATCTCCCGGTCTCAGTCCACGGGCCTGCAGCATGGTCCCCATGCCGCCGTCCAGTATGATTCGGTCACCCATGACAGGACCTCCCTTCTTTGCGAAATTCACAGGTGCGGAAGAGATTGCACACTTCACACCCGGATGCCCGGTGGGGCTGCGGCTGATCCGCAATGCCTATAACGGCCGTTACCGATTTGCACGGCACCATCAGCATGGATTCGGATACCGTCAGTCCGATACGCCGGGATGCGTTCAGCATCCGGCACAGATCCTTCTGGATCTCCAAGGGAAGATCCCCGTACCCGGGACTGAACCGATCGGTAAGGTATTTCCCTTCTTCCGTGATCTCCTCCCGCAGGTCTTCCTCAAAATGATTGCATACGTTCTCTATGGCAACGCTGGCACAGGCATCCATGATCAGGGCGTCGGCCGCGTCCACCACTTCATACTTCCGGGTGATCTGGTCGATCTCCGGTCCCAGAGTCGCAGCAACCAGGACCGCTTCCCCGCACTGCTCCATCAGTTTTTCTATGTCTTTTCCAGGCAGCAGAAGATCTTCTGCCCTGTGATCCCGATATGACACTCTTCGCCAGACGAACCTCGGCCGTGCGGCCTTCATCACCCGCTCCTTGCAGATCTCGATCTGCCGGACAAGGTCCTCCGGCACCTCCTGTCCCCGGTGACCGAGATACATCAGTATTTCATTGTCATTCAGTTCCGTAAGACGAGGTTCCAAGGTTCCGGCTCCTTTTTTGTGGTTAATGATTAATTATATCCTGTCTTCCGTTTTCCTACAAGGCAAAATAGTTTTTCACACTAATTTCCTGAAGTGTGCAAAGCTCCGGTTCATCTTGACATTCCTAACGGTCTTGTTATAATGAACTCAATTTCATAACCTTATCAAGAGAGGTGGAGGGACCGGCCCTGTGAAGCCCGACAACCTGCAGCCATTGCAAGGTGCCAATTCCGGCGAAGCGAATCGAAAGATGAGGAACCGAATCAATCCTAGCTCCGCCGCCGGCGGAGCTTTTTCATTTCTCTTAATTTAAGCGACCAGAAGGAGAATCACATGAGTTATTTATTTACATCCGAATCCGTCACAGAAGGACATCCCGATAAGATCTGCGACCAGATCTCGGACGCTATTTTAGATGCGATCCTGGAACAGGATCCCACCGGACGTGTTGCCTGTGAGACTACGGTTTCCACCGGTCTGATCCACATTATGGGTGAGATCTCCACCAGCTGCTACGTGGATATCAACAGCATCGCCCGCGGTGTGGTACGGGATATCGGCTATGACCGTGCCAAATACGGCTTTGACGGCGAGACCTGCGGTGTGATCGTCAACATCGACGAGCAGTCTGCGGACATCGCACTGGGTGTGGACCAGTCACTGGAATCCAAAGATCAGCACAATGACGAGCTGGATAACGGCGCCGGGGATCAGGGCATGATGTTCGGTTATGCCTGTGATGAGACTCCGGAACTGATGCCTCTTCCCATCTCTCTTGCCCATCAGCTGGCAAAGCGCCTGACGGAGATCCGGAAACTGCAGCTGGTGGATTACCTGCGTCCCGACGGAAAGACTCAGGTCACTGTGGAATATGATGATGACAACAAACCGGTTCGCATCGATACCATCGTCATCTCCTCCCAGCACTCTCTTTCCGCGACCCATGAGATGATCCGTGACGACCTGATCCGTCTCGTGATCAAACCCATCATCCCCGCAGATATGATGGATGAAAATACCAAGATCTTCATTAATCCCACCGGTCGATTCGTCATTGGCGGTCCCCAGGGCGACTCCGGTCTCACCGGAAGAAAGATCATCGTGGATACCTACGGCGGCTCCGCTCCTCACGGCGGCGGTGCCTTCTCCGGCAAGGATCCCACCAAGGTGGACCGTTCCGGTGCATACGCTGCCCGCTGGGTTGCCAAGAATATCGTGGCGGCCGGACTTGCTTCCCGCTGCCAGGTACAGCTGGCATATGCCATCGGCGTTGCCGCTCCCGTATCCATTAACGTCTTCACCTTCGGCACCGGCAAGGTCTCCGATGCCAAACTGGCACAGGCAGTCAAGGAAGTATTCGACCTTCGTCCCACCGCGATCATCCGTGATCTGGATCTGCAGAAACCCATCTACCGTCCCCTGGCAGCATACGGTCACATGGGCCGGGAAGACCTCGGGGTCAAATGGGAGCAGACTGACCGGGTCCTCGCTCTCCAGGGAGCTGTCAAATAATGCATATTCCGTCCTGTCCGTCTCAGGAGATCGATCTGATCTCCTTCGAAGAGGCGCTGGCCCGTTCCGGCAAAGGGGATGATTACGATCATGACCGATGGATCTATGTTCCGGATTTCTATACGGAATACCGTTATATCCTCGGTACAAGTGGCAACAATCCCCTGATCTGCATCGGGATCAATCCCTCCACAGCGGAACCGGATCATCTGGACAATACGTTAAAATCCGTTTCCCGCATCGCCGCAGGGAACGGATTTGACAGTTTTATCATGTTCAATGTCTATGCTCAGCGTGCCACTTCCCCCGATGACATGGACCGATGCTGCAATGAGGAACTCCATCGGGAGAATATGAAAGCATTTGAATACCTGCTCTCCCGGATCCCGGACGGGAACCGTCCCGCTATCTGGGCTGCCTGGGGAGCTATTATTGAAAAGCGGGATTATCTTCCCAATTGTGTGGAAGACATGGTCTCCATCGGCCAACGGTACCGCGCCCGCTGGCTCTGTGCCGGCAAGATCTCTGTGAAAGGACATCCCCATCATCCGCTGTATCTGCGGAAAGATGAAAAGACAGTCCCCTTTGATATCCGGCAGTATCTTAATGTACTGGAGGCAAGGAAAAAATGAGCGACAGCAAGTTCCGATTGGCGGTATGTCAGATCCGGACTCGTGCAGATAAGAATGACACACTCTCCAAAGCGGAAGAGATGGTCCGTGAAGCTGCCCTCCATGGCGCATCCGTGGTGGTCCTGCCGGAGATGTTCACCAGTCTTTGCAGCCACGAATATTTTCATCAGTACGCCGAGCCCGGAGACGGCAGGACATTTCAGTCTCTCTCCCGCTGGGCCGGAGAATACAATGTGATCCTTATCGGCGGAAGCATACCGGAAACGGAAAACGGAAAGCTTTATAATTCCAGTTTCGTCTTTGACCGCAACGGTGAGCTTCTGGCCCGTCACCGTAAAGTCCACATGTTCGATATCGACCTGAAAGATCAGTTTACCTTCAACGAATCCGACTCCTTCACTGCCGGAGACGATTACTGCGTCTTTGATACCGATCTCGGCCGGTTTGGTGTTGCCATCTGTTTTGACATCCGATTCCCGGAATACATCCGAGGCCTTGCCCGCCGGGGCGCCGAACTGATTCTCCTTCCGGCACAATTTACGGTGCCCACCGGAGAGAAACACTGGGATCTGATGACGCGAGCCCGTGCCGTGGACAATGA
>CAJOQP010000102.1 GCA_905236515.1 uncultured Oscillospiraceae bacterium | reverse complement strand
TGTTTTAGGGAGGCTAAATAATATGGTTGCGCAAATTTTAGCCGGCATTATTTTTGTCAGTATGTTTGTGCTGATTGTGATTGATAAGATTCCGAGACACATCATCACATTGTCCAGTGCACTGCTCGTCATCGTGTTTGTTTTTCTCCTGTGTATGAGAGATTCTGCAGCTGTCTGGCGGTCATTGAATCTGGGTGCGTTTACGCATCTCGGTTTCTGGTACGGAGCGGAAGAAGGGAGCACCGGTGTCAACTGGGCTACCATTACCTTCATTCTCGGTATGATGATCATGGTGGAAGGTCTGGGACTATCCGGATTTTTCCGCTGGCTATGCCTGACACTGGCAAAACTCGTTCATTACCGCATCGTTCCGCTTCTTGTGAGCTTTATGATCATGTCCGGCGTGCTGGCCATGTTTATCGACAGCATCACTGTTGTGCTGTTTCTGGCAACGGTCACCGTCGAACTGTCTCAGTTGCTGAAGTTTGATCCTGTGCCGATGATCATGACGGAGATTTTCTGTGCCAACCTCGGCGGTTCCGCTACCATGTGCGGCGATCCTCCCAATATCATCGTCGGAACATCTTTCGGACTGACGTTCGGAGATTTTCTCACCAATACCGGTGTGATCGCACTGATCTGTATGGTCTTCACGGTGCTGTACTTCCTTCTTGTTTTCGGAAGAAAGATGAAGAAGAATGAAGTGCATGCTTCTGAGATCAGCTGCCCGGATCCCAATTCCGTCGTGGAACACTGGCCCGCATTTTATATGTGCCTTGGTGTTTTCCTGATCACGATAGTCCTTCTGGTAACACACGCAAGCACTGGTCTTTCGGTAGCGACCATCGGTGTCCTTTCGGCAGTGATGACAATCCTGGTCATTCTGATCACCTTCCGCGGAGAAGGTGTAAAGAAGATCTTCAAGGGGATCGACTATCATACACTCCTGTTCTTTGTCGGACTCTTTGTGACTGTTTCCGGACTGGAGGAGACCGGCGTTCTGGAACTGATCGCCAATCTCATTGAGGATATTACCGGCGGAAATATCGCGATGGTCATCACGATTATCCTTGTTATGTCGGCCATGTTCAGTGCACTGGTGGACAACATTCCGTTTGCTGCAACGATGATCCCGGTGGTCCGTTCGCTGGCAACACAGGGACTGGATCTTCATATTATGGCATGGGCATTGTCCTTGGGAACCGACCTCGGCGGCAACGCCACTCCTATCGGAGCATCCGCCAACGTGGTGGGAACCTCTGTTTCCGCCAAAAGCGGTCATCCCATTACCTGGGGCAGATACTGCAAGGTTGCGGTGCCGGGAACCATCATGGTGGTTGGCATCTCCCTTGTCTGCCTGCTGCTGAGAGTTATCTGATTCTCCATATCAAAGAATACAATATGCACCGTATACGGCAATCTGCCTTATACGGTGCATATTTGCTTGTCGGGAAAGAGAGCCATTGCTTGAATTTTCATTTTTGATGAGATATACTATATAGACTGAGTTATTATGTTAATTAACCACAATATCTTGTGATGAAGAGGTTTTATCGAATATGGCAAAAAGAACCCCGGAATATGACAACAACAGTATCTCCCAGCTGAAGGGTGCCGACCGAGTCCGAAAAAGACCCGGTGTTATTTTCGGTTCCGACGGGCTGGACGGATGTCAGCATTCCGTGTTTGAGATCCTGTCCAACTCCATTGACGAAGCCAGAGAGGGACACGGCAATCTGATCACGCTGACACGCTACGAGGATCTTTCCATTGAATGTGAGGATTTCGGACGCGGCTGCCCCATGGACTGGAATGAAAATGAGAAACGGTTCAACTGGGAACTGGTTTTCTGCGAATTATATGCCGGAGGCAAATACCGCAATAACGAAGGGGAGAACTACGAATACTCTCTCGGTCTCAACGGACTGGGTTCCTGTGCAACACAGTATGCATCGGAATATATGGATGTTACGGTGTGGCGTGATGGAAACCGTTACGATCTTCACTTTAAAAAGGGCAAGGTCTGCGGTAAAAAGGGGAAGGAACTGACGATAGAACCGGCGGACCGAAAGAAGACCGGCACAACCATCCGCTGGCGTCCGGATCTGGATGTTTTTACGGATATCAATATTCCACCGGAGTATTTTGAGGATATCATGCGCCGTCAGGCAGTGGTCAATAAGGGCGTGACCTTCCGTTTCCGCAATCAGGTCAACGGAAAATTTGAGACCAAGGACTTCCTTTATGAGGAAGGGATCCTGGATTACGTGAAGGAGATCGCCGGCGAGCAGACCCTTTCCGCTCCTACCTTTATTGAGTGTGAACGTAAGGGACGTGATCGTCAGGACCGCGATGATTATAAAGTGAAGATCTCCGCTGCGTTCTGCTTTTCCAATAAGGTCAATGTGACGGAGTATTATCACAACTCCTCCTGGCTGGAGCATGGCGGGAGCCCGGAGAAAGCTACCAGAAACGGTTTCGTATATGCCATCGATGCCTATCTGAAGAAAATCGGAAAATACCAGAAGAACGAATCCAAGATCACCTTCCAGGATGTCTCGGACTGTCTCGTACTTGTGACGAACTGTTTTTCAACTCAGACATCGTACGAGAACCAGACCAAGAAGGCCATTACCAACAAGTTCATTCAGGAGGCAATGACCGATTTCTTCAAAGAACAGCTGGAAGTCTATTTTATCGAAAACAAGCCGGAAGCCGACCGTATCGCCGAACAGGTTCTGATCAATAAACGCTCCAGAGAAACGGCGGAAAAGACTCGTCTCGGCATGAAGAAAAAGCTCACCGGATCTATTGATATTGCTAACCGCGTCCAGAAATTCGTGGATTGCCGTAGCAAGGATCCCAATGAACGTGAGATCTACATCGTGGAGGGCGACTCCGCGCTGGGCGCCTGCAAACAGTCCCGTAATGCCGATTTTCAGGGACTTATGCCGGTGCGCGGCAAGATCCTGAACTGTCTGAAAGCAGACTATGTTCGTATCTTTAAAAGCGATATCATTACGGATCTGCTGAAAGTGCTCGGATGCGGTGTCGAGGTGAAAGGGAAGACCGCCAAGGATCTTTCGGATTTTGACATCAACAATCTTCGCTGGAACAAAGTTATCATCTGTACCGATGCTGACGTGGACGGATATCAGATCCGCACACTGATTCTGACGATGCTGTATCGTCTCGTTCCCACCCTTATTCGGGAAGGATATGTATATATCGCGGAATCTCCTCTGTATGAGATCACGACGAAGGATAAGACCTGGTTTGCGTATACTGACCGGGAGAAAAACGATATTGTTGCGGAACTGAATGGAAAGAAATGTTCCATCAACCGTTCCAAAGGTCTTGGTGAGAACGACCCTGAGATGATGTGGCTGACCACCATGAATCCCGAGACGAGACGACTGATCCGTGTAATGCCGGAGGACGTGGACCGAATGAACGAGGTCTTCAATCTCCTTCTCGGAGACAATCTGGAAGGCAGAAAGCAGCATATCGCAGAGGACGGCTACCAGTATCTTGAACTGGCAGATATTTCCTGAGAAAAGGGGACCGACGATGAAGTTTCAAAAAGCAGTATCCACAGCGAGAACGCTTCTTCTGATCGCACTGGTGCTATGTGTGCTTGGCCTGACCATGGGCGGTGCCGAACTGGCAACATTTCGTGCCATCGTCACCGGTATCGCCATGTTTCTTGTGCTGATCGCACTGTATTTCATTTTCCGTTACTGCAGATGCCCCTACTGCGGCAAACAGATCTTTTTCGGCGTGTCCAAGGCGACCAGCTGCCCGCGCTGCCGCAGAAATTTTTTAACGGGTAAAAAAGTTAAACGAAACAGATAATCATAATCGGAAGGTAAGATTCCATGCCCAGAAAGAAAAAAGAGACCGTAAAAAAACCGGAAGTCGATCCCAATGTCTTCGGACTGCGGGCGGAGACCGTAGAACAGCCTATTACTGAAACACTGGAAACCAACTACATGCCTTATGCCATGTCGGTCATCGTTTCCCGTGCGATTCCCGAGATCGACGGATTTAAACCGTCACACCGGAAACTGCTGTATACCATGTATAAAATGGGCCTGCTGCGCGGTGACCGTACCAAATCTGCCAATATAGTGGGACAGACCATGAAACTCAATCCTCATGGCGATCAGGCCATCTACGATACCATGGTCCGTCTGTCCAAGGGATATGAAGCTCTGCTGACTCCTTTTGTGGATTCCAAGGGCAACTTTGGTAAGATGTATTCCCGGGATATGTCCTATGCTGCGCCCCGTTATACGGAAGCGAAACTGTCCGCAATCAGTTCCGAACTGTTTCGGGACATCGACAGTGATACCGTGGAGTTTGTGGATAACTACGACGGAAGTATGAAGGAGCCGGTCCTGCTTCCTACGACATTTCCCAATGTTCTGGTATCTGCCAATCTGGGTATTGCCGTCGGCATGGCCAGCCAGATCTGCGGCTTCAATCTCAATGAGGTCTGTGAGGCGGCAATCGGACGGATCAAGGATCCGGACTTCAATGTCCTCTCCGTCATGCCTGCGCCGGATTTCCCCAGCGGAGCAGAAATCATCTATGATTATACGGAGATGGAAAACATATATCGCACCGGACACGGCAGTTTTAAGGTGCGTGCCCGATGGAGATATCTGAAAAAGGAAAACATTATTGAGATCTATGAGATCCCGTATACGACCACTACTGAGGCCATTATGGACAAGGTGGCAGAGCTGATCAAAACGGGGAAAGTCCGCGAGATCAATGATATGCGTGATGAAACGGATCTGGGCGGCCTGAAGCTGGCCATGGATCTTAAACGCGGAACGGATCCGGACAAGCTGATGCAGAAACTGTTTAAGATGACTCCGCTTCAGGATTCCTTCCCGTGCAATTTCAATATCCTCATTGCCGGCAATCCCAAGGTAATGGGCGTGTATGAGATCCTGGATGAGTGGACCGCTTGGAGGGTGGACTGTGTCCGGCGGCGCGTGTACCATGAACTGAAACAGAAGAAGGATAAACTGCATCTGCTGAAGGGCCTGCAGAAGATCCTTTTAGATATCGATAAAGCCATTGAGATCATCCGCAAAACCGAGAAGGAAGCAGATGTCGTTCCCAATTTGATGATGGGATTCGGCATTGATGAGATCCAGGCGGAGTTTGTCGCGGAAATCAAGCTGCGTAATATCAACCGTGAATACATTCTGAAAAAGACTTCTGAAACGGAACAGCTGGAAAAGGATATTGCAGATCTGGAAGAGACCGTAAAATCCAAAGCGAAGATCAACCGGATTATCATTAATGAATTAAAAGAGATCAACAAGAAGTATGAGATGCCGCGGAAGACCGGAATCGTCTATGCGGATGAGATCGAAGAATTCAATGAAGAGGAATCGATTCCCAGCTATCATGTCAATGTCTTCGTTTCCAGGGAAGGTTATATTAAGAAGATCACAGATCTTTCACTGCGTATGTCCGGTGAGCACAAATACAAGGAAGGCGACAGCCTTCAGACGCAGTTTGACTGTGACAACACCGAAGAGATCCTGATCTTTACGGATAAGCAGAACCTATATAAGGCCAAACTGGCCGATTTCAATGATACCAAGGCATCGACGCTTGGAACCTATATTCCCGCACAGGTGGGAATGGATGAGGATGAACATGTGTTTGCGGTTCTTCCTGCCAACAAATATCGTGAGAATCTGATCCTGATCTTTGAAAACGGCAAAGCAGCACGCTTTAAGATGGATGTTTATGAGACAAAGACGAACCGTAAACGCCTCATCAATGCATATTCGGACAAGTCTCCGCTGATAAAGGTGCTGCCGTTTACCGACGAGACCGATATTGTGTTATTCTCCGATCACGGCAGGGCCCTGATCGTTCATACATCCGTGATTCCGGCAAAAACCAGCCGATCTACTCAGGGTGTATTCTGCATGAAGTTCGGACGCGGAAAGCATATGGTTACGGATGCGGCACTGCTGAAGGATACCGACATTAAAAATGTTTCCCGCTACCGTTCCCGTACGATCCCGGCGATGGGCGCCTTGATCAAGGAAGAAGACCGGGGAGAGGAACAGATGTCCCTGCTGGACTGATAACGGTAACTTTAGAAGGGAGGAATGAAAATGCCGGCACCACGAATTCGACGGGCGAGCGTTCTGCTGTCTCTTGTTCTGGTATTTTCGCTCCTTTCCGGCTGCGGCCTTTATGATAAAGAATACTCGGTGGTGGAGCAGTATCCCGCCGCGGTCAACGACAAGGACAAGGATTCCAGTACGGTACATAATTATTATGAGATGGAGGAGGCGATCCTCAATCTTGTACATCAGCGCATGGAAAAGGGTTCCATCGTATTTGACAATTATGAAGGAGACATCAGTTCCGATCTGAAAAATGTCTGCTGGAGCCTGCGCACCAGAGATGCGTTCTGTGTTTATTGTGTCAGCGGGATCCAGTATGAAATGAATCATATCGTGTCTCAGGACGGTGCGGATCTTTCCATATCCTACTCACGAAGCAAAGAAGAAATGGAACAGATCAAAACGATTTCTTTTTCCACGGATCTGACCAGTTATGCCGAACAGGCAATTGATTCCTTTACGGAACGTCTTGTTGTACTTATTAAAAACTGTTCTCTGGATGAAGACGGGATCCGGGAATTGGTGGACTCTGCCTATGAGGATAATCCCGTAATCGCGCTGGCTTCACCAATGACTCAGGTGAAAATGTATTCCGGTTCCGGCCTGCAGCGTCTGGTGGAAGTGGATTTCTCCTATGGAGATAATCCACAGGATCTTACGCAGAAAAAAGCGGAAGTGGTACAAAAAATAAATGAAATCGCGGAAAAGGCATCAGACGACGTAACGGAAAAGGCCTTGCTGAATATAGCGAACATGATCATCTCCCGATGCCGTTATCAGGACGAGCTTGTGGGCAACTCCGTATATTCCTGCCTCGTGCTGAAAGAAGCAAACAGTCAGGGACTGGCACTGGCTTTGAGAAGCATCTGCAATGCCATGGAGATTCCCTGTGAGACAGTGGATGGATTCTATAACCAGAAAGAGCATTACTGGAATATCGTTCAGATCGGTGATGATCATTACCATATTGATCTTTCCAGATGCATCCTTAAAGGGATGGATTCCGGTTTCCTTCGAAGTGATGAGGAGATGTGGAATGAATACCGATGGGACACTTCTGCGTACTCCAAGTGTAATGGGTCACTGACGTATAAGGACGTCGCGAAAAGCTGATGATAAGAGCACACTTTTTTATCAGGTGTGCTCTTGACTTTTTAAGAGAATATGCTACAATAACTTGCGTTGTGCGGGCATAGCTCATCTGGTAGAGCGCCACCTTGCCAAGGTGGAGGTAGCGAGTTCGAGCCTCGTTGCCCGCTCCACAGAAGACCTGCTGTTGAAGCGGGTCTTTTATTTTGCAATAAGAAGGTGCATCAAATGAAGACCGATGTTGTTATTATTGGTGCAGGTCCTGCGGGTATTTTTACTGCGCTGGAAATGATCAAGAAAAACAGCAAGAAAAAGATCATTATGGTGGAAAAAGGCAAGGCGATCGAAAACCGTCATTGTCCGAAATCCATCACCGGCAAATGCATGAACTGCAAACCTTTTTGTCATATAACCACCGGCTTTTCCGGTGCAGGTGCGTTTTCTGACGGAAAGCTGTCTCTGAGTTATGAGGTCGGCGGAGATCTTCCGACACTCATCGGCGAAGAAAAGGCACAGGAAACGATCAATTACTGTGACCAGATTTATCTGGAATTTGGCGCAGATACGCACGTGGAAGGCATCGGAGATCCGGAGAAGACCAAGATCATCCGTAAAAATGCCATCAAAGCAGGTTTGAAGCTCGTTGATTGTCCCATTCGCCATATGGGTACGGAAAAAGCCCATGATATCTATGGTGCGATCCAGAAATATCTGCTGGATCACGGTGTGGAGATCCTCTTCGGAGTGGAGTGCCGTGACCTGATTATTGAGGACGGTGTATGCAAGGGAGTGATCCTGTCCGAAAACGGGGTCTCAAAAGAGATCTATGCCGAGGATACCGTTGTTGCTACGGGACGCAGAGGAGCCGACTGGCTGGAATCTATCTGTACAGATCACCATGTGGAACATGTTGCCAGTACGGTAGATATCGGAGTCCGTGTGGAGGTCCGCAATGAGATCATGGAGGAGGTCAACGAAGTACTCTATGAATCCAAACTCATCGGATATCCCGCTCCGTTTAAAAACAAGGTGCGTACCTTCTGCCAGAACCCCGGCGGTTACGTGGCGCAGGAGAACTATGACAACGATCTTGCTGTGGTAAACGGCCATTCCTTTAAGGATAAAAAATCTGAAAATACCAATCTGGCGATCCTTTGTTCCCATAACTTTTCCGTGCCGTTCAATCAGCCTATTGCGTATGCGCAGAAAGTGGGAGAACTGACGAATATGCTGGGAGACGGACATATCCTGGTTCAGCGCTTCGGAGATATCCTGGACGGTAAACGGACGTGGGAGAAAGAACTTGCTCAGTCCAATGTCCGTCCGACACTGCCGGATGCGGTAGCAGGGGACATTACAGCAGCGATGCCGTACCGTGCCATGATCAATATTATCAATTTCATTCAGGCTGTGGATCAGGTCGTGCCTGGATTTGCATCCTATGAAACACTTCTGTATTCTCCGGAACTGAAATTCTATTCTAACCGCGTTAAGATGGATACGGATTTCAACACGAATGTCAAAGGTCTCCACTGCCTGGGAGATTCCTCCGGATGGACAAGAGGCCTGATGATGGCATCTGCCATGGGGACTCTGATGGGTCGGAAACTGGCAGAAAACGAATAAAATCTAATGCAGACTCTTTTTCACGAAACATGCTTCCGGAATAAGAGTCTGCATTTATATTTGCTTGCCAATCCGGTTTCCCTGTGTATTCAGGTATGGTATAATCAAAGGAAATTCATTGAATCATTGACAGGAGTATTATGGGTGATTTTAAAGTAATCAGTGAATATGTCCCATCCGGTGACCAGCCGGAAGCGATCGAATCGCTGGCACAGGGTGTGGAGCTTGGTCTGGAGGAACAGACGATGCTGGGTGTTACCGGTTCCGGTAAGACATACACCATGGCAAAAATCATTGAAAAAGTTAAGAAACCGACCATCGTTCTTGCTCATAATAAGATTCTGGCGGCACAGCTTTGCAGCGAATTTAAAGAATTCTTTCCTGAGAATGCCGTGGAGTACTTCGTCTCTTATTACGACTATTATCAGCCCGAAGCCTACATCCCGCATACGGATACTTATATTGAAAAGGACAGTTCCATCAACGATGAGATCGACCGTCTGAGACACTCTGCCACATCCAGCCTGTTTGAGAGGCGGGATGTTATTGTCGTGGCATCTGTCAGCTGTATATACGGTCTGGGTGACCCCATCGATTATGCGAATATGGTGATCTCTCTTCGCCCCGGCCAGAGCCGCGGCATGGAAGAGATTATGAGAAAACTTCTTGAGATCCGTTACGAACGGAATGATATCGCATTTGAACGTAACATGTTCCGTGTACGCGGTGATGTTCTGGATATCTTTCCTGCCTATGCAACGGATTCTGCGATCCGGGTAGAATTTTTCGGTGACGAGGTGGACCGGATCTCAGAGATCAACGTTGTTACGGGAAAAACACTGCGTTTTCTCAACCATGTTGCGATCTATCCCGCCAGCCACTACGTTACTACGCAGGAAAAGATGAAGCGGGCCATCGAAGAGATCCGCCGGGAATGCGATGAGCGGGTAAAATACTTTGAAGAGAATAACAAACTTCTGGAAGCTCAGAGGATCCGTCAGAGAACCGATTATGACATTGAGATGATGCAGGAACTTGGATTCTGTTCCGGAATCGAAAACTATTCACGGATTATTTCCGGAAGAGAGCCGGGAAGCGCGCCTATGACGCTTCTGGATTATCTCCCGGATGATTATCTGATGTTTATCGATGAAAGTCACGTGACACTTCCTCAGGTGCGCGCCATGTACCGTGGAGACCGGGCGCGAAAGGAAAACCTGGTGGAATTCGGATTTCGTCTTCCTTCGGCATTTGATAACCGTCCTTTGAAATTTGAGGAGTTTCAGGAACGGCTCAATCAGGTCATTTATGTTTCAGCAACGCCTGGAGAGTATGAGAGATCACGTTCCGGCAACATTGCCGAGCAGGTGATCCGGCCTACCGGACTGCTGGATCCGAAAGTTATCGTACGGCCGGTGGATGGCCAGATCGATGACCTGATCGGGGAGATTCAGGCGAGAATCAGCAAGGGACAGCGTACGCTGGTCACTACGCTGACGAAGAAAATGGCAGAGGATCTTTCGGAATACCTTACCAACGCCGGAATACGCTGCCGGTATATGCATCATGATATCGGTGCTCTTGAGAGAATGGAGATCATCCGAAATCTCCGATTGGGAGATTTTGACGTTCTCGTAGGCATCAACCTTCTTCGTGAGGGACTGGATATCCCGGAGGTCAGCCTGGTGGCCATCCTTGATGCGGATAAGGAGGGCTTCCTCCGCAGTGAGACCAGTCTTATTCAGACCATTGGACGAGCCGCAAGAAACGCCGAGGGAACGGTCATTATGTATGCGGACACCATAACGCCCTCCATGAATGCTGCCATTACGGAAACCGAACGTCGCCGTAAAAAGCAGGATGACTATAATCAGGCGCACGGTATCGTCCCGAAGACGATCATCAAGGATGTAAGGGATCTTCTTGAGATCTCTACGGATCTTTCGACTTCCTCCAGAAAGGAAGGCGGCGTGAAGATGACAAAGGTGGAGCGCAAGAGAGAAATCGAGCGACTGGAAAAACAGATGCGGGAAGCATCAAAAATGCTGGAATTCGAGATCGCAGCCCAGCTTCGCGATCAGATCATACTTCTCCGCGGAGAGAATTCGGATTAACGGGATGGCTTTCAAAGCCAATCAGGAAAGGTGTATTTTATGAAACTGATGATACTGGACGGAAACAGCATCGTAAACCGTGCCTATTACGGGGTTCGTCTTCTGACTGCGCCGGATGGCACACCGACTAACGGCGTATTCGGTTTTCTTTCGATTCTTCAGAAACTGCTTGCCGATCAGGAACCGGATGCGGTCTGTGTTGCGTTCGATGTCCATGCCCCCACGTTCCGGCACAAACAGTTTGCGGATTATAAGGGGAAGAGAAAACCCATGCCGGAGGATCTTGTCGTTCAGATGCCGCTTCTGAAGGAAGTCCTTCAGACTATGGGCATCTCCTGCTATGAATGTGCAGGTTGGGAGGCCGATGATATCCTCGGAACGGTGGGGAGACGGTGTGAGGAGGAAAACTGGGATTGCCTTATCGTAACCGGAGACAAGGATTCCTTCCAGCTCGTGACAGACACGACACATGTGTTTCATGTAAAGACCAGTAAAGGACAGACAACGACGCTGGAGTACACTCCGGAAGTATTTCAGGAGGAATATGGCTTTGCGCCCATCCATATTATCGATCTTAAAGCGCTGATGGGCGATTCTTCCGATAATATCCCCGGCGTACCCGGAGTGGGAGAAAAAACAGCGACGGCGCTGATCCAGAATTATTCCACCATTGATAATATCTACAGCCAGCTGGAGTCACTGGATGTTAAGGACGGCGTGAAAAAGAAACTGGCAGCCGGTAAAGAGAGCGCGGAGATGAGCTACGATCTGGCCACGATCCGTCGGGATGTTCCTATTGATTTCGATCCGAAACAGAATATATGGAAACTGACTTCTAACGGTGAACTGTATACACTCTTTCATCGTCTCGGATTCCAGAAATTTATCGATCGATGGGGCCTGGAGCCTGGAGAAGAGGCTGTCGCTTCTGAAAAAAGAGAATCTTTGGAGATCCGGGAACTGACAGAATCCGATCTGGAATGGATTAAGAAGACCATTGCCGGCGAGGAGTATGTCGCTGTATCCGTGGGGGAGAATCTGGATCAGATCTTCCTGTGTGACGGGAAGGCGGTATATTCAGCCCGATGGAACGACTTCGGAGAATCCTATAATGATTTTCTGAGATATGTGTTTTCCGGAGAAGTGAAAAAGGCCGTTCACGGGCAAAAGGAACTGATGCGCCATCTTCTGGATGAAAAGATCGACTTCGGCGGCTTTGTATTTGATACGGAACTGGCCGGTTATCTGCTGCAGTCGTCGGAATCGGATTATTCCGTGGAACGTCTTACCATGCGATACTGTGACGGTGAACTTTCCGGAGTGGAAGGGATCCACGCCCTGAAACCGATCATGGATGCTCTTATGCGGGAACAGGGCATGAGAAAACTGTATTATGATATTGAGCTTCCTCTTTGTGAAGTCCTGGCGGAAATGGAGAGGGAAGGCTTTCTGGTAGATCGCACGGCACTGTACAATTACGGAGAGAGCATGATCGGAACCATCGATCAGCTTCAGCAGCAGATCTGGAACTATGCCGGGCATGAGTTTAACATCAATTCACCAAAACAGCTGGGTGAGGTCCTGTTTGATGAACTGTACCTTCCTCAGGGAAAGAAGACAAAGACCGGATGGAGCACCAGTGCGGATGTGTTGGAAAAACTCAGAAACAAACATCCCATCATCCAGAATATCCTGGATTACCGGACGCTGACGAAATTGAAATCCACCTATGCCGACGGACTTCTGAAGGTCATCGATGCGGATGGAAGGATCCATACCAATTTCCAGATGACCGTGACGGCAACGGGACGACTGTCCTCCACGGAACCGAATCTTCAGAATATCCCCATCCGAAAGGAATTCGGCAGTGAGATCCGTAAAATGTTCGTCGCGGCACCTGGCAATGTTCTGGTGGATGCGGATTACAGCCAGATTGAACTGAGGCTTCTGGCGCATATCTCCAAGGATACCGCAATGAGAGATGCATTCCTCAGCGGAGTGGACTTCCATACTGCGACGGCATCCCAGGTGTTTAACACACCGGTGGAGGAAGTGACTGCCCGTCAGAGAAGCAATGCGAAGGCAGTTAATTTCGGCATCGTTTACGGCATCTCCGCCTGGTCGCTTGCAGGAGATATCGGTGTTTCCACCTCGGAAGCCAAAGAATACATGGATGCCTACTATGAAAAGTATCCCGGAGTTCATCAGTACATGGAGGATATCAAGGAAAAGGCGAGGGAAGACGGGTATGTCGTTACACTTTATCAGCGCCGGCGCTATCTTCCGGAACTGAAGTCCTCCAATTTCAATACAAGATCCTTCGGAGAGCGTGTCGCACTGAACATGCCCATTCAGGGAACTGCGGCGGATATCATCAAACTGGCCATGGTCAATGTTGCCAACCGTCTGAAAAAGGAAAAACTGGAAGGAAAGCTGATCCTTCAGGTGCACGATGAACTGATCGTGGAATGCCCGGAGAAAGAGGCGGAAACGGTATCAAAGCTGCTGGCAGAGGAAATGGAAAATGTGATCCATCTTTCCGTGCCGTTAAGTGTGGAAGTCAAGACCGGTCATACCTGGCATGAAGCGCATTGATATGAAGCAGTATGTAATTCTTCAGGCAACCCCTGAAATGATCCCTCAAATCGCTTCCATCGAGATAGAGACCTTCTCAGATCCATGGTCGGAACACTCGCTTTCCACCTGTCTTCCGGATGATCAGCATGATTTCTTTGTTGCTATGGACGAAGACCGGCAGGTTCTCGGATATATCAGTTTCATGAGTGTACTGGATGAGGGATATATCAACAATGTTGCAGTTCGTGAAGACGTCAGACATGTGGGAATCGGTTCTGCACTGGTAAATGAAAGCATTCGGAGGGGAAGGGAGAGAAAGCTTTCCTTTCTGACACTGGAGGTTCGAGCATCCAATGATCCGGCCATCGCCCTGTATGAAAAACATGGTTTTGTGGAAGTGGGGAGACGTCGCGGATACTATGAAAAACCCAAAGAAGATGCTATACTGATGACATTATTTTTTGAAGAAACCGAGGCAATAGATGAAGATACTAGCATTTGAATCCTCCTGTGACGAGACTGCAGTCGCTATCGTGGAGGACGGCAGAACGGTGTTAACAGACCAGATTTTTTCCCAGGCGGACCTTCACGCCATTTACGGCGGAGTGGTGCCTGAGATTGCTGCAAGAAGTCATGTGGAGGTCATCTCCATACTGACGGAACGCGCACTGGCGGATGCGAAACTGACAAGAGAAGATATCGATGCCGTCGCGGTGACGTATGCGCCCGGTCTCATCGGTGCTGTTCTGGTCGGGGTAAATTTTGCCAAGGCTGCCGCACTGGCACTGGATGTTCCACTGATCCCGGTTCATCATATCCGGGGACATATCGCAGCAAATTACATTGCCTATCCGGAACTGGAACCGCCGTTCCTCTGTCTGTCCATCTCGGGAGGAAATACTCTTTTGGTGGATGTCAGAAGCTATACGGACATGAGTATCATCGGTGCAACACGAGACGATGCGGCCGGGGAGTGCTTTGATAAAACGGCCAGAGTACTGGGACTTCCTTATCCCGGCGGTAAACCCATCGACGAACTGTCACAGGGCGGAAACGACACCGCCTATACGTTCCCGGTTGCCCATGTCAGCGGCTCTCCTTATGATTTCAGTTTTTCCGGTCTGAAGACTGCAGTCATCAATATCGCACATCATGCGGAGCAGACCGGTGAGGTGATCAATAAGGCAGATCTTGCAGCGTCCTTTACAAAGGCCGTAAGCGATTCTCTGGTTCCCCGCACGATGATGGCCGCAGCAGAGCTGGGCTATCGGAAAATCGCCGTAGCGGGCGGCGTGGCGGCCAACAGCAGGATCCGCCGGGATTTCATCCAGGCAGCAGAAGAGGCAGGGTGTGAGTTGTTCGTGCCCCCGCTGAAGCTGTGCGGTGACAACGCCGCTATGATCGGCAGTCAGGGATACTATGAGTATTTAGCCGGTACACGTGGGAGCTCCGATTTGAATGCCTTCGCTACCAAAGATATATAAAATATACAAAAATAACATACCCTTTTCCTGTGGTTTTCGACATGCCTGAGGAAAAGGGTATTCATTATTATAGTAACTTATTATTATGTAAATTTCTTAATGTTTCTTTATTGTAACAAAATTTGTTTCTCAAAGGGCTTGACAGGAAAATGAGCCCAGTTTTTCGCAGATCTACAGGAAAAAGCTGTTGAAAACCCTGTTCAAAATGTTGATAACTATTTGAATAAATTTTATAGCTAAAAATTATGTGAACCTTTTTAAAGCCATTTTATGAGGAGGAAAATGAGTAAATGCGAGAAAAATAAGGGAAATAATAGAATTATTCATTTTTTATGTAAAGCAAGATTAACAGTAACATCTCGTTACATTTTTTAATAACAAACAGTAATCAAAGGAAACTGCGAAGACAGTTGACTTTTTTCCGTTGAGTGTGCTAGAATATGCAAGCGCGTGATTACAAGCGTGCTGGTATAGCTCAGTCGGTAGAGCAGCTGATTCGTAATCAGCAGGTCAGGTGTTCGAGTCACCCTACCAGCTCCAAAAAAAGATCCGGATGTAGATCCGGATCTTTTTTTATTGATGTCAGCTCTGATATTCAAATGTGATGTCATAGATGCTTACGGTATCACCGTCCTGGATTCCCATGGATTCCAGCCGGTCGAATACTCCTGCGTCGCGCAGGATGCGATCAAACCACATAAGAGATTCGTGGTCATTGAAGTTAACGGAAGCAACCAGGTTCTGCAGCCATGGACCATCCAGACTCCAGAAGTCATCCTCGTGATCGATGATCAGATCCTCGGATGTATCGATGACAGGTTCTGGCGGGACATAATCCGCTTCAAATGCCTCGATGACAGGTACTTTCTGAAGCAGATCTGCAACGGTCTGAATCAGTTCTCTGGTTCCGCTATGTGTTGCAGCGGACATTTCCAGGAAGGTAAAGCCCTTGCTTTCCACGTATTCCTTAAGACGATCGATGTTGGAACGGTCATCACCAAGAAGATCTGTTTTGTTTCCGATTACGATCTGAGCCCGGGAAGCCAGTTCGGGACTGTACTGCTGAAGCTCATTGTTGATGGTGTCAAAGTCTTCCACTGGATCCCGTCCCTCACTGCCGGATACGTCCACAAGATGCACCAGAAGACGGCAACGATCGATGTGACGGAGAAAATCATGTCCCAGACCGGCTCCTTCCGATGCCCCTTCGATGATGCCGGGGATATCGGCCATGACAAAAGAGACGCCGTCATCCACCCATACGACGCCTAGGTTGGGGAAGAGGGTAGTGAAGTGGTAGTTGGCAATCTTGGGATGCGCTTTGCTCACAACAGAGAGCAGGGTGGATTTGCCTACGTTGGGAAACCCGATGAGGCCAACATCGGCCAGAAGCTTCAGTTCCAGAAAAACTTCATGGCTTTCACCGGGCAGGCCGGGTTTTGCAAAGTTCGGGACCTGACGGGTGGGGGTGGCAAAATGCTTGTTGCCCCAGCCGCCCCTGCCGCCACGGCAGGCAAGGTAGTCTTCACCGGTGGACATATCGTGCATGATGGCGTTGGTCTCGGCATCACGGATCAGAGTTCCGCGAGGAACCTTAATATATAAAGTTTCTCCGTCTTTTCCGGAACAGCGCTTTCCCGCGCCGTTGCCTCCGTTTCCGGCAACATACTTTCTCTTATACCTGAAGTCCATCAGAGTGGACATGTTGTCATCCACCTGAAAGACAATGTCGCCGCCTCTGCCGCCGTCGCCGCCGTCAGGACCGCCGGCAGCCACATATTTCTCGCGGTGGAATGCGACAGCGCCGTTCCCACCGTTTCCGGCACGGATGAAGATCTTCGCTTTATCTACAAAAGAAGTAGCCATGAGTGAATCCTTTCGATAAAGATAAAGGGACGGGCAAATATCCCGTCCCTTTCAAGTTTTGATTACTGAGCAATCTCGTAGACAGAAACCTGCTTGCGGTTCTTGTCTTTCGGCTCAAACTTAACTTTGCCATCGACCAGTGCGTAAAGAGTGTCGTCCTTACCCTTACCAACGTTGGTACCCGGGTGGATTTTCGTTCCGCGCTGTCTGACAAGGATATTTCCAGCCAGTACAAACTGACCATCTGCTCTTTTTGCTCCAAGACGCTTCGACTTGCTGTCGCGGCCGTTCTTGGTGGAACCCATACCTTTTTTATGTGCCATTCGGAATTACACCTCCATTAGTCAAAATCAGTTTCAGTCCATTATGCAGTGATGGAATCGATCTGCACTTTGGTATACGGCTGCCGGTGACCCTGAGTTCTGCGGTAACCTTTTTTCGGTTTCATCTTATAAACGCGAACTTTCTTGCCACGGCCGTTCTTTACAACACTGCCTTTTACGGAAGCGCCGTCGACTACAGGAGTTCCGAAAACGGTCTCCTTACCATTTACGATAGCCAGTACCTGATCGAAAGTAACAGCATCTCCAGCTTCAGCATTGAGCTTTTCCACGTAGATGACATCGCCTTCGGATACGGTATACTGTTTACCGCCAGTTACGATAATTGCCTTCAAAGTATTCATCCTTTCTTAAACAGGTCTCGCTCTCACAGGTGATATGTTCGGAACATATACTTCATACCTATTCAATGCGGCTTGAATAGTTTACACCAAACCATCCTGCAAAGTCAATGATATTTTGTGGTGAAAAACAGGTTTTTCCACGTGCCTTCTTTGGTGAAAAGGACATAAAAACGGGAAGAGTTCTCAGAACTCTTCCCATATGATGTCAAACGAGTTTATTTGCCGGATACGATGTCTCTGGTATCACGTGCGATGACCAGTTCTTCGTTGGTAGGAACAACGTAGACCTTGACCTTGGAATCCGGGGTGGAGATCAGCTGTTCTTTGCCGCGGCAGTTGTTTGCTTCGTCATCGATGGTGACACCGAGATAACCGAAGTATTCGCAGATTGCCTTTCTGGTGGCGATGGAGTTCTCACCGACACCGGCCGTGAATACGATGGCGTCTACACCATTCATTGCGGCAACATAGGAGCCGACGACTTTGGCAACCCAGTAATGGAACATATCCAGAGCCAGTGCGCAGCGCTCATTGCCTTCGGCAGCGCCCTTGTCCAGATCACGGAAATCGGAGCTTACGCCGGAGATGCCGAGAACACCGGATTTCTTGTTCAGGATGTTCATCATCTCATCGATGCCAATATCATACTTGTTCATGATGAACTGCATGATGGCGGGATCCAGATCGCCGCATCTGGTGCCCATGGGAAGGCCGACCAGCGGAGTAAAGCCCATGGAGGTGTCGACACATTTGCCGCCGTCGATGGCAGCAATGGAGGAACCGTTGCCCATGTGGCAGGAGATCACTTTCAGATCTTTTTCGGGAACGCCCATGATCTCAGCTACACGGCCGCCGACATAGCGGTGAGAAGTGCCGTGGAAACCGTAACGACGGATGGAATCATTCTCATAATACTCATAGGGGATCGCATACATATATGCCTTTGGAGGCATCGTCTGATGGAATGCGGTATCAAATACAGCGACCTGCGGGACATCATCGCCCATAACCTTCTGGCAGGCACGGATGCCGGTCATGTTGGCCGGGTTGTGAAGAGGACCGAAGGGAACTGCTTCCTGAATTGCTGCCATAACATCATCGTTGACCAGAACAGAGCCGGAGAACTTGTCCAGACCGTGAAGGACACGATGTCCAACTGCGTCGATCTCGCTCATGGAAGAAACCACACCGTGTTCCGGGCTTACCAGTTTGTCGATAACTGCAGTGATCGCTTCTGCATGAGTGGGAAGAGCGATGTCTTCATCATAGACGGTCTTTCCCTCTACCAGAGGGGTGTGTTTCAGATGACCGTCAATTCCGATTCGCTCACAAAGACCTTTTGCGAGAACAGTTTCGGTCTCCATGTCAAACAGCTGATATTTCAGAGAAGAACTTCCCGCATTGATTACGAGTATTTTCATGATGATTTCCTTTCCGTTGATTAATATTCTTATTTCATTTACAATCAATAAGAGTAATTTATCACATTCTATATATAATTTTTTGAAAAGGCAAGGTATTTTAAGAAAATGCTTCAAAATACTGTAGGTATCGTTTCGGAATTCAATCCATTTCATTATGGACACCAGTATCTGATTCGAAAAACCAGGGAACAATACGGAGAAAACACCGGAATCGTCTGTGTGATGTCCGGTGATTTCGTTCAGCGTGGTGAGGCTGCGTGTTTTTCCAAATATGCAAGAGCGGAGGCCGCCTGCCGAAGCGGTGCCGATCTCGTGCTGGAACTGCCGCTTCCATGGTGCTGTTCCTCCGCGGAAGCATTTGCATCCGGCGCACTGGGGATCCTGAATGGACTGGGCGGTGTTTCCGCAATTTCCTTTGGAAGCGAGTGCGGAGATGCCGGAAAGATCCGCCGTGCTGCAGAAGTACTGCTGTCGCCGGAGATGGAGGATGCACTCCGGCAACAGCTTCAGCAGAATAAAAACTATGCCAGTGCCCGGCAGGCAGCACTAGCCTCCCTCTCGGAAGAACTGGCGGAGATCATTGGAACTCCAAACAACATCCTTGCAGTGGAATATGCGAAAGCCATCATACAGAGCAATGCCGAGATCGCCCTGTTTACTGTTTCCCGTACCGGAGCAGCTCATGACAGTTTCAGTGATGACGGGTACCGTTCTGCCAGGGAGATCCGGGAGATGATGCTCCGTGATCCTTTGAGCGGTGACTGGTTTAATCATGTTCCGGAACAAGCGGCTGCAGTGTTTCGCAGAGAGATTCAGCAGGGAAGAGGTCCCGTTAACGTGGAAGCTCTGGAGAGTGCGATCCTGTCACGGCTTCGGCTCCTTACTCTGGAAGATATCATGAATCTGCCTGAGACTGACGGTGGAATTGGAGAACTGTTTTACCGTTCCGTTCAATCTACCGGCAGTCTCGAGGCTCTTGTTCAGAACGTGAAGCACAAAAATATTGCATTGTCTCGTGTTAGAAGGCTTGTGACAGCAGGCGCGCTTGGGATCCGAAAAGACATGGGAGAATGGGAACCGGACTATATCCGTGTTCTGGCGTTTAACGGAAAGGGAAGACAGATTCTCCATGATGCAAGTCCGTCTCTTCCGATCATCACAAAAACTGCACATATGCAGCGCGGCAACACGGCGGGAACAGAACAGTTTGAATTGGGAAGCTGTGCCCATGATCTGTTCGTGCTTGGGTTTCAGGACTCTGTACAGCGTGTCTGCGGAGAAGATTGGAGGACAGGACCCGTAATCGTTAAAGGGGAATAACAGGTCTACATAATATTGCTTTTTCATGGAAGAACGATTATACTTTTGAAAGATAAGCAAGACGTGAATGGAAGGATGACTTGATAATATGCGCCTTAAAAAACTGCTGGCTCTATTTATGACAATGGCAATACTGGTTTGTCTGTGCGCATGCGGATTCGATGAGGACGATGACTCCTCGCTGGATGATTCTCCCGCTGTTAAGGGTGGAACAATCCGTATCGGCGTATTTGAGCCTCTCTCCGGGGAGGACGCCAGCGGCGGGCAGAGGGAGCTTCTAGGCATCCGGTTTGCGAATGAGAAATTCCCTTCCGTCAAAGTGGGGAAAAAGACATATGAGCTCCAGCTGGTTGAGATGGACAATGAATCCCATGTGGAGACAGCGTACGAGATGGCAGAAGACCTTATCAGTCAGGATGTTTCCGTGGTCATCGGATCTTATGGTTCATCCATGTCCATGGCCATCCGGGACCTGTTCCTGGATTCCAAGATCCCGCTGATCGGCTGTTCCGCTTCCAACACCTATATTACAAGAGAGAACGAATACTGCTTCCGCGTGGGCCTTGTAGATTCACTGCAGGGAACCGCTTTGGCAAACTTCCTGAAAGAGAAAAAACTATTATCTGCGGCGATCCTGCGGGAGAATAATGATGATTATGCACAGGGACTGACGGATTACTTCCGGGAAGCTTATACGAATCTTGCCGGTGGTACAGTCGTGTATGATGGAAGTTTTGAGCCTGGCACACTGGATTTCACTCCACAGCTTCAGGAGATATCGGCAGCGTCACCGGATGCGGTCTTCATTCCGTCTTCTTCCACGTACGCTGCATCTCTTATCACTCAGATCCGACAGATGGGGATCTCTTCCATGATCATCAGCGGGGATACCTGGGAAAATGTACAGGTAATCCGATCTGCCGGAGCAGATCTGTGCGAGGGCATGGTCATCAGTTCCTTCTTCCGCAATGATGACCGGGCCGCGTCCGGATTCGTACGCAGCTTCCGGCGTTATCTCAGTAATTCCTCGGAAAACCTGGCAATGAACGGTGGTACGGAAGATGTCTCTGCATTCTCCGCACTTGGTTATGATGCCTACCTGGCCGTCGTCGGAGCCATCTCCAGTATTGACGGAAAAGTGACCGGACAGACGTTACGGGAAGCATTGAACGAGCTTAACATTTCCGGTGTTACCGGCCAGCTTGCCTTTGATGAGAATGGTGATGACCTGAAGAACACCATCACTTTCAAACAGGTAAAGAACGGACAGTTCCGATATGTCGGCACCATGTCCTCCGACGGAACCTACACGCCTGTGGAAACGAAAAAGGCAAAAAAGAAAAAATAGAAATGCGATGATGTTATAGCGGGATGCCATATTGGCATTCCGCTTTTTGTCGGGAATGGGATGACGATGCATCCCATTTGTGATAGAATCTCTAGACAGAATCTAAAGGAAAGAATGAGTTTTGATTTATGGTTTTCGAACGTTTGAATGAACTCAATGACAGATATACCGAACTGGAACAGCGAATGGAACAGCCGGAAGTCTACACAGACGCGGAAGCCTATTCCCGCTGTGCCAGGGAACTGAAGGATCTGGAACCTGTGATCGCCGCTTTTCGAAGCTATAAAGACACGTTAGCTGCGATTGAAGATGCCCGGAGCCTCATGGATGATCCCGAAATGAAAGAACTGGCACAGGATGAACTGGAACATGCGATGAGCCGTAAGGACCAGCTGGAGCACGAACTTCAGCTGCTGCTGCTTCCCAAGGATCCCAATGACAGCAAGAATGTGATCATGGAGATCCGCGGCGGAGTCGGAGGGGAAGAAGGCATGCTGTTTGCGCATGATCTGTACCGCATGTACTCCATGTATGCTGCGGCAAAGGGATGGGAGATCGAAGTTGCGAACTCCAATCTTACGGAGCTTGGAGGAGTCAAGGAAATCAGTTTTATCGTAAAGGGAGAAGGCGCATGGTCCAGACTGAAATTTGAAGCCGGCGGCCATCGTGTGCAGCGGGTTCCCGTAACGGAATCCGGAGGACGGATCCATACTTCCGCGGCTACAGTGGCAGTCCTTCCCGAAGTGGATGACATAGATTTTAAGATCGATCCCCGGATCCGATTTGGCTCTTCCGTTCGGCAGCGATCTCATTCTTCTGCTTCTGCAATTCCTGCTCATACAGACGGGA
>CAJOQP010000101.1 GCA_905236515.1 uncultured Oscillospiraceae bacterium | reverse complement strand
CTGAACCGACAGCCGGGCATTTTGCCCGGCTGTTTTTGATGATCTCTTTCTTTCTCGCTCTCTGATCAGCTCTCCTGTCATCATGCCGCCGATAACGGGGACTGGAGAGCGGATTCTTTCTCAGACTGATCCTGCGGCATATTCCTGATTGGTAACACGAGAGGACCGTTTTGGGGAAGTATAGCGCTCTTTGGACTGCGGAAGAATCGCGCTGACGAACAGGCGTCTGCGCAAAAAAAGACCACACGATGAAGTATACATGGCCATCGTGTGGTCTTAGTCATTTCAGTTGTGATCAGCCGCCAAGGACCCAGCACTCCGTTTCCGGAAGATCGCCGGAGACGATGGGAACAAAACGATATGCCTTGTCTCCCACGGTAAAGTATTTGCTGCAGGCTTCCTGGTATTCCGTATAGGATTCTGCGTCCGTATAACAGTAGATACGGTCACAGACATTGGTGAACATCTTGATGTCCTGTCCCGTCATGGTCCCGGTGGGATCGGAAATGGCATCCCGGGTGCCCACGGCGGAAACCTTCACACCTTTGCTGGAAATGGAACGGGCTACGCTGAGGATGTAGCTGTTGATGATGCTGGTTGCATCGTCTCCCGCATTCTCATCCACATAGTCAAACTGATCCGTACTGGCGGAAGGATGCATGACATTCGTCAGAAGGATCTCATCAAATCCCATGTCCGCAAGTTCGGTGCCCAGATCGATAATGTAGCTGCGCATCTCGGAACTGGTGGGATCGATCCATCCGCCGTTGCCGTCACTGTAGGTATCTCCATCGCTGGTGTGCAGGGCGGAGACGGCGTTGCGCTGGGACATGAAACTGTCCACACAGCAGCTGAGTTCTCCCACGAGCCAGATGTCCTCGCGGGCCTTTTTTACCGCCTTCACGATGGCAGCCAGATCCTCGGTCCCGTTGACCTGATATCCGTCTGCTTCCCGGACGGAGCTCTTGTAGGACAGCTGGCCGGATCCGGCTTTCAGCTGCAGAACCAGAGCGTTGCCCTCCGTCATTCCTTCGGCCACTTCCAGCACATGATCCTTGCTGACGCTGGTGTAATCGATATACACCGCTTTCATGCTGTCCAGATCATAGCCGGCGGTAGCAGTTACGGTAGAGGTATCCGTCTTTTCCACAACAATATCCTGTTTGCTGGGATCTCCAAGATCTTCTGCAGTCTGGGATTCCTCTTTCATGATGGGGAACTCCACTTTTACTCCGTCCTGGGTATATATGACATATTTCTGCAGCCCGTAAAACAGGAACGCCGCGATGGCAAAGAGCACGATGAGAGCAATGAGGGCGATGGTCACCCACTTGACCCATTTGCGGCGAAGCCGTTTTCCGCGATACAGGTGACTGTGAAATAAATCAGACATCTTCTATCTTTCCGATCCGTCGAATGTGACGCTCCTCATTGGAGAAGGGAGTGTCCAGGAAGGTATCCACGATCTTCAGTGCCAGGCCTACGCCGACCACGCGTCCGCCCAGCGCCAGGATATTGGCATCGTTGTGCAGGCGGGTGGCTTCCGCGGTGAAACAGTCCGTGCACAGTGCGGCCCGGATCCCCGGAACCTTGTTGGCAGAAATGGAGATCCCGATGCCGGTGCCGCAGATCAGGATGCCCCGCTCGAACTTTCCGTCGGCGATGGCATGGGCCACGGCATGGCCGATCTCCGGATAATCACAGCTCTCCTCGGAGAAGCAGCCGAAGTCCTCAAACTCCAGTCCCCGTTTGGTGAGATGTGCTTTGATCTCTTCTTTCAGGCGGTATCCGCCGTGATCTGATCCGATGGCTATCATAAATCGATCCTCCGTCGTTTTCTTTCAATAGATTGCTACTTATTTTAACGTTAATATGTTTGGAAATCAACCTAGAACGGCCAGGTAGGGAGCCATCCCAGGAAGGTGTCCTGTACCACCCGGTTCATAGGCGTTCCTGCCAGAATGGGGTAGAAGGAGAAGAACAGGACAAGAGACAGCGCAGTGAGCCCGAACACATGGATCTTCCAGTTCTTTCGGTTCCGTACCATCATATCGAAGGCATAGGCGACAGCCAGGACGAGAAAGATACTGCATCCGAAGTAGTGATACTCGAAGGTGGTGCGTGTGATGATCATCCAGGGGACCAGCTGTACAAGGTATCCGGTGAGGATAAATCCTGCCCGCATATCCCGGCGCGCCAGGAACAGATAGAACATCACGAAGATGGCGATGAGACCGGCCCAGCACAGGACCGGGTTCAGCCATGCTCCGAAACTGGTGACGGAAATGCCGTCGGCAGAGTAATCCAGATAATACAGGATGGGCCGGATATCCAGTACCCACTGATACCAGCGGGAGGAATAGGCGTGAGTCTGATTGACGCCCTTGTGATAGCTGAACATGTAGTCCTGATTGCTCAGCACCATGTCCATGTAGTCGCGGGTAAAGTACATGCCGGCACCGTGCCATCCCCGGGCGACACCGTAGTAATAGTAGCTGCAGTAGTAGATCACACACGGGATGAGGACAAAAAACAGGATGCAGAAGAGTACGTTTTTAAAGAACTTCTTCCACGGGAAATCCTTCCGCTGTGCGATCCAGTGAGCACACCACAGGATCGCCAGCCCCACACCGGCGTAGATGCTGGTCCACTTACAGGCGGCACCCAGTCCGAAACAGATCCCGGACAACGCCAGAGAACGCCACCGGTCCGTAGTCATGTACTCATACATGAACAGGAACATGAGGATGATGAAGAATACGGAATAGGTATCCACGGTGGCGATGCGTGTGTGAACGAAATGCATGAAATCGGTGGCCAGCAGGATGGTGCCGCAGGCCGGCACGGCCAGACCGCCGAAGAGCCGCTTGAGGAGCAGGTAGATCGCCGGGAGCATCAGGATCCCGAAGAGCGTCCCCATGAACCTCCAACCGAAGGGGTTGAGTCCGAACAGGGAAATGCCCAGAGACAGGATGATCTTTCCCAGAGGTGGATGAGAGATCTCGTAGGGGTTGAGCCCGTGGAGATGCTCGTAGGCGGTGCGGACGTGATACACCTCATCAAAATAGGTGCTGTTCATGAAGGTGATGGCCTCCGGCACCGTGTCCTGTTCATCCAGCAGGGGACGGTAGGAGACGTTAGAGGAAAACCGGTCCGCCGGGATCAGCTCCCCGTCGCTGCCGTACAGGCCGATCTCACCAAGATACAGTTCGGCATCCGCCGTGAACCGGATGGCCGTGACCTGGGAGTATTCCGCTTCGCTCAGTTCGGCATCCACCCACTTGAAGATATCGGAATAACTGTGAGTCAGGGTGGCGATATTCTCAAAATCCGTTCCGTTCCGGGAGATCTCCAGTGTGAGGTTTCCCTCGTTGACACCGCAGTAATAGCGCACTGCGGTGAGATCCACCGGTTCCTCGGCATAGATTACGGCGGAACTTCCGGCATATTCGAACCGGTAAAAGCTCTCCGGATCCGTATGTCCGCCCAGCCCGATAAACGCCACACACCCGTAGAGCAGGGTGATGACCAGAAGGATTACGAGATCCTTCCGGCCCATGGTTTTTTCCTTCTTGCCGGGAAGTTCCAGGGACACACGCTTGAGGTCCGGGAGTCCGGCAAAGGCCATGGCGATGAGCAGGATGCATGCCAGGGGAAACAGATAGGTATACCAATGAAGCATGTTGATGAACACTCCGTAACTGTGGTTTGATGTTCCAATTATACTTCCCGCGGTTTCCTCTGTCCACCGAAAACAGGAAACAGAGACACGTGGAACACCGATCGGAACACGTGAGGTGTGCTTGACATAACATATAAAAAGTAATAAAATAACTCGAATGTAAATGTGGTTGATTGGGGAAGTATACCCATTTGCACTCATTATTGACAATTGGAAACGATATCGCTCGTTTTTTATTTTGTAAATAATCTTTTTTATACCGGACGTATTCCGGTCATCACAGCGAAATTCTGAAAGAATGGAGGTGTGTATGGAAACTATGCCAAGTACTGGATGGATGATTGGTGCATTTTTACTGATCGTGGTCCTGTTTATTATTGGTTTTGTACTAGGTATTAATTACCGCAAGAAAGTTGCGGAGAAGGAGATGTCTAGCGCTGAAGAAGAAGCAAAGCGCATAATAAACGAGGGCATTAAAAGTGCTGAAAATAAAAAGAGAGAAGCTCTCTTAGAGGCAAAGGAAGAAATACACAAGAACCGCTCGGAACTGGAGCGGGAAGTGAGAGAACGCCGCAGCGAACTCTCCAAGCAGGAGCGCAGGCTCCAGCAGAAAGAGGAGAATCTGGACAAGAAGACCGATCACCTCGATAAGAAGACGGAAGCCCTGAATGAAAAGATGGCTGCCGTGGAAGCCCAGAAAGAAGAAGTGGCCAAAATCAAGAGAGGCCAGATGGAAATGCTGGAAAAGATCTCCGGTTATTCCATCGAAGAAGCAAAGAACTACCTGATCGAATCCGTACGTACGGAATGCACCCACGAGATGGCATCGGCCATCAAGGAAGTGGAGGCACAGTACAAGGAAGAATCCGAGAGCCTGGCCCGTGAGATCATCGCCACAGCCATCCAGCGCTGTGCCGCCGACCACGCCAGTGAAGTGACCGTCTCCGTCGTTCAACTTCCCAATGACGAAATGAAGGGACGTATCATCGGACGTGAAGGAAGAAACATCCGAAGCATCGAACAGCTTACCGGCTGTGATCTGATCATCGACGACACGCCGGAGACCATCACCGTATCCAGCTTCGATCCCGTCCGCCGTGAGGTGGCCCGCATCGCGCTGGAAAAACTGATCCAGGACGGACGTATCCATCCGGCCCGCATCGAGGAAATGGTCGCCAAAGCCCAGAAGGAAGTCAATGCCACTATCAAGGCGGAAGGCGAACGGGCTGTGTTCGAGACCGGCGTCAACGGTCTCCATCCCGAGATCATCAAGCTCCTCGGACGGATGAAATACCGTACCAGCTATGGCCAGAACGTACTGAACCACTCCATCGAAGTGGCACATATCTCCGGCCTGATCGCATCGGAGCTGGGCGAGAATATCGCCACTGCCAAACGTGCAGGACTGTTGCATGACCTTGGCAAATCCATCGACCATGAAGTGGAAGGCAGCCACGTCACCATCGGTGCCGAGCTTGCCCGCCGCTATAAGGAGTCCAATGATGTGGTCCATGCCATCGAGGCACACCACAACGACGTGGAACCCCATACTATCATCGCCTGCATCGTACAGGCAGCCGATGCCATCTCCGCTTCCCGCCCGGGAGCCCGGCGTGAGAACATTGAGAACTATGTCAAACGTCTGGAGAAACTGGAAGAGATCGCAAAATCCTTCCACGGCATCGATGAATGCTATGCCATTCAGGCCGGACGCGAGATCCGCGTCATGGTCTCCCCGGACAAAGTCACCGAGGATGAGACCGTCCTGCTGGCACGGGACATCGCCAAGAAGATCGAGTCCGAGCTTACATATCCCGGACAGATCAAGGTCCACATCATTCGTGAGACCAAAGCGGTGGATTACGCAAAATAAAATCATTCGATCCAAAAGACCGATCGGCAGTTGCCGGTCGGTCTTTTGCGGTTTCGGGCAAGCAATCAAAAAAGAGAGGAGTTGACATTTTCAATACTTCGCGATATGATGTATTACATAAGGGGAGGTATTGTTTGATGGATGCTCAGTTGAAGCGCGGACTTCTGGATGTCTGCGTGCTTGCCGCAATTCGGAACAATGATTCCTACGGGTACAAGATTATCAAGGATATGAAGCCCTATCTGGAACTGTCCGAATCCACTCTGTATACGATCCTGAAACGGCTGGAATCCGCAGACATGCTTACGGTGCACACCGTGGAACATGAGGGGAGACTCCGCAAATACTATCATATTAATCCGTCGGGGATCCGGCGGCTGGACGAATTCCGAGATGACTGGGATGAGATCATGGCGATCTACCGGTTCATCACCAAGGAGGACGAGACATATGACGAAAACTGAATTTCTGGACGAACTGAGAAGCCGATTATCAGGGCTGCCTCAGAGCGATCTGGATGAGAGACTGCTGTACTTCCGGGAGATGATCGATGATCGTATGGAGGATGGTCTGACGGAGGAGGAAGCAGTATCCGACATCGGTTCCGTGGATGAGATCGTAGACCATATCATGGAGGAGACGCCTCTGTCAAAGCTGGTGAGGGAGAATGCGAAGCGGACCCGGGCGCTGAAAGCCTGGGAGATTCTTCTGCTGGTGCTGGGAGCACCACTGTGGCTTTCGCTGATCCTTGCCGCCATTGCCGTCTGTCTGTCCATTTATGCAGCCCTCTGGGCAGTGGTCCTCGGTCTGTGGTCGGCGGTTGTCGGCCTGGCAGCGGGTGCTGTCGGCGGACTGGTCACAGCTGCTTCTTATGTGGTGAACCGGGAACCGGTCAATGCGATCTTCATGCTGGGCGCAGCGATCCTTTGTGCGGGTCTTGCGATCCTGCTGTTCTTCGGCTGTGTCCGGCTGACAAAGGCAGTGATGCAAGTGACGAAAAAAACGATTCTGGGCATGAAGGCCCTCCTGATGAGAAAGGAAAACTGATATTATGAAAAAGTGGATCCTGACCGCGGTCGTTCTGGTGATTGCCGGCGCTGTCATCTGCTTCGCCGCCGCTGCATCCATGGGTTTTGATCTGAGAAGACTGGACACGGGAAAGTATGAGACCAACACCTATGAGGTGAGCGAGCCTTTTACTGCCGTTGCCGTGGACATCGATGCTGGGAATGTGGTGATCCGGCCTTCGGAAGACGGGATGTGCAAAGTGGTCTGTCTGGAGGAGGAGAAACAACGGCATGATGTCAAGGTGGAAAACGGGACTCTCCGGATCCGGCATCCGGAGTGGAAAGAGGACTTTTTCCACTTTGGGGTCTCCATCGGGGAGACGGAGATCACGGTCTATCTGCCGGAAGGAAGCTATTCGGCTCTGTCCGTGCAGACTGACTCCGGGGACATTTCCATCGAGTCCCTTCATGTGGAGAACATCGCACTGGAAACCGATACCGGCGACATCCGGTTACAGTCCATTCAGTGTACCGGAGTCCTTCGCGGGGAGACGGATACCGGGGAAATGCATGTTCAGGACGTGAACTGCGGAAACCTGAATTCGGAAGGAGAGACCGGGAATATCACACTGGAGCGTGTGATGATCTCCGGAAACTGCTCCATTGATCGGGATACCGGAGATGTTGTTTTCCGGGACAGTGACGCCGGGGAGATCTCGGTGGAAACGGACTCCGGGGATGTCACCGGAACGCTTCTCTCCGAGAAAGTGTTTCGCACCGAAACGGACACCGGCGATGTGCAGGTTCCCCAGACCATCCAAGGTGGGACATGCCGGATCTCCACCGATACGGGAGATATCCGTATTGAGCTACGATGAAGAATACCAATGAAAAAAGACCGGGGCGTGATGTTCTTTGCATCACGCCCCGGTCGATCTTTCAGGATGATGGTACTGCGCTTACCATTTATTTTCCACTTTTTCCGCGAATCCGGGGAGATCCTTCACATGGATCTCAGTGCCGTCGTCCAGGATCGCAGTGCCGGTGAACGTTCCGAAGACCTGGTGCTGATCCGATTTCAGGATCTTGAAATCCGTACAGGAAGCCCGGTCCATTACCGGAGTGAAATCCATCCGGAAACGGCCGTCATCGGAATCAAAGGTCCAGGGAGAGAGGAAGTCCTTCTCATCGCCCGGGATGTGGAAGGTCACCTGGGAGAGCTTGTGCGCTTTCCCGTTATAGAAGAGCATGTTCTCGCTGGCAGCGGAGCAGTCACCGAAACCGTATCCGATATTCCAGCCGAAGGGAATGCCGTCCACCTGATAGGAAGCGGATCCCCAGTACCACGTATTGTGATAGGTCCAGACGCCCCGTCCCCAGTCCAGACAGGCGAAACTGTCGGCGGGATCGAAGGTCCAGGTGCGGCCGCCGTACGTTACAGTACCGGCTGCCCGCATGCAGTTGATCTTCTGGTTGTAATAGAAATGAGCGTTTTTCTCAAAGGGAGTACAGATGACCATGCTCTCTTCCGGCTCCTCCGTCAGGAGGATCTCACAGTCAAGAGGGCCTTCCGGTCCGAACTTGTCCATATGACACTGCAGGGTGCGGGTGCCGTCACCCGGGGTCTCAAACCGCATGGATACGCCCTTTGCCTTCCGGTCTACCAGACCTTTTGCTGAGGTCTCCGGCATGTGGATCCTGCCCATGGGCATGACGTTCATGGGAGAGGTGGTGATCTCCCAGCCTTCCGTGAAGTCCAGAAGGGAGATGGAATCCATTCCCATATAGCCGTTGTCCGCTACGGTGAGTGCCAGAGCAAAGCGTCCGTTGTTGATAAGATAGTAATCCCACTCCTTGATGCGCCAGGCGGAGGCGCGGATATCGCCGCGCCGGTACACCGGAAGCAGTTTCTTCGCGTATCCCGGTTCCGTTAGATTGCCGTTTTCGTCCAGCAGCGGGACCGGGGAGAGGATCTCATGCTGCGCTGTCATGCAAGACCACGCTCCTTTTTGATCTGTCGGATGTCCCTCCCGTCAAATTCCACCGGAGTGAACTCGCCGTTGATGCGGGAGGCGATCTGCGGGGAATACTTTCCCTCCAGATCCTCCGGAGCGAGATTGGTGGAGATGATGGTGGGACGGTGGTGGATCAGACGGTCATTGATCAGGGTATACAGAGCGCTGACAGACATGGGGGTCACCATCTCCGTGCCCAGATCGTCCAGGATCATCAGGTCGCAGGAGAGCATGCGCCCGGTCCTGCGGGAGGCCTGTTCTGCCTCCTCCGGGTCCCGTGAG
>CAJOQP010000100.1 GCA_905236515.1 uncultured Oscillospiraceae bacterium | reverse complement strand
GATGTTCGTCTGCGGCGTCAACCTTGATAAGTACACCCCCGATATGCAGTTTGTCTCCAACGCTTCCTGCACCACTAACTGCCTGGCTCCTTTGGCCAAGGTTGTTAACGATAACTTCGGCATCATCGAGGGACTCATGACCACCGTACACGCTTCCACTGCTACGCAGTCCATCGTGGACGGCTTCCCGAAGAAGAAGGATCTTCGCGGCGCTCGCTCCATCTACAACAACATCATTCCTTCCAGCACCGGCGCTGCCAAGGCTGTTGGCAAGGTAATTCCGTCCCTGAACGGCAAGCTCACCGGCATGTCCATGCGTATCCCGGCTCCGGACGTCTCTGTCGTTGACCTGACTGTCCGTCTCGAGAAGGCTGCCACCTACGAAGAGATCTGCGCTGCCGTCAAGGCCGCTGCCGAAGGCCCGATGAAGGGTGTTCTGGAATATGTCGACGATCAGGTCGTTTCCTGCGACTTCCGTTCTGATCCGCACACCTCTATCTTCGATGCACAGGCCGGTATCGCCCTGAACGGCAACTTTGTCAAGCTCGTCGCTTGGTACGACAACGAGTGGGGCTTCTCCAACAAGATGCTCGATCTCACCCGTCATATCGACAGCGTAAGAAAAGCCTGATTTGTAATAACAATTACAGAGTGCTCATTGCAGTTTCTGCGATGAGCACTTTTTTGTCGCTATAGCACAAATTTCAAGATAAGAATTGAAATGTTCATGCTTTTAGTGTAAATTGAATAAGCTTAGAACATTTATTTATGTATTTTAACAATATGTCGGAGGTAGAAGGCATTGGCGAAACCAAAGGAGCAAAACTTCCTTCACGGAGCAGTAATCCTTACTGCCGGTGTTATCATCACCAAGATACTAGGTGCCATATACAAGATCCCCCTTGGCAATATTCTGGGGGATGACGGATACGCGTATTTTTATTCTGCGTACTCAGTCTACAATGTGTTTCTCACCATGACCACTGCAGGACTTCCTGTAGCGATGTCGCGAATGGTGGCGGAGGCGCATGAACAAGGTCACTATATGCAGGTCCGTCGTACGTTTTCTGTTTCCTGGTGGACGTTCCTTGTAATTGGCTTTATTTCCGCTTGCATCATGTTCCTGTTTCCGCAGCAACTGGCCAACCTTTTGGATCGTCCGGAAGCTGCTGCCAGTATCTATACCATAGCACCGGGTATTCTGTTTGTCTGCGTCGTCAGTGCTTATCGTGGTTACTGTCAGGGACATAAGAATATGACTCCGACCACCATCGGGCAAGTCATCGAAGTGTTAGTCAAGGTCATCGTAGGCCTGGCACTTGCAATCTTCTTTGTCCGTCAGGGGAGAACCGTGGAAATAGCATGCTCCGGGGCAACCTTTGGTGTTACTGTTGGTGGATTTGCCGTGCTGATCTACATGTATCTGTATAAGCGGCGCAATTATCATGATCCCGAGAAGGAGGAATCCGCAGATACACCCATGTCTCGTTCCGACACTTTGAAACGGCTTCTGAGCATCGGTATTCCCATTACAATCGGATCTTCCGGCATGAGTCTGATTAGCCTGATCGATACGAAATTCATCAACAACAGGCTTCAGATGGCTGCCGGCTTCAGCCCCCATGATTCTGCAGTGCTGTTCGGTGTGTTCAGTAAAGCACAGACACTGTACAACCTTCCTGCTGCATTCGTTACGCCACTGGTCATCTCCATTGTGCCGTCTATTGCAGCATACATGGTTGTAAAGGATTATAAAAATGCAGGAAAAACATCGGAAGACGCCCTGCGTATTACACTGGATATCTGCATGCCGATGGGAATAGGTCTTGCGGTACTGGCAGCGCCTATTATGGATACGCTGTATCACGGAAGCCATTCATCCGGACCGAGGCTTCTTGCAATCATGGGACTAGCATCTTTCTTTGTATGTTTTTCGCTTGTCCAGAATGCGATTCTTCAGGCACATGGAAATGAAAAACTGACCATTGTATCGCTTTTTACCGGCGGTATTATTAAGATCACTGTGGACTGGTTCCTGGTTGCGGTGCCCTCCATCAATATTTATGGTGCCCCTATCGGAACAATCCTTTGCTATGCAGTAATCTGCATTATGAATCATATCTTCATCCGAAAACACTATGAATACAAGCCGAGTCTTGCGCGAATCGTTCCAAAACCGCTTATCAGCAGCCTGATTATGGGAGTATTTACAATGGCTTCCTATTATCTGATCCGGCTTGTGATCCATGGAGAATCTCGACTGGAGACACTTGTCTGCATGCTGTTCTGTGTCGCAGTAGCAGTCGTGGTGTATGTGGTCGCTGTTGTTCAGACACGCGCCATCACCAAAGAGGATATGAGCCTGATTCCAAAGGGAGATAAGATCGCCCGCTATCTGCACTTGAAGAGCGCTGAATAAAGGAGAATGCATTCATGAATGAGACACTGGATCTCAATCGCTTCCATGATATCAATGACCTTCGTCTTGTGATGAAGGCGTTACGCGACAAGGCGAACGGCTGTCCTTGGGACAGTGTTCAGACGCACGAGAGCATCCGGCAGGACTGCCTGGAAGAAGCATATGAAGTATGTGACGCCATTGATCGGAACGATATGGCTGATCTGAGAGAGGAATTAGGAGATCTGCTGCTGCAAGTCGTGTTTCATTCCGCTATGGAAGAGGAGAAGGGAAACTTCACCTTTGATGATGTCTGTGATGCCGTGGCAACCAAAATGATCCAGAGACATCCCCATGTCTTTAAGGACCGCGAGGGATACATCGGTGCGGAAAAATACGATATGTGGGAGACTGCCAAAAGGGAAGAACACGGACAGCGTTCCACTGCGGATGCGGTGGACGGAGTGGCGCATACGCTTCCTTCTGTGTGGAGACTGAGCAAGATGGTAAAGAAGGCCGGAAAGGCCGGATTTGAAGAGTATCCGAATCTGAAGAGCAGTGCGGATTCATTGGTGGAGAGTATTGAGAACGGAGCATTTGACAATATCGGAGATATTTATTCCGAATTTATGCTGTCTCTGGTCTCCAGACTTTATGGAAAGATCGACATGGAGAAAACTCTGCAGGATGCCTGTGACCGTTTTGCCGGCCAGGTGAGATGCTGGGAGGAACACCATGAGAATTGATAAATATCTGAAAGTCTCCCGCCTAATAAAGCGCCGCACGGTTGCCAATGAAGCGTGCGACGGAGATAGAATCGTTGTGAACGGGCGGCAGGTAAAAGCCAGTTATCAGGTGAAAGTCGGTGACATCATCGAGATCCACTTCGGACAGCGTGTTCTGAAGGTGGAGGTGCTGAAAGTGGCAGATAACGTGGGTAAAGCAGATGCTCCTGCCATGTACCGTGAAATAGAATAAATTACCGGCAGTTCAATAGGAACTGCCGGTGTTTTTTTAGATGATGTAGCTTTTTACTTTGTCGCTAGCTGCAGCAGGATCTGCTGAGATCGACATAATAAACTCAATATTTTCTTTATTTGAAAACTCCTCAAGCCAGACCAGGAATTCTTCCAAGCCCTCCAGGGAAGTGTCTTTAACTATTTTCAAGAAATTATCGACATAGAAATGAGTGATATCGTAGTTTCCGGAATGAAGACCGAGAATAAATCCTTTGAATAGATCATAAGAATTGATACCGCATTCATTAGTATCGATTAAACGCGCCTGATAGGGAATATCATAAGTAAGATTTTTGTTGTTTTCAATGACGACTACATCGCCGTTATCTTCTGCGACGGTCTCACGAACAAGATCTACCAGTCGTTTTGTTTTTCCGGATCCTTTCAGACCCATGATGATCTTAACCATGTTGACCACACTCCTTTTTAAAGTGGTTTTCTATGATTATACATTACCATTTTTCCGGTATCTTCGCAATATGCGATTCCAATATAAATCCAGACGTAAATTCATGAAATATGAAGGAACCCCTCGGAAGGGATTCCTTCATCTAGAATTAATACTTGTTAAGCACCAGGTTTTCCAAGCATATGGAACATATTCTTTTTATAAGCTTCCACACCTGGCTGATTGAACGGATTGACACCGGACATGTAAGCGGATAGACCGCATGCCATTTCGAAGAAGCAGACCAGAGAGGCAAAACCTTCTTCATTGATGGTAGGAACATGGATCTCAATGTTGGGAACTCCACCGGAGATATGAGCAGCTTTCACTGCATCGGAAGCGATGGTGCATACTTCGCCAAGATCCTTGCCTGCGAGATAGTTCAGTCCGTCCGCATCGCCCATTTCAAAGGGAATGGTGAAGTCAGAACTGAATTTATCAAAACGAACGATCGTTTCCATCAGATCGCGGGTTCCGTCCTGAATGAACTGTCCCATAGAATGAAGGTCAGCTGTAAACTCCACAGAAGCGGGGAAGATGCCTATGCCGTTCTTTCCTTCGGATTCGCCGTAGAGCTGTTTCCACCATTCTGCCATGAAACGGAAACTGGGCTCATAGCATCCGAGTATCTCTGTCTTTTTGCCTAGACCGTACAGATGCTGACGGGCTGCGGCATACTGCCATGCCGGGTTTTCGGGAGAGCGTACATCCAAAGCCTTGAATTCCTCAATGGCAGTATTGATCACCTTTTTGATATCGATGCCGGCAACCGCCATGGGTAGAAGACCGACGGCAGAAAGGACACTGAAACGTCCGCCTACATCATCGGGAACGACAAATGTTTCCCAGCCTTCGGCATCAGCAAGGGATTTTAAGACTCCGCGTGCGGCATCGGTGGTGGCAATAATGTGTTTTTTTGCCTGATTGCCGTATTTTTCCTTGCAGAGTGCGCGGAATACACGGAATGCGATGGCCGGCTCCAGCGTAGTGCCGGATTTGGAGATAACATTGATATCGAAATCATCATCACCAATCTCCTGGATAGCACGGTTCAGAGCGTCGGGAGAAAGACCGTTTCCTACGAAGATAACTTTGGTGTCATCCGGACCGGGAGCCGGTTTCAGAAGTTCAATGGCACCGCGGGCACCAAGATAGGATCCGCCGATGCCGATCACGACCAGATATTTGGATCTGGAGCGGATCTTCTGAGCGACGCTGATGAGTCGTTTCAATTCTCCATTTTTAATGGTTTCGGGAAGCTCCGGCCAACCGATAAAATCGTTGCCGGGACCTGTTTTTTCGGAAAGTGTACGGTGTGCCTGTGCTGCTGCATTGAAATCGGGACCGGCACCATCAAAGAAGGACTGAGCGCCGGAGAGATCAACTTTTACCATAGAAAATCACCTCACTAATTAATGATTTTATTATACACATACGGGTTAAATTTGAAAACAGTCTTTTTCGTTCAGTTGACGATGGATGGGGCAGATAGTAGAATATAATCAGTAGAAAACGATTTGAAGGTGCAATTCATGAAAAAGCTTTTTGACATGAATAATAAGTATGTGGGCTGGGGCATTACGGCATTTGTCGTGATCGCCTGTGCCATCGTTTTTTACATGCTTCTTCATTATGTAGGTTCCGTGATGAGTTTCATTCGCGGAATCATCCGGATCCTGAGCCCGTTTATCTGGGGTGCGATCATCGCCTATATTCTGGCTCCTTCCATCGATCGAAATGAAAAGAAGATCTTCAAACCTCTGCTGGCACGACTGGATGCGAAGAAACACCCGATGTTGCTTCGTATGTTGAAACCCCGTGGTCTTTCGATTGCCATGGCGGAGATCATTCTGATTGCCATCGTCGGTACACTGATCGCACTGGTCCTTCCACAGGTGTATACCAGCATTCAGATGATTATTTTCAACAGCCCCACATATCTCAACAAGATCCTCAAATGGATCGAAGGGCTGCTGAAGAACTGGCCTGAGGCTGAGGTTTTTGTATCCAGCACACTTGGAAATATCGGCGATGCTGCGATGTCCTGGGTGTCTGATCAGCTGCTTCCTCGCATGGATTATATCATCTCCAATGTTACCTCCAGTGTCATGTATGTTTTACGGGGACTGTATAATGTTATCATTGGAATCGTCGTTTCCGTGTATCTTTTGAATAAAAAAGAAATCGTGGCGGCATCCTGCAAAAAGATCATCTACTCGCTGTTTCCACTTCCAACGGCTCGGCGGATCAAGAATGGATTCAGCTTTACAGATACGATATTCCGAGGCTTCATTTCCGGAAAGATTGTGGATTCTGCCATCATCGGTGTGATCTGCTACATCTTCTGTGTGATTGCAAGGATTCCGTATGCGCTGCTGGTCAGCGTTATTGTGGGATGCACCAATGTCATTCCGTTTTTCGGACCGTTCATCGGTGCGATACCATCCATCCTTCTAATCCTTATGATCAGCCCCAGCAAAGCGCTCATCTTCGCCATTGGCATCCTGGTAATCCAGCAGTTCGACGGAAATATTCTCGGGCCTAAGATTCTGGGAAGCACAACGGGCGTCGGCGGATTCTGGGTCCTGTTTTCCATTATTCTGGGTGCTGGCCTGTTTGGATTCTGGGGAATGCTGCTTGGTGTTCCGGTGTGGGTCATTATTTACACGATTGCCCAAAAGGGAATGAATAAACAGTTGGAGTCAAAAGGCCTGCCGACAGACACCAGAGAGTATATCGATCTGGATTATATTGATGAAGAGACGAGGAAGGTCGTGCGACATTCGGTTACTGATTCAAACAAAGAAGAATAGGGATAGAAAAAAAGAGAACGCAGATCTGTTTTTGTCTTTGACAGATCTGCGTTTTTATCATCGGTGAGATAACTGGTCTCTGGCCTGTTTCAGGCAGGTGACGAAGCCTTCGCAATCCTCCGCGGTATTGTACCGGGAGAAACTGACGCGGATGGCACCATCAATCACATCAGGTTCCAGACCGATGGCCTCCAGCACATGGCTGCGGGCACCTTTCTTGCACGCGGAGCTTCGGGATACATATACGCCCTGTGCTTCCATGAAATTCATCAGTACTTCGCTGCGCCAGCCGGGAAGAGAGATGCTGAGGATGTGAGGAGCGTCTCCGGAGAGGATTACTGCTTCCGGAACTTCCGTTTTCAGTAACTGCGAAACGGTTTCCTTGCGTTCCTGGATTTCAGCGGTATAGGTTTTGAACCCTTTTTTTGCGATTTCACAGGCGAGTCCGAAGGCTGCAATCTGAGGAAGCGCTTCGGTTCCGGCGCGCATTCCGCTTTCCTGTCCGCCCCCAAGAATATAGCTGGGTAGCTTGATCCCGCTGCGGATGTACAGAGCGCCGATTCCTTTTGGTGCATGGATCTTATGACCGCTGATGGAGATCATGTCCACATCCATCTTTTTGGCGGCAAACGGGATCTTCATAAATGCCTGTACCGCATCCGTGTGAACAAGGATCCGGGGATTGATCTTATGTACCTGGCGGGCGATAGAATCCACATCTGAAATGGCTCCGGTTTCATTGTTGACCATCATCAAGGAAACGAGTATAGTATCAGAGCGGACCTGTTCCAGTACGTCCTGGACATGGATACTGCCGGTGTGATCCGGTTTCAGACGGGTGATTTCGTATCCTTCTGACTCCAGATAATCCAGGGATTTCCGAACGGCATCATGCTCGATCTGGGAGCTGATGATGTGCCGACCTTCATGGCTTCGAAGCTTGGCACCTCGGATGATGGCCCAGTTATCACTTTCGGAACCGCAAGAGGTGAAATAGACTTCCTGCGGTTTGCAACCTAGCGCGGCAGCTACTTGACTGCGGGCACTTTTCATTATGGAAGCGGCGTCCCGTCCCAAAGTATGAGTTGAACTGGGATTGCCGTAGTGATCCTTCATTACGGTATAGGCGATCTCAGCACATTCATCACAGACCGGAGTTGTGGACGCATTATCCAGATAGATATCGTACATTAAGATCATTCCTTACAGGAGATTTCGAATGAAATACATTATATCCACCCTTGGTTGCAAGGTCAACCAGTATGAGACACAGGCAATGGAAGAGATCCTGAAGCAGCGTGGTCACAGCGCAGTGGAGGACTCCTGCGCTGATGTGATCATCGTGAACACCTGTGCTGTGACGGCAGAGAGTGGCCGCAAGTGCCGCCAGACGATCCGTGCCATGCAGGACAAGAATCCAAACGCCATGCTGGCAGTATGTGGCTGCTATGCTCAGGTAGCCCCCGATGTGATGGAGGAACTGGGAGCAACCGTTCTCTATGGAAGCGGAGACCGTCTTCGTTTTGTGGACGACATTGAAAAAGCATATTTTGAGAAACAGCCGATCCGAAATGTCGATGAACCGTTTAATCGCAATCAGTTTGAAGAACTGCCCGCCGGGTCCTATTCCGGCCGCACACGAGCAATGATTAAAGTACAGGATGGCTGCACGAATTTCTGCACCTACTGTATTATTCCCTTTGCCCGTGGCGCGCTTCGCAGTCTGCCGGTAAAAAATGCCGTATCCCAGGCAAAGAAACTTAGGGAAGAAGGGTATAAGGAACTGGTGATCACCGGAATAGAGATCGCCTCATATGGATATGATCTGGATGAGGACGTCAAACTGGATGACCTGATTGCAGCCATTGCGGAAAACGTCCCTGAGATGCGCCTCCGGCTTGGTTCTTTGGAACCTACAGTCATAAATGAGGGATTCTGTAAACGAATCTCAGCCTATCCCAATATCTGCCGGCATTTTCATCTGTCTCTTCAGTCTGGGTGCGACCGCACTTTGAAGGCGATGAACCGCAAATATGATACGTCTGCTTTTTATCATGTAGTAGAGCTTCTCCGGCATTATTTTCCCGGCTGTGGTCTGACTGCGGATCTCATTGTCGGTTTTCCTGATGAGACGGAAGAAGATTTCCAGAATACACTGGATTTTCTGCGGAAATGCGCCTTTTCTCAGGTACATATCTTCCCATACTCCCGAAGGAAGGGAACCGTTGCTGATACCATGGATCACCAGATCACTAACGGGGAAAAGAAACGGCGTGCTCACCTTGCAAAACAGGTCACGGATGAGACGCGGAGTGATTTTCTCCACGGTTGTATCGGGAAAACTCTTCCTGTTCTGTTTGAGACAACGGACGGTAAAACATGGCAGGGTCACAGCGATACTTACTTAAGTGTAACTGCCGAGGGGAATGACCTGAGAGGATTCGTAAGAAACGTCAAAATTAAAGATGTTAAGGGCGAAAACCTTGTTGGAGATATACTTTGACGAGCTAAATCAATAGAGCTATACTAATACCACCGCAGATCGCAGACGGGTTTGCGGTGGATTTTATTTATGGGGATAGTTTTTTATGGCTAAGATTAAGACGATCAACAACATTTCCGAAGTGGGAACTGATATTCTGAAAGAAAGAGGATATTCGGTCTCTGCTGAGATTGAGAATCCGGATGGAATTATCATTCGTTCCGCGAATATTCTGGATTTTGAACCCAATGACAACCTTCTGGCGATCGCACGTGCCGGCGCAGGGTACAACAATATTCCTGTGGAGCGATGCACAAAGGACGGTATCGTTGTCTTTAACAGTCCCGGCGCCAATGCGGAAGCGGTCAAGGAGCTGGTGATGTGTGAGCTGATTCTGGCTTCCCGCGACGTACTTGGAAGTATTGAATGGGTAAAATCCATTTCTGATATGGGAGATGAGATCCCTGCGCTGGTGGAGAAAGGGAAGTCCTCTTTTGCCGGACCGGAACTGATGGGGAAGACCCTGGGTGTTATCGGCCTGGGGGCTACTGGCGCATTGGTAGCAAATATGGGCCTCGCACTTGGAATGAAAGTTTACGGATATGATCCATTCCTGTCGGTGGATGCCGCATGGAGGCTGGATCAGGATATCATTCATGCCGATGAGCTCAATGAACTGCTGCCTTATAGTGATTATATCAGTATCAATGTTCCATATACGGATGACACCAAGGATATGTTTAACCGTAAGGTCTTCAAGAAGATGAAGGACGGGGTGCGAATTACCAATGAGTCCCGTGCTGAGGTCGTGAATGATGATGATATACTAAAAGCCATCAAGGAAGGGAAAGTTGCGCGGTATGTAACGGACTTTCCAACCGCAAAACTCATCGATCAGCCGAACGTCATTTGCCTGCCGCATCTCGGTGCCTGCACACCGGAAAGCGAGGAGAAATGTGCAATGATGGCTGCGGAGGAGCTGTATGATTATATTGAGAACGGCAACATCCGTAATTCGGTCAATTTCCCAACCGCCCGTTTAGATCGGCTTGGTACCTGCCGGCTTTGCATTATCCACAGAAATGTTCCCAATATGCTTACAAGCTTTCTTCAGAAAGTCGGTGAGACAAATATCAACGTCGAGCACATGATCAATAAATCCAGAGGGGAATACGCCTATACTATTATTGATCTTGGAGATACCCTTCCGAATAACGTGGTTACTCGGATTCAGTCCATGGATGAAGTGCTCCGCGTACGGGTTCTCACGCACTGATCAGAATAAACTGAAATCACACAGAATGATCGGATATCAATCATGGGATTCTGTGTGATTTTCTTTTACTTCCGGCCTGTTTTTATGTTTACCTCATTGATTATGACTATCGAATATGATAAATTTATAATAACTATGTTTGAAGGGGTAATTTGGTAATTTTATGCCTGTAAATAACGCCCAACAAAATAGATCCTGGCTGAATTCGGCGGTATTGTTCTTATGTATAATCCAACCATGTCTGGATGTAATTTCCTACTGGATGGATGTCTGGAGAGCGGACAATACCGTCACTCTTGCGTTACGGTTTGTTTTGCTGATTATGGTGATTGCATGCGCCTGGTCCATTTCCGAACACAAGAGAGTGTATGCGGCAGCAACGCTGTGCAGTGTTCTCCTCATCGCCGGACATATCATTACTTGTTTGCATTCTTTCGGTGAGGCTTATAATCTGTCATGGATCTTCTCAGATATTGCCAACTATTTCCGTGTCCTGCAGCTTCCGTTTTTTGCGCTGGCGATGATTACTGCATTTCGTCAGGTTGAGGATCGCGAGGCCCTGTATGATGCCCTGGAAAAGGCTTTTTTGATTAACTTCTTAATCATTCTTTTGGTGGAAGCAATCAGTACAGTTACCGGGACTGATCCACATACATATCCCAACAAGTCACTGGGAATTCTTGGCTGGTTTTACTTTGCCAATTCTCAGAGTGCCATCTTATGCGCATTGGTTCCGGTGGTGCTGGTTTACGCATATAGAAAAAATACGATGTGGTTGCTTGTTGTACTGTCCGTACTCTCTTTTGCAGCTCTGTATCTTTTTGGAACGAGACTGACCTATCTTGGCGTGTTCGTGATTGGCCTTGGTCTTTTAGTCACGGTTCTTCTGACCCGGGAAAAAGGGATGAAGAAGTCTATGGCGATTCTCATGATCCTGTGTGTCATTCTATGCGGGGCTGGTTTCAAAATGGCACCGTTCTATGTTAATCAGAGCCGACATCAGGAGATCCTTGCTGAAGAGCAGGAGGATATCGACAGCCTCCTTGCTGATGGAAGGGAACTCTACGGGGATGCCGATCATCAGTATCTTTTGCCCGCCTATGAAAAATACCTTGGAGGGCTTGTTTCCCGTTTCGGATTTGAGCGGATTGCTGAAGAATACGGTTATTCGGAGAAAGCCTCTGAAGTGATCGACTGGCGACGTATGAAACTTGAATACAATGAAAATCTGATGGAGGACTGCGGAGTCGGTGTCCATCTGTTCGGACTGCCGCTTGACAGCCTGACCTATGATGATTATATCTACGATGTGGAAAACGACTGGCATGGTATCTATTATCTCTTCGGATGGACCGGCCTGATCTTTATGGCGCTATTCATTGGCTGTTTTCTGATTTTAATCCTCTTGGCTCTGATTCGGGATTTCAGAAACGTATTTACCATGAGGGCAGGAGCCGCTGGTATTGCTCTGCTCCTGCTGCTGGTTCATTCCTATTTTACTGCGGGTGTTCTCCGCAGACCTAACGCCTCATTCTATGTTTCCATGGTGTTGGCGATGGTATATTATTTGATTAATCTGAAAAAGGAGGCTGATGTTTCATGAAAACACAGAATCAAAATGAAGCAGGATTTATCCAGCGAAACATCAGCAAGTTTATTGTTCTGATCTTTATCCTTCAGCCTCTGATGGATATGCTTTCCTTCTTTGTGGAAAAGATCGGAACAGGGTACAGCATCACACTGCTTCTTCGGTTCGGTGTCCTTGCTTTGACCGCACTGGTGGGCTTCATAGCATCGAAACGGAAAAAGGCATACATCCTTTTTGCCTTGGCGGCGTTGTTTGTTCTGGCAGGACATGTAGTTGCCTGTATGAAACAGGAGTACCTGCAGCCTTTGGATGACATTGCGAACTATGTTCGTGTGATCCAGATGCCGTTGTTTGCCATCTGTTTTATCTCATTCTTACGATTGGGAGATCAGGCCTATAAAGCAATTGAAAAGGGTCTTATCATCAACTTCATCATCATTACGGTTTCCATAGTGCTCAGTGTTGTCACCGGGACATACGGCCATACCTATGTGGACAATGAGATCGGTGTTCTGGGTTGGTTCAATACCAGTAACGCACAGAGTGCCATTATGAGTATGATGGCGCCGCTGATGACGATCTTTGCCTATCGTGAAAAGAAATACTGGCTGATTGCACTTGCAGTGGTGGCTTCCTTTGCTCAGTTGTACTTCCTTGGGACAAGACTTGCGTTCCTTTCCATGGCAGTAACGCTGTTCGGAGTTGCTTTTACTATGCTGGTGCGAAAAGAATGGAATCTGAAAGTGCTGGCAATCATAGGTATTTGTTTCGTGATTTGCTGCGGATTTATAAAACAGTCTCCTATGTACCGAAATCAGACTGTTTACAATCAATCCATGAACGATAAGCAGGGCGACGCCAATGTCATGATGAATATGCAGGACGGAAAACGCTCGGAAGAAGAGTGGAACCGGATGAGCAATTATGAGAAAAAGCAGATTCTGTCAGTCATCTACGAGTTCTACAATACGAAGTTCCTTTGCCGTCGCTTCGGTATAGATGAGGTCCTGGATGCCTATGATTATACTTATTCCATTCAGGAGATTACTGCGACCCGGCATCAGAAGATCATCTACTGTGATCTTCTTATGAAGGAACAGGATTCCGTGTGGTCGAAAATGTTTGGCATGGAGCTGTCACGAATGACCTATGCCGGCAATATTTATGATGTTGAGAATGATTTCCATGGAGTCTTTTATCTGTACGGATACTTTGGACTGATATTCTTTATTCTTTTCGTAGGATACTTCGTTTATCTGATACTCAAAGTTCTGATACGTGATTTTAAGAAGTATTTCACGTGGGAGGCAGCCGCCTTCGGAATGGCGTTCTGCATCGCACTGATCTATGCATACAATACCGCCGGCTTGCTCAGACGACCGAATTCGTCATTCTATCTCTCTGTGCTTCTGGCAGTGATCTATTATCTGACAACGATTCGAAACTACGATACGATCGAGGCGTAAACATGAAGATTAGTATAATTATTCCTGTTTATAACGTAGCAGATTACCTTCGTAAATGTGTCGAGTCTGCACTTAATCAGCAGTTCGATGATTACGAAGTGATTCTTGTGGATGATGGCAGTACCGATGGGCTCTGTCCGGATCTCTGCGATGAATTGCAGTCTGCAAATCCGGATAGGATCCGGGTGATCCATCAGGAAAACAAAGGGCTTGGGGGCGCCCGGAATACTGGGATAGATGCTTCCAGAGGAGAGTATCTGCTGTTTGTTGACAGTGATGATTATATTTCAGAGAAGACACTGAAGGAACTGGACCGCTATATTGAACGATACCATGCAGACGTCTATGATTTTGGCTTTTATGTCTGTAAGGAAGGGGAGAAACCGGCTCCTCAGATTGATAACATCCCGAAAGACACCGTTTTGCGGGCAAAGGATCACCCCGCATTGATGGAAGCTAATCCCACTGCCTGGACAAGACTCTGGAAACGGTCGCTCTTCGTCGATAATCAGATCCAGTATCCCAGCCGTGTTTGGTATGAAGATATCCGCACAACAGAGAAGCTTTTTGTCTGCGCAGATTCCATCGTGTCGATTCCCCAGTGTTTTTATTACTACCTGGTGCGTGAGAACTCAATCACGCATAATAAAAATGTTGCAAGAAACCGGGAAATCATCGAAGCTTTTGATGATCTGATTACATGGTTTAAAGAAAACGGCTATTACGAACAGTACTACGAAGAACTGTGCCGCCTTGCGGTGGAGCATATTTTCGTTGTGGGGTCAGTGCGTGTTCTGCGTATTGATGACAAAAACCCGCTTCTTATTGAGTTTGCCGATTATATGAAGAAAAATTTCCCGGACTATAAGAAGAACAAACGGCTGGACAGCATGAGCCGTAATCAGAAAATGGTCCTTGGACTTTTGAATCGAAAACAGTATCATCTAGTTCGCAGAATGTTTGAAATAAAGGATCGCATTTCTTAATCATGAGTATCATTGATAAAATGAACAGCAAAAAGGGCATCCTGCTGAAAAACACCATAATGCTCTACATATTGCAGTTTTCCACGTATCTGCTCTCTTTTATCGTTGTTCCATATGAGACGCGTGTACTGGGACCTGAGTTTTACGGTAAGCTGGGCGTTGCCATGTCTATCATGGTGTATTTCCAGCTTATCATTGATTTTGGTTTTATCTTGTCTGCTACGGAGGACGTTTCTCGAAACCGGGATGATAAGGATTATCTGCGGCGGATTTTTTCCGCGGTCACTCTTTCCAAATTGGTGCTGACTGCCATTTCTTTCGTGGTCCTGCTTGTTCTTTGCCAGCTGATATCACGCTGGCACGATGATCTGGTCTTCTATGTGTTGTTTTTCGCAGCTACGGCAGTGAATTCTCTGATTCCTGATTACCTGTACCGTGGGCTGGAGGAAATGACGGCCATCACTGTGCGGACAGTGCTGATTAAACTGTTTTTTACCTTGATGATCTTCCTCGTTTTGAAAAAACCGGAGCAGATATGGATCATTCCGACACTGAATATCATCGGGAACAGCGCAGCGCTTATCGGTGTATGGCTGCACCTGAAAAGAAAATATGGAATCACGTTTTGCAGTGTCACGGGGAAAGATGTGGCCGCAGTTACCAAACGCTCTTCCAGGTTCTTTTATTCCCGTATTGCAACAACGGCCTATACGGCAGCGAATACTGTGATTATTGATCTGCTTAACGCCGGTGGTAATACTGTCGGTTTTTACACCTCTGCTGATAAACTCATTACTACTGGAAAGAGCGCCATGTCGCCGGTAGCGGACAGTCTTTATCCGTATATGGTGAAAAACCGTGACTTTAAACTTGTAAAGAAAGTCCTGATGGTCGCCGAGCCAGTGATCATATTGGGATGCCTTATTGTTTTTATATTCGCCGAGCCGTTATGTACTTGGTTCTTTGGAGCGGAGTATGGACCAGTGGCACCGATTCTTCGAGTGATGCTTCCGATCCTTGTGCTGATCCTTCCCAGTTATATCCTGGGATTCCCAACGCTGACAGCCATGGGATTGTCCAAACATGCCAATTACTCAGTTATCTTTGGTTCCTGCATTCATGTGATCAATCTGGCTGTCCTGTATTTCTCCGGGCATATGAATGAGCTTACTCTAGCAGCTTTGATCACAGTGGCGGAAACACTGATTCTCGGCTACCGGATTGTTGTGATCTGGAAAAACAGGGATCTTCTGAAAACTCCACAGGGATAAGGAAAGGGGGAATACCCTTTGAATAAAGTTCAGTCTGGACTGGGCTGGCTGGCCGGAAAGACCATGCCCATAAAAAAGAATAAGATCGTGGTGACCAGCTATTACGGGAGAGGGTTTTCCGATAGTCCAAAAGCCATAGTGGAAGCGCTTTTGGAAACAGGAAAGGATCTAGATATCGTCTGGCTGACAAAAGACTCTACTCAGGTCCCCGAAGGAGTGCGCTGTGTAGCGTATGATTCCGTTGCCAGAATGACTGAGCTCGCCACAGCAAAAGTTTGGATCGATAATTGCCGGAAAGGCGCTAAGTATAAAAAAGACGGCCAGTTCTATATGCAGGTCTGGCATGGATTTGCACTGAAGCAGATTGAAAAAGACGTAGTGGACAAGATCCCGGATTCCAATTACGAGAATTATGCGATCCGTGATTCTCAGCAAACGGATCTCATCGTTTCTAACTCCCGACATATGACAAAAGTATACCGGGACTCTTTCTGGTATGACGGGGAGATTCTGGAGTATGGTTCTCCCAGAAATGATATCTTTTTTAAAGAGAATGAGTGGGTTCGTTCGAAAGTCCATGAGGCTCTGGGGATCGATGAGGATGTTAATATCGTTTTGTATGCACCCACATTCCGCGTCACACAAAGCCTGGATCCCTACACCATGGATTCCAATGCTGTATGTGAAGCGTTTGGGAATCGTTTCGGTGGAAAATGGGTATTCGTGACCCGGCTTCATCCGAATGTAGCAAAGTTGTCCGATCAGCTGCCCTATGAAGAGGCTGTGGATGCTACTCAGTATGATGACATTCAGGAACTCCTTGTTGCGGCAGATGCACTTATCAGCGATTACTCCTCTGTTGTTTTTGATTATATTCTCTCTCAGAAACCTTGCTTTATGTACGCAACGGATATTGAGGAGTATAAAAACGACCGAAACTTTTATATTTCGCTGGATGAGATGCCGTTTCCCATTGCTGTTAATAATAAAACTTTCATTGATAATATCGAACATTTCGATGATAATACATATAGAAAAGCTATTCGCGCCTTTGCGGATAAGTACGGAATGATTGATGACGGCAACGCTTCCAGGCGTTGTGCAGAATGGATTTTATCGAAAATGGAGGCATAATACTATGCGTCGAGTGATAACATACGGAACTTTCGATCTACTTCATTACGGACACATCAATCTGCTGAAACGCGCCAAACAGCAGGGTGATTATCTGATTGTTGCGCTTTCAACGGATGAATTTAACTGGAACAGTAAGAGGAAAAAGAGCTATTTCTCTTATGAAGTCCGCAAAGAGATGCTGGAAGCTATCCGTTATGTTGATATGGTGATCCCGGAGGAGAACTGGGAACAGAAAAAGACAGATGTGGAAAAATATGACATTGATGTTTTTGTCATGGGTAATGACTGGGAAGGGAAGTTTGATTTCCTGAAAGACCAGTGTGAAGTGGTGTACCTGCCGCGTACTCCGGAGATTTCCACAACGAAAATAAAAGAGGACTTGAATGATAAGCCGGTGTGATCTCACCGGCTTTTTTGAGGTGTTTTATGGCAATACAGTTATATTATGATGACAGTCACTTAAAAGAGTTTGAAGCGACTGTCTTATCCTGTGAAGAGGCGGAAAAGGTGTATCGGATCGTTCTTGATCAGACGGCATTTTTTCCCGAGGGTGGCGGACAGAAGGCAGATACCGGGTTTATCGGATCCGTACCTGTAATCGATGTTCAAACGGAGAATGGGGAAGTGGTACACTATGTAAAATCTCCCCTGGAAACCGGACGGAACTATCCTTGTCGCATCGACTGGGACAAACGATTTGAACGGATGCAAAACCACTCCGGTGAACATATCGTTTCGGGAATCGTACATGGTCTTTACGGATATGATAATGTTGGATTCCATATGAGCGAAGATGTTATAACCATTGATTTTAATGGTATCTTGGAATGGGATCAG
>CAJOQP010000099.1 GCA_905236515.1 uncultured Oscillospiraceae bacterium | reverse complement strand
CTGATCCCCACGACATTTGCCTATCTGTTCTATTTTTCCGGTGTCAGCGTGATCAAGGAGACCAGCAAAGTGCCGGTGATCGCATCTGTTGAACCGGTAGTGGCGACCCTCATCGGAGTGATCATCTATCATGAGTCCATCGGAGTGGTCAATGTGTTGGGAATCCTTCTGGTCATCGGTTCTATTGTTCTAATGAATCAAAAACAACTGGACTAAGAATGGAAATAAATGTAAAATTCTTAAGTGAACGGTTTCGCTACGCAGAAACCGGCAATAATTGAAAGAAAGACAGGAACTAATTTTGAAGAAAACGTTTCATCGAGTGATCTCTTATAGTCTGACGCTGGTATGCCTGTTGACAACACTGGCGATGCCCGGTCATGCCGTGAACACACTGTACAGTGATATTCCGCAGGATGCCTGGTATATGGACGGCGTGGAATATGTGACAAAGAACGGGATCATGGCCGGTACCGGAAAGGGAAAGTTTTCTCCCAAAGAGGGAATGACTCGCGCCATGCTGGTTCAGGTGCTGTATGCAGCAGCTGGAAAACCAAAAGCACCGGAAAACCCCTTTGTCGATGTGAAAAAAGGAAGCTGGTACGAGGAATCCTCTGCCTGGGCAGTGGAAAATGGAATCGTATCCGGCTATGAAGGAAAGAAATTCGGCGGCAACGATCCCATTACCCGTCAGCAGTTCGTCACCATTCTTTGGCGGTATGCCGGAAGTCCGGAAGCAAAGACAGGAAAGTATTTTTCGGATCGTGCTGCGATGGCAGATTATGCTTTGGAAGCGGTCAACTGGGCGAGAGCAGCCAATATCATCAGCGGCGGTGAAGGGAACTTGTTTGCTCCCGGTTCGGTGGTGATACGTTCCCACTGTGCAGCGATCCTGAAAAACTACATGCTGATGGGACCCAAGTCCCTGGATCCCAATAATGCGTATGTTTCTTCTGCAAAGATTGATCCACTGCGCCAGCAGACTTTCTATCTGTGGGAGCGGGGCAATATGCCGAAAACAAAAGAGTATACACGAAATACGGGCAACTATATGGATGACCTCAGTTTCCAGCCCAACATCATCACCTATCCGGTCCCCAGCGGTACCATCGTCAAAGGCGCGGTGCTCGTTCTGGCGGGAGGCTCTTTTGAACAGCGCTCCAACGGCACAGAAGGGTATCCGGTTGCCGATCAGCTCAGTCAGAAGGGCTATGTAAGCTTTGTCGTCAATTACCGGCTGTATCCCTATTCCATGCAGGATGCGGAATTGGATCTGGCCCGTGCCATCCGTTTTGCACGTCACAGCGCAGGAGATTACGGTTACAGCGAGAACAATATTGCCGTGCTGGGATTCTCTGCCGGCGCTATGGCAGCGGGAGGAATGCTGCTGGATTTCGGCGACCTGGAAGATGGCACCTCTCTGGACGGGACTTACCGCCCGGATGAGATCGACAAACTCTCTTCCAAAGTGGCCGGAACCGGAATGATTTATGGATTTTATGGCAACCTGAAAACATCCATTAAGGATGTGGAGCGCTTCAAAGAAGCACACGTCCCGGAAGCATTTTTCTGCTATGGTTCCAATGACAGCTACGCACCGGAATGCAAAGGCTGTGCCGAAGCGCTGGAAGAAGCGGATGTCTCTGTAAAGACGGTGGAACTGTCCGGAATGGGACATGGGTTCGGACTGAAGGGCGACTGGCTGGGGCAGTTCGATTCCTGGCTGAGCCGGATCTATATTCGGAACGCTCTGGTCGGGGACCGATAATACTCAAAAACGGAAACAGTCGAGCAAGCATCAATTAAATGATGTCTGCTCGACTGTTCTTTCTTTTTTCAATAATCAGATCATATAGATCCACACGTCATCTTCTCTGGTCTTGACTTCTTCGGCCTGGAATTTTTCTCCCTTGCGTTTGATGGAATATTCCTGGGTCTTGTTGCTGATCCGGGTGTTGGGAGCAATGGAAGAGGTAATAAACACGTTACTTCCTACTACGCTTCCGGTGCCGATCGTAGTTTCACCGCCGAGAATGGAAGCTCCGGCGTAGATCGTAACATTGTCTTCGATCGTAGGATGGCGCTTTTTTCCCTGATTGGAGTGCCCGCCGCGGGTGGAAAGAGCACCGATGGTAACGCCCTGATAGATCTTCACGTGTTCTCCGATGATGGATGTTTCACCCACAACGATGCCGGTTCCGTGGTCCATAAAGAAATACTTGCCGATGGTGGCGCCGGGATGAATATCGATACCGGTCTTGGAGTGGGCATACTCCGTCATCATACGGGGGACCATGGGGACTTTCATCAGATACAGTTCATG
>CAJOQP010000098.1 GCA_905236515.1 uncultured Oscillospiraceae bacterium | reverse complement strand
TTGCACATAAAGTGTAGTTGGTGCTATGGACATCCATTCCGATTTTGACTATTCTATTCATTGGTGACCTCCTTTTGTATGTGGTAACCCATTCTGCTATGTTGCTGAACACCCATAGTATAATGGCGAATCCACGTTGCTACAAATGTGAGGTCACTTCATATTATCTAAGGCAGTGTGCGTCAAACGCACTGGTGGTTCGAATCTACCCGCAAACGCTCATATTTTACGTTGGAAAGTCATAGCTCATTTGTTTGGATAGCTATGGCTTTTATTATTTTGCGAGCCAATAAGAATATGTCACACATCCGGGCAAAGGATACGAAGCCGGAAATTGTGCTCAGAAAAGCGCTATGGCATAAAGGATACCGATATCGAAAGAACTGGAATAAAATGCCAGGAAAGCCGGACATTGTATTGACAAAGTATAAAATCTGCATTTTTGTTGATAGCGAATTCTTTCATGGTAAGGGCTTTTATGGAGGATATGAGAGTGAAAAATACAAGAGTCTGGAAGAACAGCTTCAACATAGTAACCATTCTGAATTCTGGCTGACGAAAATAAAAGAAAATATGGATCGCGATGAAAAGGTCAATAAAGAGCTCGGGGAAATGGGATGGACGGTTTTACGATTTTGGAGTAAGGATATCCAGAAGTGCACGGATGAATGCATAAAAGCAGTAGAAGAAATTGTCTTTGATAGAAAAGTTCAGAAAGATGAACCCCTGCCTGCAGAATTCCGGAAAAAGCTACAGCTCGATTCACACCATCCGGGGAGTCCTGAGACCGGCGTTTCAGATGGCAGTAGACGATGAAGTGATCCGGCTGAATCCTTTCGATTTTCAGATGGCGTCGGTGCTGATCGATGACCGGGGGCGAAGGGAAGCAATTTCAAAGAAGGAGATGGAAAAGTTCCTGAAATTTGTCCATGACGATAACTGCTACTACAAATACTACGAAGCCTTTTATATTCTGTTTCATACTGGGCTTCGGATTTCAGAGTTTTGCGGTCTGACTGTAAAAGACCTTGATATGGAGAAGCAGATTCTGAACGTGGACCATCAGCTGCAGAGAAGGGGCGACAGCAGGTACATCATTGAGACAACGAAGACAAACGCGGGCACCCGCCGGATCCCGATGACAGGCGATGTGTATGCCTGCTTTCAAAGTATATTGGAAAGCCGCAGGCCGCCGAAGCCCGAGCCGATGATAGAGGGATACACCGGTTTTCTTTACTACGACAAGAATGGAAAACCTCTGGTCGCCCTGCACTGGGAGCACTATTTTAGGAATGCGGTCAACCGTTACAATGAGATCTACAGAGTACAGATGCCGGCGATTACGCCGCATGTATGCCGCCACACCTACTACTCGAACATGGAAAGGGCGGGGATGAATCCGAAGACGCTGCAGTACCTGATGGGCAATTCGGACATCAGCGTAACGATGAATACCTACACGCATCTGGGACTGGAGGATGCGGAAAATGAATTACGGAGACTGTCGGAGATAAACAGCGCGCGAGAGGAACTTGACCAGATGAATGGAAAGGACTTCAGCATCGAGAGCAATGTGAAATTCGGATAACGAGAATGAGGAATCCGACCGTCCAAAGGCATCGGAAAATAGTTGCCGGAGATACATAAAAATCAAATATAAGAAGTGATCAGAATGATCCTGTATTGTTAAGACCGGGTGGCAGATGCGATTGTGCAAATGCTTCCCGGGTCTTTTGTCGTCTCCGGTATCATGGTAAACTGAAAAAACAGATAAAAAATGTATATTTGCCGGGCAGGCACTTTTCCCCCTGCGAAAACGGCTCTTGAATGTCCGCAGTATGTCACATCCTGCCGCACACTGCCGCCCAAGGCCTTACTACCAGAATTTTCGGCTCATGGTGTACATTTGAAAGAGAAGAAGAAACCCCGCAAAGGAGCGCAGAATACGGCACTTTGCGGCATCTGAGGAAGGAAATATTATATGACGAGGATACTTTTTGTTTGCTCTACGGCAGCATCTGACTAAATGGTCAAAAACCCAGTATTTATGCGGGCTCCAGGCTACTGGGGCAGGACTTTTATCAACGTTTTATCAATATTAGGATTGAGAGCTTTTCGATGCGACAAATAACAGAATATATCTTAGTGAAGCCTGGCGTTTACCTGTGAATTCATTGCGAATGAGGGGTAGGCGTCTTTTTTGCTTCAAAACAGACAATTTATGAATCAGGCCGTCTCCACCTTACCATGCAGTACTGTCAAAAATAACAAAAAGTGACAAAACTGCAATTGAAACTGGCAATGACATGATGTATAGTATATTTGCAGTTACGACATTTTTATGGAAAAGTGACAAAACTGCAATATGCTGAAGGAGGTGGCGGGGATGAACGAACAAAATCGAATCACAAACTTCTTGAAAGAAAACCCGTCGTTTACCACAAAGGATTTTGTTGGGATGGTAAAAGAATCCCAGGCAGCTTATTCGGACCGGAAGGCATACCGCATGCTGCAGGATCTTCAGGACGACGGTCGGATCATGAAGGTTGGACGCGGACATTATTCAAAAACTTCCGTGAAATCGCCTTATCGTTTCAAGGCATCTTCCCTGATGGATGAGTTGGTCAGTTTGATTGATAAAGAGTATCCGCTGATCACATATCAGACATGGGAGCTTTATCAGTGGAATGAGTTCGTGAACCACCAGC
>CAJOQP010000097.1 GCA_905236515.1 uncultured Oscillospiraceae bacterium | reverse complement strand
GGAACGTGGATGAGTGCCTGAAGCAGTTTGAGCGGGATCTTTGCAGATGAATGCAATGATCTGTATTTTGTTGGGAAAATACAAGAGAGCCTTATCGGAGAACGTGCCTGGCTGTAAAGGGAGGGAAAAAACATGAGCATGATAATCGGTTTTTCGGGAAAGACTGTCCTTGTAACAGGCGGCGGACGCGGCCTTGGAAAAGACATGTCTCTTCTGTTTGCGGAATGCGGTGCAAATGTAATGGTTGCCGGACGAGGTGCGGCGCATCTTGAAAAGACAGTGGAAGAGATCAGATCACTGGGCGCCGCAGGTGCTTACCGCTCCTGTGACGTTTCCAAAAGTGGTGATGTGGAACTCCTTGTGAGGGATGCAGTGGCGTTTGGCGGCGGCAGGCTGGATGTGGTTGTACATGCGGCAGGCATTCAGTCCATCGATGACCTGCTCCTGACTACAGATGAAGAAATAGCGAAGGTGATGGCGATCAATGTGGGAGGGACAGCAAATATCATTAAGTATGCCCTTCCCGTTATGCAGGACCAGACGGCAGGGAATATGGTGATCATCTCATCTATTGCGGCAAGGGATGGCGGGCCTGCCAACCAGATTTACTGTGCATCCAAGGCGGCTGTGACAAGCCTGATCCAAAGCGCTTCAAAGATGGCAGCCCCTTATGGAGTACGGGTGAACGGAATTCTGCCGGGAATCATTTACACGGACATGTGGGATGACATTCTGACCGGACGAGCTCATAACGGAGATCCAAACGACTCCCGTCCGGTGTCTGAGGAAGAGAAGAAAAAGCTCTGGAAGGAGGCTCTGAAGGTAATTCCGCTTGGAAGGGCACAGAAGCCCCGTGATATATCCTGGGCGACGGCCTTTATGGCATCAGACTATGCCCGGGAGATTACCGGACAGTGCCTGTGCATCGACGGCGGGCAGACTTCCGGGAGATAGTCGGTAAGGAGTAGGGAACACGATGATCGAAAAGCAATATTATCTGTTTGTGCATTTTCGTGAAACGACAACCCCGGATGGAGAACAGGTCTACTTTGCCCTCAGCAAAGACGGGTTTCACTGGGAAGCGTTGAATAACGGAAGGCCGGTTCTTTGGGCATATTATGGGGATCATGGCGTACGGGACATGGCAGTTTTCCGGGATCCCAAAACGGGAATGAGCCACTACATCATGCTGCAGAGAAACCTGATCTATACGGGAATTACACGGGCAAAGAAGATTCTGCTTCTGGTGGGAACGAAAAAGGCACTGGCTTATGCTGTGAGGAATGTGACGGTTACACAACGGAACACCATGCTCAAGGAGAGACTGCAGAAAGCACTGGGGACATACAACACATAACCATCTCACGCTGATAAATGAAAAAGAATTATAACCACCAATATAGAAAAGGCAGAAGAGCATTTGGCAGAGCAGCGGGATTTCTTCTGCTTGTTCTTTCTATCGTCTTTATCCTGCAGCATGATAGAATTGAAAAGTGGTACCTGGAACGGACCGATTCCGCCGGAATTCGCCTGGGAACGGGACAAGAACAATCCTCCCCTCTTGCAGCAACCGATCCCGGCCATATCCCGGAGTACAACGGAGAATTATCCATTGAGCTCAACGATAACATACCGTCCTTCTCGGAATATGACCTTGCCAACATCACCGATGAATCCTATAGTGACCTGGATTCCCTTGGCCGGTGCGGATCTGCTGTTGCGATGTTTGACAAATCTATGATGCCGACAGAAGAAAGAGGCGAGATCGGTATCATCCGTCCGACCGGATGGCATCAGGAGAAATATCCCGGGATTGTGATTAATTACGAGACCGGAGAAAATGAGGCAGCGTCATGAAACTCTTACCGATACTTCCGGAGTATGAGACCTCCGGCCTGGAGGAAGACTTTGAGAAGTCTGTAAAGATTGAAAGATGGAGAGTAGGGGAGGCAGCGTTTTATCAGCCGGCTGGTTTCGGAAAATATGCTTACCTTCCACTCACAGCGGTTCTCACTGCATACCCACATGATTTCCGGGTCAAAGGAGGGTGTAGCTGCGCCGGCACCATTCCATCAGGAGGTGTTGTCATCACCTATGGCGGCAAGGGTGTGATCAAGATAATCCCGGGCAATGAAAAGAATGCCACGAAATTGCTGGAGGCGCTGAAAGAGCGTATTCCAGATCTGGACATGACTATACCGGAGATTTACAAAAACCGTACCAGGGATCCGATGTGATGAGGTGCGACGGACTATCATGAGATAGATGGATGAAGGGCATTAGGGATGATATACTACCTTCTTTTGATCAATATAGTCACATTCCTGGTATTTGTCATCGACAAGCGCCGGGCGGTCAAACGGAAATGGAGAATCCCGGAGAAGACGCTGCTGGGGCTATCCCTGATTGGAGGATCGGCCGG
>CAJOQP010000096.1 GCA_905236515.1 uncultured Oscillospiraceae bacterium | reverse complement strand
TAAATACCTGTATCGAAAACAGTATTTCAATTCAGAAACTTGAAATAATAACCAACGGCAAGATCGTAAACAAGGACTTTTGTAATCTTCTTACAGACTATCTTGCTTGGATTGAAAAATACCCAAACAAACGATGGTTTGATCAATCAGTCATATTAGCTATCAGCAAAGATGAATACCATGAACAAGGCTTTGCAGATCATGCTTATGATTACTTGTCAAATTTCTTTAAATATTCAAACAGAGTGTTAGTAATTCCCCATGAGCGTTTTCTTATCCAGCCGATTGGGAGAGCCGCTAACAAGAAACTATTATATACAAGAACTAAACGAAACTATAGCCGACCCCACGCGATAGAAATACTAACACAAGAATATCCTTGTTATTGCCCGTATCGCCACGTTGAAGAGATGCCTTCTGATGATTGCGCAAGGGTACTATGCACACTTTACTTAAACGCAGATGGTGTATTATCGAATATTGATACAGAACACGCATATGTAGAATTAGATAACAACCAAGATGGAATTATGCGTTTGTTTAGAGTAAATAGTATTTATAATGCTATATTGGATTACAATAATGGTTCGATTCCAATTTGTGTTGATGCTGATGATAAAAGAATCTCCAAAAGAATATTTTCAGAGCTTGTAACATATGTAGATATGCAGAACAGTATAATGAATGATCCAAAATATGATCGCTATAATTATTTAGATAAAATCAACAATTATTGTGATGATATGAATGGCGTCTTACACACGCGTAGCATTGGACAAGATAAGGAAGAATATCCAGCAGAAGATATTAACGTTATTCGTGCTGAATATGTAGCTGCATCTAGAGATAATGCACTAAAACATACGGTGTTCAGTCAATATCCGTTTTTATATCCCGACGAATACAAATTGATGGTTGATGCCTTACTGAAATATAAAGAATCAGGGTATCATGATTCTCGCGCCAAAGACGTTATAAACAATATAGTTAAACTACATGATTTAAGAGCGAAGCAAATATATTGAATTAACATTTTACCGTCAATGATTTCCGCAAATCTCACTAGCGGCCAAGTTGATGGTTACTGCGAGCCTCCCGCTCGTTGAAGTTAACATTAAAGGATCATGTCATGTTAGTGATCCAAACAGCGAGAAAGGTTAATATACGAAATTGGAAGTGTAAATAATAGAGTGAAAAATGAAGAATATCTAAATCTAGTGACAGTAGCAGAGGCGGCGAAGATTGTTCACATGTGCCGCCAAAAAATTTACAAGCTAATTGATGACAATAAAATCAAGGGATTTAAGAATGATGCTGGCAAATACTTGATTATCCGATCTTCCCTTGCTGATTATATAAAAACGTGTTATAATGAGTTTGCCGCCCGTACCACAGCGAAGGAGGGTTGCGCATGAATTATGTGGTTACGGGTTCCCTTCAGATAAAGAGAAACACATATCAGATTGTTCTCAATTTGAGAGATAAAAATAACAAGCCAAAACAAAAGTGGATTTCAACCAGATTGCCCGTTAAAGGGAATAAGCGCAAGGCCGAGCAGATGTTGCAACAAACGCTGGCAGATTATAACAATAATCAAATCCAGTATTGCAGTAATATGAAGTTTTTCAAACTCATGCAAGAATGGATTGAATCGGATGCGCTTAAAAACAAGGTTCGCCCGTCTACTTTGGCTATCTACAAAAAAGAAGTCAATGCGCACATTATCCCGTATTTCAAACAGACTGATATAAAGCTATGTGATTTACTTCCTTCGCATTTGGAACAGTTTTATAAGGATATGCTTAAATCCTTATCGAATGTCACGGTACACAAATTGCACAGCAATATATTCTCAGCCCTGAAATATGCAATACGCGAACATTACATTAGTTATAATCCCGCTCAGGATGTCGTTATGAAGTGGGATAAAACCAAGAAAGCAAATTCCGGCGCGATATACACGAAAGATCAAATTGCGCAGTTGCTTGAAGCGGTTAAGGGTGATGTAGTTGAAACACCTATAACATTGATAGCAATGCTAGGGCTCCGTAGAAGTGAAGTGCTAGGGCTTAAATGGGATTGTATAGACTTTGAGAATAATCTTATAGCCATAAGGTCAACTGTGATTTACAACGATTACAAGGCCGAATTTTGCGAAGATCAGACAAAGACCGAGAAAAGCCAACGAGTTCTCGCAATGAGCGACAAATTAAAATCCTACTTGCTATCTGTGAAAGCGAAGCAGGATCAAAACCAGTTGCTATATGGCGTTGACTACCACGATGATGGATTTGTGTGTTGCTATGACAATGGCGCGGTTATCAAGCCGGAGCGCGTAACAAATCGATTCAAAAATATACTGATTAGAAACAACTTGCCCGTTATTCGTGTGCATGACTTGCGGCATAGTGCAGCCAGTAACCTATTGGCTGATGGCGTGAACATTGGCAACATATCCAAGTGGTTAGGGCATAAGTCCATCCAGACCACGATTGACATTTACGCGCACCTTACACCCCAGGCAAATACAGAGATAGCATCCCTTTTGAGCGTCTAAGGATTGTCTAAGCGTTTTTCGGATTTTCGACTTTAACGGCAATCCAGCATAGGACAAGCAAATTCTCAAATAATCCAGAAATATCAACGGTTTTCGGGTTCGTTCACCAGACTAAGATTAACAAGGATGAACACCCCAAAACAGGTATATATACTTTTCAGGTTCTAGTGTCCACTCCGGACGTGCGGGTTCAAGTCCCGCCTCGCGCACCACGTTAAAGCTTCGGTTTTACCGAAGCTTTTTTCATTTTATTCATGATTTACCTGTATGCTGTGATATGATAAATACAACGATTATTAGGCAGGTGATCCTTCCATGGGCATCAATCGAATCGCGCTGAAACGGAATTCCAAACAGTGTCTGCGGACATCCAACCCCAATCCCCTCATCATGGGTCTTATTTACTTTGGTATTACTTATATACTATCCAATCTTTCTTCCCGACTTACCGGAGTTCAGGTGGATGTTAAGGAGTATACCAATGCCCTGCAGACCATGGATATGACGTTTTTCCAGGACACGATCAAGAACTACAATCCCTCCGCAGGTGCCGTTCTCATCGACATCGCCATTCGGATTCTTCTGATCATCCTTCATGTCGGTTTTATGATCTTCGTACTGAACACACTGTATAAACGGGAAAACGCATCCTACTACAATCTGCTGGACGGTTTTGCCGTGACCGGACGGGCCCTGGTCATGTATCTGTTGATGGCCATCTACGTTCTCCTCTGGTCCCTCCTTTTTGTCATCCCAGGGATCATCGCTCTGTACCGGTACCGAATGAGTCTCTTTCTGCTGTTGGAACACCCGGAGCTGACTCCCGCACAATGCATCGAGGAGAGCAAGCGGATGATGAAAGGACACAAGAGTGAACTGTTCTCTTTGGATCTGAGCTTCCTCGGCTGGATCATCCTCAGCATCATCCCCTTTGTCAGCGCCTATGTGACCCCATATATGCAACTGACCTATGCCGGGTTTTATGATTCCCTGAAACGGATGCAGTACTCCGGAGAACACGATTACACCGGATATGATGCTCCCGATTCGGATATCTTCTGATAAAAAACGATCCCGTGATTCCTTTGAATGAATCACGGGATTTCTTATGTCAATATTTAATGGTAAAACGGCTTGGCTTCGGCCGGTATCGAACCCCGGAGACAAGCCCAATCGCGCCGAACATAGTGAACATGGATGAACCTCCGTAACTGAAGAATGGCAAAGTGATGCCGATAACCGGAGTGATGCCGATACACATTCCGACATTGATAAACGTCTGGAACGCGATCGCGGCTGCAACGCCAAAGCAAAGGAGCGTATCGAAAGGTCGGCTGGAACGAAGTCCCACGATGACACACCGGATGATGATAGCAGTCAGAAGCATCAGTACAATCACACAGGCGATCAGTCCCAGCTCCTCGCCGATAACCGCAAAGATAAAGTCCGTATGCTTGCCGGTCAGGGCATTGGACTGTGTCTGTGTTCCGTTCCCCAGCCCCATGCCGGTGAGTTTTCCGGAAGCCAATGCCATTTTGGACTGGTTGGCCTGCCATGCAATGTTATCTCCGGTGGGGTCGATATTGGGGTTATAGGGAGCCAGAATACGCTGCTTCTGATAATCGTGAAGTGCGTACTTCCATGCAAAGGGCATCACTGCCGCGAAGGACGCGATGCCGGCCCCGATCCAGTACCAGCGGATCCCCGCCATAAAAATCATAACGATAAAGATAAACAGAATGATCAGCGCACTGCCAAGGTCCGAAGAGATTCCGACGATCAGGCCGAAGATCAGTACGAAATGCCCCAGCACCTGTCCGACGGAACTGGGTGCATTAAGGTCCTTATATCTCTGCAGATACGACAACTGTTTCGCCAGGATAATGATAAAGATAACCTTGACCACTTCGGAAGGCTGAATACCGATACCGAAAAAGCGAAGCCAGCTTTTATTGCCGGTGCCGGCATCAACGCCGAACGGGATCAGCATCAGGAGGAAGACCACGTTAAAGACCATAAGGTACTGCCATTTATCCGCGATATTCTCCGCATCCAAAATCGTGAAGATTACGAACAATGCGATTCCCAGGAACAGAGAAAGAATCTGAACGAAAACGAATCGGCTGGAATCATCATAGCTTAAGGTGGCCGAGCGAATGATCACTATGCCGAAAAGAGAACACAGCACGCACAAACCAAGCAAAATCATATCTGCACGTTTACAGAAGGCTTTTGTCGCCTGCCATGCTTTCTGCATAATTCTCACCGCCTTTTACTTCAGAATAGTCTATTTATATTACCATATAATTTGTCTTTACGCAACGCTGTCCATAGTGATATAATAGGCGGGAACTTTTGGTAATGGAGTATTTTATGCAGGTTTTTCACTCAAAAAATGAAGAGGAAACCGAACGCATCGGCGAATCGTTTTCCACCCGGCTTTCCCCCGGTTCCGTTGTGGCCATGTATGGGGAATTAGGTGCTGGAAAGACCGCTTTTGTCCGGGGCATGGCTCGTGGCATGGGTCTTGATTGCCGTGTATCCAGTCCCACCTTTACCATCGTCAACGAATATCTGGGTGACCGTTCTCTCATCCACTTCGATATGTACCGTCTCAACGATGCCGATGAGCTATTTGATATCGGCTGGGAAGATTATCTGCGACGGGACGCAGTCTGCGTGGTAGAATGGAGTGAGAAGGTAAAAGATGCGTTTTTCGGAGACGAATATACCGTGACCATTGAAAAGCTATCGGATAACGAACGACAGATCACCATCAAGGAGGCCGGAGAATCATGCTGACACTTGCTTTCGAATCTTCTGCCCGTCCCGCTTCCGTCGCACTGATGGAAGACGATTTGCTGATCTCTCAGTATACACAGTGCAGTGCCCTGACCCACAGCCGGACACTTCTCCCCATGGCAGAAGATCTGCTGAAAAATGCAGAAGTTTCTATGAAGGATATCGACCGGCTTGCCGTGGCACAGGGTCCCGGATCTTTCACAGGGATCCGCATCGGGATCTCCACGGTGAAGGGACTTGCCTGGGCTCTGGACAAGCCCTGTGTCGGTGTTTCCACACTGGCTGCCATGGCTTGGAACGGCTGTGCCCAGAATGATCTTGTCTGCTGTGTCATGGACGCACGGAGAAACCAGGTATATAATGCGTTGTTTGAGATCCAGAACGGCTCACCGCTTCGTCTATGTGAAGACCGGGCCATCTCTTTGGAGGATCTCACCGAACACCTCCGTCAGCTGGACCGCCCGGTATTTCTCATCGGAGACGGTACCGCTCTGACGGAAGCACATCTTACCAAGCAGGGTCTTCCCTGCCGTGCGGCGCCGGAGAACCTCCGCTGGCAGAACGCCTATGGTGTCGCCATGGCTGCCAAGGATCAGCCCACAATTCATGTCGATCAGTTGCTTCCGTTCTATCTCCGGCTTTCTCAGGCCGAGAGGGAGCGGCAGGCACGTTTGGAAAAGCAATAACATAATTGAAGGAGAAGAATATGAGTAACGTATGTGTCTTTGATCATCCCCTAATTCAACACAAACTTTCTATCCTCCGAGATAAGAATACCAGTGTAAAAGAATTCCGTGAGCTGATCAGCGAAATCGCAATGCTGATGTGTTATGAGGCCACCCGAGATCTTCCTCTGGAAGAGATCGATGTCGAGACACCGATCGCTGTAGCGAAGGCGAAACGCATCTCTGGCAAGAAACTGGCCATTGTTCCCATCCTCCGCGCCGGACTTGGCATGGTGGACGGTATGGTAAGCTTGATCCCCAATGCAAAAGTCGGTCACATCGGTCTGTTCCGTGATCCTGAGACCAAGGAACCGGTCAAATACTACTTCAAGATGCCCCCTGATATTGCAGAGCGTGACGTCATCGTGGTAGATCCCATGCTGGCAACCGGCGGTTCCGCATCCGCAGCAATCTCCTTCATCAAGGAGACCGGTGTTACCCGTGTTAAACTGATGTGCATCATCGGTGCTCCGGAAGGTGTGGAACGTATGCAGAAGGATCATCCCGATGTTCCCATCTACATTGCAGCACTGGATGAGAAGCTCAACGAAAATGCCTATATCGTTCCCGGTCTGGGCGATGCCGGTGACCGTATCTTCGGTACCAAATAAAAACAAATCAAGGACAGCAGAAAAAACTGCTGTCCTTGTTGTTTTGCCATCTTCAGGAAAGGTTCCCGGATTCATACATAAGCGCCGTCAATGCCACGATGGGAGCAGTCTCACATCGGAGGATGCGGTTCCCCATGGAGCAGACCTGAATTCCCAGTTTCCGGGCCATGTCCGCTTCATAGCTTTCGAATCCGCCTTCCGGTCCGGTGATGATACATGCCGTTTTCACTTCCCTGCTCTTTTTCAGGGCTTCATTCAAAGGCACTCTCTCCCCGGTCTCATACATCATGAGAGGAAGATCCGTGTGGATCGCTTCATTGAGGGCATTCACATAGTCACCTGCCCATGCCACCTCCGGAATGATCCCGCGGCCGGACTGTTTCGCCGCTTCCTCTGCGATGCGCTGCCAGCGTTCCACTTTCTTCTGCGGATCCTCCAGCTTTGCCACACAGCGGTTGCTCTGGAAAAAGCCGATGTTTGTCACTCCGCATTCCACGGCTTTCTGGAGGATATAATCCGTCCGGTCATTCCCCTTGGGCAGACCGCACAGCAGTGTCACCTCAATGGACGGCTCCGTGTCACATTCCTTTTTCCGCACAATCTCCAGCTGGGCTTCCCCTTTTTCGCTGTTGACAAGACGACACTCATAATCTGAGCCGTCGCCATCACACACGGTGACCATTTCACCGGGACGGATGCGCAGTACTCGAATGTGATCGGCATCCCTTCCCCGTATATAAACCATTCCGCCGGCCAGATTGGTTCCGGCAACGAAAAATCTAGGCATTAGATGTTCCTCCTCTTTTGAGGTCTGTTCCTGCCAAGTATAACATAAAACCAAGACTGTAATCATCCCTTTTCTTTTCGTTTTGGTTCACTTTTAACATTGGAATTTGGTTCTTGACTTTATATATGTTCTGCATTATAATATGCAAGCTGACAATTTATTGGTCGAACAACATGCAGAAGTCGCGTAGTTGGTCGAGCGCGCACGATTGGAAATCGTGTAAACGTCAAAAGCGTTTCGAGGGTTCGAATCCCTCCTTCTGCGCCAAAAATAAATCCGTTTCCGATATGGAAACGGATTTATTTTTTTCCGTAGACGACACATCATTAATTGGATATACTTTTAGCAGGATAAGCACCAACTAGGTGCATGACTGTTACATACTCTGGAAAGGTAGCTCACATGAAAAAACTGATCCCCCTGTTACTCTCAGTTGCAATGATCCTTACCCTTGCCGCCTGTGCTGGCAAGAAGGATGATATCGGTTTTTCGGACCAGACCCGAAAGGCTGTTACGGATTTTGTAACCCTATACGGCAAAAACAGCCCGAATTATCAGGAAAACTCTTATGTTGTAAGCGATTTTGACAATACCACAAGTATTTTTGATATCACCTACCAAGCGATCGTCTATCAGCTTGAACACATGGCATTTGCCATGGATGCGCATGAACTGGAGACGGCACTTGCTGTGGGGCTGGATCTGAATGCCGATCAGAACGCTGACTGGATCGCAGATATCACCACTGCCTATTCCCACCTTTGGGACACTTACGGACCATTCACTGCAGCCGGTGTGGACGAAGAGACGCAAAAGGCCATGCAGGCCGACCCGTGGTGGATGGAGTTTGCCACCAAGATGCGTGCCTTCCTGTACCATGTGGAAGACACCACTCCGGAAGAGGTCAACTATGCCTGGATCCTATACTGGTTTACCGGCATGACACAGGACGAAGTTTACGATCTGTTCTATCGTTCCTGCAGTGAGAAAGAAACCGTGGAATCCGAATGGATCACCTGGACTTCTCCAAAGGAGATCGAATCCCTGCTGGGTGTAATTGAATGCGCATTTCAGAACGGTGTCTCCGTGACACAGGATGTCAAGGATATGTTCACGACGTTCCATGACAACGGGATCGATGTGTGGATCTGTTCCGCATCTCATCTGGACGGCGTTCGCGCCGCCGTGGACGCATTCGGTCTCAGCGACTGTGTCACCGGTGTGATCGGTATGACGCAGACCATGGAAAACGGTGTCTATGCACCGTCCTACGACTATGAAAACGGTTACGCCTGGGATAATCTCGGCGGAGGAAACTGGCAGCCGTCGCAATACCCCATTCATGCGCTCCCCGGCATGGAAGGCAAAGTGACTGCGGTGGAAAATGCCCTTGTGCCCCGCTATGGTTGCGGACCGCTGGCAGGATTTATGGATTCCAGCGGTGACTTCAATTTCTGTACGGAGTTTGATTCCATGCGGTTTGTAATCTGCTATAACCGAGCCAATCGGAAGATCACGGAAGGCGCTGGACTTATCGCTGTACTGTCCGTATACCAGAAGGATACTCTGGGCTATGACCTTGCATCAGCCAACGCTGCCGGCGACACGTATTACGTTCTGCAGGGACGCAATGAAAACGGGCTGCGTACAATGCGTCCGTCCAATGAAACAATCCGTTTCGGAGAAAAGAAACCGCAGCTGTTTGCAAATAAAGACAACGAGAAACTCCTCCAGTATGCCATCAAAAATTCGATGAGTACATCAGACTTTTTAAACACATTTGCCATCGCGACACCTGCCGATGATCCCAGTAATCTCCTTGGCATCGATTACGGCCATCTGGAAACCTACCGAGGTTATCACAGTGTTTCCGCTGATTCCTCTGCAGAGCTGCAGCCTGCCGCCTAAATCAGGAAAAAAATGTCAGACCCATTCCGAAAAGCCTAATTCGGAATGGGTCTGACTGTCCTAAAAAGCAGAAACTGAAGCCATTATTAACTCATTTCTTCACACTTTGCACAGAGTTTTCCACAGTTATGTTAACTGTTTTTCCGCATCGATCACAGTAAGAACATCCTCCTGAACCGTGAAGGTGATATTATATCCGCCAAAAAGGACACCGTAAACACGGTCGGAGTCTTTCTGGTAGGTAGGCCGTGGATCGTTTTTCAGTACATCCGAAACTTCGTTCGTCAGCCTCTCACCAAGGATCTCACGGATGTTGTCCGGAATCACCACATGGACCTGCAGTTCCGTTGCATCCGAGAGAAAGCCGATGGCTGCATCCGGAAAAGAATCAGCATACGGGATATACGGTTTGATATCCAGGATGGGTGTTCCGTCCAGCAGATCCGGTCCCTGCACCACGATTACCGGGCCTTCCGGATCATCCAGCCGCACTTCGGAAAGTTCCACACAGCTCAGGCCGATGGGATTGGGCCGAAACGGTGATCGTGTGGCAAATACGCCCATTCGCCGGTTTCCTCCCAGCCTCGGCGGCCGAACCGTCGGAGACCAGGCTTTTCCCCGATTCTCGGAGAATTCCCAGATCAGCCAGATATGGCTGAATCCTTCCAGTCCGCGTACTGCTTCCGGATCCCGGAATTCCGGTTGAAAAACGATCCTCCCCTGTACCGAGGGAGCCAGACCGCTCTGACGTGGTATTCCAAATTTTTCATTGTAATCCGTGTGAATATATGCAATGATGTTTTCTGTTATCTGTTCCATTTTTTTCACCATTATTAACATTTTCGGGATAATTCCTGTTATACTAACTATATCATTTTTTATTGGAGTTCACTATGGAAGAAAAGAAGAAACTGCTTCTTATTATCAATCCCGTGGCAGGAAGAGCTGAAGTGCGGCATAATCTTGTGCCGATTCTGGAGATCTTCGAATCCGCAGGATATATCGTGACTGTATTTGTCACTGGGAAATCCGGTGATGCCACGGATATCATCATCCGGATGGGCAAGGATTATGACCTCATCGTATGTTCCGGCGGAGACGGTACCATGAGCGAAGTCACTACCGGCATCATCAAGGCTGGTATCTACGTCCCCGTGGGATATATGCCTGCTGGCAGCACCAATGACTTTGCCGCATACCACGATCTCCCCACCGACATGCTGAAAGCCGCACGTCAGATCGTACTCGGCGATCAGCGTCCTGTGGATGTCATCTCCTATGATAATGAGCATTTCTCCATCAACGCTTCCGATTTCGGAATCTTCACATGGATCTCCTATTCCACCTCGCAGCGGCAGAAAAACATGCTGGGTGGCCTGGCCTATGTACTGGAAGGTGTCAAGGATTTTAAGAAGCTGCGCAGTCAATATGTAAAAGTCACTGCCAACAACATGGTCTTTGAAGGCGATATCCTCTTCGGACTGATCTGCAATGCCACCCGTGTGGTTGGGACTCTGACGAAAAAAGGCAAGATCATTCAGGGCGACGACGGCATCATGGAGATCGGTCTGGTGGAAAAGCCGAAGAACGCCATCGAGTTTCAGAACATCATCAAGTCCATTCAGTCCGGTGAGCTGACCCACAAGAACATTCATTTCTTCAAAGCAAAAAAGATCACCCTGGAGACAAAAGAACCTCTGGACTGGTCCATGGACGGAGAACACTATGTCTCTCCCCTGTGCTGTGAGATAGAGAGTTTGCGTCACCGCATCACACTGATCTGTTGATCATCGGTAAATAGTAAAACTTCCTGCTTCAAAAAATTCAGCAGGAAGTTTTTGTTTTCTTAATATGGTTATTCGTAATGAGTCCGGATGTAGTTTTCCCACAGGCCGTATCCGTCTGCAGTGAGATGGATACCGTCCCAGGACATATCCGAAGGAAGGTTCCCTTCTTCATTAACGAGGGCAGAATAGACGTCCAGGTAATAGCAGCCCTTCTCACCTGCCAGCTTTCGCAGGATCTTATTATACTTCTGGATGTTTTCCTTATTAAAGCTGGTACTGGATACCGACTCTTCCGCAGTTACAGGAAGAAGAGACATGATATAGACATCCGTAGAGGGCTGTATCTCACGAATCTCATCGATCATATCGCTGTATAACCGCTTGAAGTAATCCTCGTCAAAGGTGATCTCATTGATGCCGAGCTCGATATAGACCTTGTGGTATTTCTTTCCCTCCATCTCGTTCAGGACTTCTTCCTTGACGTTGTAAACGGAAAGTCCGGTCTTGGAGTAATAGTCGGCCGTGGTCAGTCCGGAAAACAGCTTAAGTCCATCCACCAGAGAGTTTCCGATAAAAGCAGCATCCGAGAAGTATTCATTATCCTTGGCCTTCTTTTCCTTGGGCTCCACCGCCTTCACGGGATCTTTGCCCAGTGTCAGCTTGAACTTCGTTCTCATGCTGCTGGCCATCACCCGGGTAATGGCCGCTGCCACTTCCTGCCGTGCGATCTTGGAATCCGGCTTGAAGTTCTTCATCTGATCCGTTCCCGAGAAGATCCCCGCCCGGTACATGGTGTAGATCGCCTCAGCATCATCACGCTCCATGGAAACGTCAGGAATTGCCCCGTCGTCTACCTTATTGATGGAAGGAAGCATCTTTTCCGGCACCGCATTCACCAGCATCTGGCAGAACTTTCCTCGAGTGATGGACACCTCGTAGTCTGGCACCTCCTTATCCAGGATCTTATGCTCCAGAGCATAATCGATGTAGGTCTCATACCACGGAAGTGTATCCGGGAATGTCGCTCCCTCACGCAACAGATTATTGTTAAGATTGCAGAGCATTGCCATGGCAGATGCGATATTGATCTCTTTCAGGGGTTCGAAATGACGGTCATCCGGTCCCCGCATATAGTTGTTTTCATACACATATGCGATATACGGCAGGAACGGAGAATCCGAGGCTACATCCAGAAAACCGTTTTCATAGGCGCTGCCCAATTCAAAATCGTCCGTTCGGCTGCAGGCCGTCAGTGCCAGAGAGATGACAAGAAGAATCGTTATAATAAAACAGGAATACTTTCGGATTATTTTTTCCATACAAACACCATAATCTATCGTTTACATAATGCCTTATTATCATATCACCGAACCTGGGTTTCTGCAATAACCATCCATTGCTTTTCCTTTTCGATTTTCACATTTCCCCATCAAAAAACCCACGGAAAAACATCCGTGGGTGATGGTCGTATTCTCGATAGATCAAAGAACAAGAGACGGTGCGGAATATACTCTGCCCTGCAGTTCGGAGTTGAGCATATAGAGGCCTTTCGGATCTCCGCCGAACAGTTCCATCTTGGAAATGTTTTCCTGAGCGTTCATCTCTTCCTCTCCCTGCTCTTTCACAAACCAGTCCAAAAACTGCAGCGTCCGATAATCTTTTACATCACTGGCAGCAGCATAGATGCCGTTAATGAGGGAAGTTACATACTCCTCATGTTCCAAAGCCATTTTCAGGGGATCCATGAGATCCTTGAATTCCTTGTCCGGTTTGGCAATAGCCTTCAGTTCCACGTGCTGTCCGTTATTATGCAGATACTGCAGCATCAGCATGGCGTGATCCCGTTCTTCCTGTGCCTGGATGGTAAACCAGTTCTGAAAACCGGCCAGACCTTTATCGGCATAGAAGTTGGCCATATCCAGATACAGATAGGCGGAATACAGTTCCTTGTTGATCTGATCATTCAGAAGTTCATATACTTTATCGTCCATTGCGATGCCCTCCATCATTTAATATTTTTTCCATTATAGCCAATGGGGAAAATCAATACAAGAGAAAGAATCAGTTATCCATACCGCTGAACAGCTCCAGAGTATGGAATACACTGTTGCCGGACAACATGAGAAAAAGTGAGGTGAATTCCTCATCGGACAGTTCCATTCCATTCTGAAACCACTTCTCAACCACTCCGAAAAAGGCCATAGTATGGTAGCGTGTCAGATACTCCAGCTGCGTTTTTGTGATACGCATCTGCTCCGTATGTTCCGATTCCCAGTTTTTAATGATCTGCTGTACATAGCTTTCCATCATGATTCCAATGACGTTAGACATGGACTGGAGAAATTCCGGTGAGTATCCGGAGGAAAGGATTTTTGTGATATAGTCACGATTGCTGCGTATGGCAGTGGTGATCTTCCCCAAAAACATCGTCCAGTTGGAAGCCGTGATCTGCGTTTCTTCCGTATAGGAGAAGATCTTCGTAAAACACATCCAGTCCAACAGCTCCGCAATACTGTGAAAATGATAATAGAATGTCTTCTTGTTGACATTCGCTTCCTCTGTCAATTCCCAAACGGTGATAGAATCCAGTTCCTTCTGGTCCATCAGTCGAAGCAAAGCATCCGCAATCTGCTTACAGGTATTTCTGGCCATAACAAGTGATCCTTTCTTTTTCGGGTCATAGTACCGTTTTCGGGTAATTATACCATACTTGACCTATTTACATCAAACTCTTTTCACGTTAAAATGTTTCCTTGAATAAAGAAATGAAGGGTTTTGATACAGCATGAGCAAACCAGTAATCATAACTGCAGACAGCACGGTAGATCTTTCTCCTGAGCTGATCGAGCGTTATAATATCGGAATCATCCCTCTGACCATCACCGTTGGTGAGGACAGCTTTCTGGATGGATTGGGATTCACTCCCATGGACATGTTTGCCCGTTACCACGAAGACGGAAGTCTTCCCAAAACTGCGGCTCCCAGCATTCAGGATTTCGCTGACTTCTTTGAGAAGTATACCAGTCAGGGCTACGAGATCGTCCATTTGGATATCAGTGCGGAACTGTCCAATTCCTACAACGCTGCCCGTCTGGCGGCAGAAGAGATGGACGGGGTCTATGTGATCGACAGTCTCATGCTCTCCACGGGCATTGGACTTCTGGCCATTGAAGGAGCAGAGTGCAGGGATCGCGGAATGAGCGCAGCGGAGATCACCGACCATCTGAACGAGATGCGGCACAAAGTTTCCACCAGTTTTGTTCTGGACACTTTGGAATTCATGTGGAAAGGCGGCCGATGCACTGCAGTGACTGCATTCGGCGCCAATCTGCTTAAGATAAAACCCGGCCTTGAGATGGCTGACGGCAAACTGGATATCTATAAGAAGTACCGCGGCAATATGAATCACGTATATGAGCAGTACATTACGGATCGTCTGGAAGGCAAAAAAATCCGTCCGGGCCATATCTTCCTTACTGAATCCGGTGAAATCGAAGAAGAGACCATCCAGCACCTGGAAGAACTCATCCGTGAAAAATCCGGCTGCAAGGAAGTCCATCACACCTATGCCGGATGCACTGTCTCCTCCCACTGCGGTCCCCGCTGCCTGGGTGTTCTGTTTATTGAAGAATAATCAAACCTCATATAATAATGAAACGATCGAATCCTTTGAAATGGATTCGATCGTTTTTGGTTTTTAACTTGATTCAGATTCCCCAGACCAGCCAGATGAAGATGGATCCGGACAGAACCGCGACCAGTGAGAACGGGATTCCGATACGCATGAAGTCTTTGGTCTTCACAATGTATCCTTCCCTCTGCAGCATGCCGATGGCAGTGATATTGGCAGAGGCGCCTACGGGAGTAAGGTTTCCTCCCAGCGTAGCTCCGATGAGAAGTCCAAAATACAGCACATAGGGTTCCACACCCATTCCGGCGGCGATGCCCTGTACGACAGGCAGCATCGTAGCCACATACGGTATATTATCTACAAACGCGGAAAGTGCCACACTGACCCAGACGATCAGCAGATAGATAACAAACAGATTTCCGCTTCCGACTTTCAGGAACAGTTTTGCGATCTCATCAATTACTCCTGCATGCGTGATACCTCCGATAACAATAAACAGGCCGGTGAGCAGAAGAAGCGTTTCATAATCGATTTCGGAAATCGGCTTTGTAATGCCGAGATAGGATCGTTTTTTGATCACATTCCAGATTAGACCAATGATCAGCAGAGAAATGCAGATATAACCGTTAATGTATGCCGGGGTGTTGGGAATAAAGGACGCGACAATCAGAAGAATGACGGTTCCGGCAAGCAGGACTGACGGAACATAACTTGTAACAACAGCACGGTCTTTTCCAATGGTAGGCTGGGTTTCCTTTCGAAACAGGATCAGCAGCACCACTGCGGTGAGGAGAGCACCCAGTTCCACTGCCCAGAAAACACCCGCTTTACCATGAAATACAAAGAAGTCCATAAAGGTCATGTCCGCATAACCGCCGAGAAGGATGGCAGTGGTATCACCCACCAGCGTGGCGGCCCCCTGAAGGTTGGAAGACACAGAGATCGCTATGACCATGGCAATGGGAGAGATATCGAATTTGCGGGCAATAGCAATGGCCACCGGAGCGATCATCAGGACCGTTGCTACGTTATCCACAAATGCGGAGACGATACCGGCAAAAAGCGCCAGTGAGACGATGGTCCATTTGACATTAGGCATCTTATCCACAATAACGTCTGCCATAAGAGACGGCATCCCGGACTCAATAAACAGGGATACGATCCCCATCGTGCCGGCGATCATCATGAGAACATTAAAGTTAATAGAACCAAGAATGTCCTCCAGCGGCATGATTCCCAGAATCACAAAAATCAGTGCTGTCCCCAGAGCGATCCACGGACGGTACCGCGGAAACAGCAGGAGCAGAACATACATTATGACAAACAATACCAGTGCTAAAACCATCTTCAGAATCTCCTCAACATAAAAAAACAGACCCTTGCCATGCATAACGATACAAAGCAAAAGTCTCGCACTCTTTCAATACGGAAACGGGTCTTCTCGACCGTGACTGACGTCGCCGTATCACACTCAAATTCAGTGTGGGCTACTCCCTCTTACACAGTAAATAATAATCGGATTCATTTTTTGTGTCAACAGGAAAACATCAAGGATAAACTTTTTCCGGCAAAGTAAGACAGAAAAATGTAAAAAACTACTTGAAATGAATTACCGACTGTGCTAAACTAGCTAGGCACTCGGGAAAACGAGCTGTATGCGGAGTTAGCTCAGCTGGATAGAGCGTCTGGCTACGGACCAGAAGGCCGGGGGTTCGAATCCTCTACTCCGTGCCAAGAAACAGGGTTATTTCATTTGAAATTCCCTGTTTTTTGTGATTTTAGGATATTTTTCATTATGCAGATGGATCGGCAGAAACAGCAAAAAGTCTGACTGCCGATCCATTCTTCTTTTTACTCAGAAATCTCTGCTGCCGGATGTCAGTCCCTTCCATATGGCCCCCAGCACCGGACGTTTACAGCTCTCATACTCCTTTCCCTGCAGGATCAGTTTTTCCACTTTGATCTGTCCCAATTTCTCTTTCGGAATAGTATAGGGATCGGCGGAAAGAATCACCATATCGGCAATTTTTCCTTTTTCCAGACTTCCACGCTGTTTATCATCAAAGGTCGTGTAATATCCATTGTACGTACAAATGCGCAGTGCATCCTGAACACTAAGCGCTTCCTCGGTGATGGCATTATTCACAGCTTTGTCCATCCATACAATGGGGTCCGGAGTAGTACAGGGCGCATCGGACCCGAAGGAAATGAGAATTCCTGCATCCCGAAACGTCTTCAGCGGATTTAGCCTTCGAGCGCGCTGAGGTCCCAGTATGGATTCCAGGTACTCGTCCGGCTCCTGCTTCCAGTTAATAAACGCACTTTGAACCGGCATCTGAATATGATACTCGCTGCAGATGCGGATTCCCTCCTCTGTAGGCAGGCAGTCATGGATGATACCGTGCCGGTGATCTTCCCGAGGATAGTCATCCAGCGCAGCCTTCAGCGCCCTGGTTGCCTGATCGAATGCCTTGTCTCCTATGGCGTGCATCTCGATCTGCAGCCCGGCACGGTTTGCTTTCTTACAGAATTCCGTCACTTTCTCATCACTGTAATAGAGTACACCGTCGCCGCCTTCCTCATCACAGTATGGTTCCAGCATAGCCGCATCATGAGAACCAAAGCATCCATCCAGTGCGCTTTCGAAGCATCCTCCGATACGGGGTAGATTCCGACTGGTGGCGACTTTGATATCCATAGGCTGCGGGAAGACACGAAGCTGGAATCCGTTCTGAAGGGATTTGGCAAAAATCTTCTCAAAAGTGATATCAAGATTACCCGCATAGCCTACACCGCTGACAGTGTGGACCATACCGATTCCTCTGGAAGCCATAAAATCTACCGCAGACTGCATATTGGCCACCAGTTCCAGCAATGAGATGGAGCTGGTAATATAATCGGAAAACTTAAAAAACGCCTCCTGATTCATTTCTCCGGTGTCCGGATGATATCCCCGAAGATTCTTCACTTTGTCATTGAGTTTGCTGAGAAGCTTCGTATTGACGATACAGGCATGTCCGTCGTATTTCACTACCATGATCTCCTTATCCGGACACACTTCGTCCAGTTCCTCCCGGTGGATCAAGCGTCCTTCCCGTACGGAATACGGAGAAGCCCCGAATGCAATAAGAGTGTTTCCCTTGGACTGAGCCACATAGTCACGGACCATCTCCTTGATCTCCTCATTGGAAGCTGCCTCCATAACATTGAGGCCTGCCTGAAATGTGGAAAAGGATGCAAAATGCTGATGGGAATCCACAAAAGAAGGTGCCAGCGCCCGATCCCCCAGATCCATCCGTTCTGCGGACCGGTATTCTTCCGGCAGATTATTACCGACATAGAGGATCCTTCCCTGATCCTCCACCAGATAGCGAAACACTTCATCCCTGTCATTAACAGACAGGATCGTTCCTTTATAACATTTCATAAACCTTCCTCCAAATACAATAATTCGTGCACCATACTTCCCGGTCTGTGCAAACCGCAAAACAAGATGGTACAGATTGTCACTTTTGTTCCATTAAATCATGGCCACACTCCTGGCCACAATTGATTATCGTTTTTCCATAATATTACAATAATCTTAAGAATTGAATATTTTCTTAACATTTCTCCCTCAGATCATACAAATCATAAAAGAAAGAAAGATTGTTCCATGAAACAATACAATGCCAACATTCTATTGGTCGATCAGGACCACAATTACCGCACATCCCTCTACAACGCTCTTTCAGACTGTGGTTATTCCGTTCATGAAACGGAGACAGCAGGAGAAGCAATCCAACACCTTCAGGACTACAGCAATTATGACCTTGTAATCTGGGTCCCGTTATCCCCTGCCGAGATTCTGTCTTTTCTGGAAGCTCTCCGTGAAGAGACCAGTTGCCCAGTTCTCGCAGTCTTCCGGGAGCTATCTTCTGAACACCGTCTGACTGCCTATGCCTCCGGTGCCGATGACTGCATCCAAACGTCCATCTCCGAAGAGGAAATGCTGGCCAAAGTTACGGCTCTTCTCCGGCGTTACAATGAGTACCGCGGAAAAGTCATCTCCGCCTATTCCGTTCAGTTCAATCCCGAGGCACGCATCGTCATGAAAAACGGGAAAAAACTGGATCTGACGGATCTGGAACTGAATATTCTGGAGTATCTGTATAACAAGAACGGTGAAGTGGCCTCTATTCCGGAAATCTACGAACAGGTCTGGGGTGAAAAGTATTTTCCCGGCTCCAACAACGCGGTCATGGTCCATATCCTGAATCTCCGAAAAAAGATTGAAGAGAACATGTCACATCCGACTATCATCCGCACTGTATGGGGAAAAGGCTATCGTCTCTGCCTCTGATAAAAAAACACCTATGATCATACGAAACTGATATGATCATAGGTGCTTTTTATTTCAGTTTCCCCGCATTCTTTTCTTCCAGACAACGAATGATATGATAGGCAAACTCATTAAACGGAGTCTCGATCCCCAGTTCTTTCCCAAGGCGCACAAGGGTGCCGGAAAACATCTCGATCTCCGTTTCCCGTTTGGCATCCAGATCCTGCAGCGTGGAAAAACGAGCCTCCGCCGGAATGGGCGAGTTATGGGCGCCCGGATTCTCCATGTCACGAATATCGATTCCCTTTGCCCAGGCGACTTCCGCCACCTCTTCCCGCATCTTATCGCTGATATATGCAAGATGACTGCTGTCCCGATATCCGCCGTATCCGCACCCAACGATAGCCTGTGGAAGATTTTTGCTGATATTCAGTGCATACTTATACCAGATGTCCTGCTGAATATCCGAGGAAATAGTATAGCGCACCGGTGTCCCGTCAAACAGTTCCGCCAGATCCCGAACTCTCTCACTTTGATTACCATCAATCTCTCCGAAAAACACACCCTGTGTCACGGCGGGATCGTACCGGATCTCATTGCCGATCCGCCGGGATGCGATCTTCATCAGGGAGTGGATAACACGCTCCGTTCCGATGACTTCGCCGATAACGGATTCACTGTCCACTCCGTTCATTGGACTCATAACTACCGTATGATCATCCACAATTTTTTCTATCATAGGAAGACTGCTATGCAGTCCTCCGTATTTCACGGTAACGATGAGAAGATCCGCACCATGGGCCTGCTCCGGTGTACGGACATTCAGTGGAAGAGTCTTTCCATTTACCACGATCCCATTTTCCTTCAGTCTCTCTGCCCGTTCACCTTCCGCTATGATCCAGAGATTCTCTCCAATCTTATCTCGGAGTCCGTCGATAAAATAGCTGCCAATCGCTCCTGCGCCCAGAACTGCGATTGTCTGAAAACTCATAGTAACTTCACCTCTCTCCTGATTGCATTGTATCACAGGAGCTCAGAAAAACCGAGCATAATATAAAACAACCAGACCGTCAAAAATGACAGTCTGGTTGTGTATTGCGATTCTATTATTTCCAGTTGAAGTGCAGCATGCCGTAGATATACAGGAATGCGATGACAATGGGGACGAAATAACGGAAGATCGGTTTCATCCAGTTGCGCACCTTCATACCGGAACCGGCATTGGCTTCTGCAAGGAATTTATCCCAACCCCATCCAAACTTGTTGCAGCAGAACAGAGCAAATATCAGAGAGCCAAGAGGCAGTGCATTATTGGAAACGAAGAAATCCCACAGATCAAGCCACGCGGAACCTTCTGCAAAAGGCTGGAAATGGATCACATTAAAGCCGAGAGCAGTGGTCATAGCAAGAACTGCCACAACGATTCCAGAGATCAGGCAGCCTTTTTTGCGGCTCCATCCGGTCAGATCACAGACCATAGCGAGAATGTTCTCGCAAACGCCAAGGACTGTGGACATGGCTGCAAAGATCATAAACAGGAAGAACAGAGCTCCCCACCATCTGCCGCCAGCCATGTTATTGAAAACACTGGCCATAGTGTCAAACAGAAGACTGGGTCCAGCATTGACCTGCAATCCGTAGGAGAAGCATGCCGGGAACATGATCAGGCCGGCGAGCACCGCGACAAAAGTATCCAGGATGATAACGTTTGTCGCCTCTCCCAGAAGGGAATGATCCTTATTGATATAGCTTCCGAAGATTGCCATGCTTCCAATACCAAGGGACAGGGTGAAGAACGCCTGATTCATGGCACCTACGATTACCGTTCCATCGATCTTGGAGAAATCCGGAACCAGATAGAACTTCAGACCTTCCTTTGCACCGGACAGAGTCATGCTGTGTCCCGCCAGAACAACCAACAGGATCAGCAGTGCTATCATCATGACCTTTGTCACACGCTCCAGGCCCTTTTGAAGGCCAAAGCTCAGGATCACGAACGAAGAAATAACCGCCACGAGCATATATCCCACATTGACGGACGGGCTGGAAAGCATTGCGCCAAAACCCAGTAGTTCATAGGAACCGGAAACAAATTTTACAAAGTAATAAATGATCCAGCCGGTAACAACCGTGTAGAAAGCCATCAGTGCGATATTTGCAAACAGGGACACGTATCCCCAAATGCCCCATTTCTGTCCCGGTTTCTCCAGTTTCTGGAACATAAGAGCCGGGCTGGTCTGCGCGGCACGTCCGAGTGCAAACTCCATTGTCAGTACCGGAAGACCCAGAAAAATCAGGCACAGAATGTACACTACCATAAAGCTTCCGCCACCGTACTGCCCGCACATCCATGGGAACTTCCATACGTTGCCGCAGCCAATGGCGCAACCGGCAGATAACAGAATAAAACCAAGACGGCTGCCGAGCCGTTCACGATTCTCCATTGTTTCTTCTCTCCATTCTATGATTTGCTGCGGTCCTCTGAGAACCATCAGCGGATATTATTAAAGTATAGCTAATTATCGGGCGGTTTTCAACTGTTTCGAATTGAAAACGGTCTGAAATGCTAAATTTTACCTTTGCAATTCACTGTTTTCCATTCCTCATACAAAAACCACTTCCGATTCCTGCAGATCAGATTACCGCCGCCATTATGGCCTTGATAGTGTGCATCCGGTTCTCTGCCTCATCAAAGACGATGGACTGAGGACCTTCAAACACCTCATCCGTGACTTCCATGGCATCTCTTCCGAATTTTTCTCCCATTTCTTTTCCTACCGTGGTTTTGTGGTCATGGTAGGCTGGCAGGCAATGCATGAAACGACACTGCGGGCCGGCGGTATCCATCAATTTCTGATTGACCTGATACGGTGCCAAATCTCCGATGCGCTGTTCCCAGACTTCCACCGGCTCTCCCATGGAGACCCAGACGTCAGTGTAGATCACGTCCGCATTCTTTACCGCATCCATCGGATCCTCATTCAATTCGATCACGGCACCGGTTCGTGCAGCAACCTCTTTACATTCATTCACAAGATCCTCATTGGGAAAATAGGATTTCGGTGCGCAGGCTACGAAATGCATGCCCATCTTGGCACACCCCACCATCAGCGAATCACCCATGTTATAGCGGGCATCTCCCATATAGACCAGCTTGATGCCTTCCAGCTTTCCAAAGTGCTCACGGATGGTCAGGAAATCCGCCAGAATCTGAGTCGGATGGAATTCGTTAGTCAGGCCATTGATGACGGGAACATCGGCATATTTTGCCAGTTCCTCCACGCGAGCCTGTTCGAACCCGCGGTATTCGATGGCGTCATACATGCGGGAGAGAACCCGGGCCGTATCCGCCATGGATTCCTTCACACCGATCTGCGAGCCGGTGGGTCCGAGATAAGTACTTCCCATCCCCAGATCCTGAGCTGCCACTTCAAAGGAGCAGCGTGTACGGGTACTGGTCTTCTCGAAGATAAGGGCAATATTCTTTCCCTCTTTGATGCGGTGTACGATCCCCGCTTTTTTCTTTGCCTTCAGATCCGCTGCAAGATCCAGCAGTTCCGTGATCTCATCCGGCGTATAATCCAACAGTTTTAAAAAGTCTTTACCTTTCAGGCTCATGAATCTCCTCCT
>CAJOQP010000095.1 GCA_905236515.1 uncultured Oscillospiraceae bacterium | reverse complement strand
TTCTACCGAAAAGCGGCCTATTATATTATTTTCAATAACTTTTTAGATGCAAAAACGCCAAGACCTGTTGAAAGTCTTGGCGTTTTTGCATTTTAGGGACTTTTCTTACAGCCCCTTTTTATACCCCCCGCCGGTCTCTTTTCGGGTTTCTGACTCCCTATGGCAGCCTGATGAGAGCCGGTAATACAAAACAGAAGAAGGAGAAACAAGATGTATCGCAACCATTGGAAAAGACTTTTATGTCTGGCTCTGGCACTGACTCTGCTGATGAGCATCAGTGCTGTGTTTGCCGCTCCCTACAGGGCAGACAATGCGGAAAACACGTATGATCAGACTGCAAACCCATTTACCCCGTCCATTCACACGGACCTTTCTTATGCTTCCTATGCGTGTCTCGGAGACAGTATCGCTGCCGGATTCGGTGACTACGATTATTATCCCGATGACGGTTCTCTTGTGGAAGACATCAAAAGCGAAGACTTCTCCCGGGCAGCATTTGACTCATTGAAATGGTCCTCCCTTGATAACTATACCAATTATTTCGATGATACCATTCCCGGTTGGGAAAACTGGCCCGTCGCATCCTATGTCATGTACACCTATTATTCTATGGGCAATCAGGTAAAAGGTGTCGTCAAGTATGATCATCGAGGTGTGGATGAAAACGGGGAAACCGTTTATCTGGACAAGGATGAGAAGCCCGTGGTCGTTCCGGAGGGCTATGTCCCCTACACCCGGTCCGAAAGCGGCGGTACGGAAAATGACTTCACCTACATGGGCATGCGGGCCGTGGACAAAGCCTACCATTCCATCGTGGCAAAATCCGTGGGGGCATCCACACTCTATCCTCTGGGATTCTCCGGGACACGGACCACCGAGGTCCGGGGCGTTCTGGATCCCTCCTATAAAGGAGATGAATATCTGTTCAGCTATGGGCTGGTAAACAACTATACCGTTCGCGAAAACGGGACCATCGACTACCATACTCCGTCTACAGAAGCCGACTGGAATCATCGTTCCTATGATTTCGTGCGCGAAAAATATCTGAACGCCATCCGTCATTCGGATCTGATCACCCTGAACCTGGGTTCCAATGACATCATGACGATCCCGGTCATTAACTCCATGGGAAAGATGTCCGGAACAAAGGATGCCAAATTTGTCGCCATGGCCAAGGAGATGCTGGGCAAGAGCTATCCCGAGATGCTGGACTCCCTGTTCTCCGCCGCCAACACTCTGAACAATCTTCAGCAGACGGTCACCACACTGATGAGCCTCATGATCGACGGCTACCGTCTCTATTTTCAGAATATCATGCCGGTCATCGATATGATCAAAGAGGAAAACCCCGATGCGGATATCGCCGTGATCGGACTGTACAATCCCCTGCAGAAAGTAAAACTTACCGAAGATTCCATGATTGCCATCGGGGAACTGGGCACAATTCTCATTACCGGCATCAATGCATACCTGAAGGCCAACGCGGACAAGCACGGATATGCCTATGTGGATGTCACCGGCACCGAGACACAGGATACTCTCCCCCTCAGCGTCGGTATCTCCAATTTCTTCGGCCGTATCATGACGGATGTTCACCCCAACTACGACGGCCACGAACATATCGCCGGTCAGGTACTCTCGTCGCTGGAAGCCTTCAACCTGGAAAAAACACTTTCCATGCCCTACACCGATGTCCGGGGAACTACTCCTTACGCGTCGGATATTCAGTTCTGCTATAACAACAAACTGATCTCCGGCACTTCCCGGTTAACTTATTCCCCGAACATGAACATGACCCGTGGAATGTTCATTTCCTCCCTCTATGCTCTTGGGAACCGAAATGTTAATATGTCCACCCATTCGTCCTTCAACACGATCATGAAGTCATCCTACTTCACGAAAGCACTGTCCTGGGCGTACAGCAAAGGCATCACATTCGGTGTCAACAAGTCCGTCTTCTCCCCGCTGACGCGTGTCACCAGAGAACAGATGGCACAGATGCTGTATCAGTATGCCGGGAAGCCGAAACTGCAGACTGACGCACAGCTGGCAGATTCCTATCAGGACAGCAGTAAAGTGTCCAAATCCTGCAGGGACGCTGTACTGTGGGCAGCCACCAACGGTCTCATCAATGCAGAAAACGGAAATCTGAATCCCAAAGCTTCCGTGACCCGTGGCGAAATGGCACATGCACTGCACACATATGTGGAATACAGCCAAAGCTGATTTCATTCTTTCTTACGACAAACGCCCTGAGGAGTGTCCGGAGCGGCGGTCCAGATCTGCCGCTCCGGCTTTTATTTATGAAAGAACATGGATTTTTTTTCGTTCTTACAGACAGAAAGGCTTTTTAGCAAAAGCACTCGGAGACGTTTCGTCTTAAGATTTCCTAAACACTTTTGGTGAATGTGTTGGTTTTTGTAACTTTTTATGTCTGTCAGACCGCCAAGTTCACCCACCAATTTCAAAAATTTTGACTTTTTCCAGACACTTTGTCTCAAAGTGTTGGATTATTAACAGAAATTGTCAAATTGGTGATTGATTCTGTTTGGGATTATTTCTATGATGATACCGTAAAGAGAAATGTGGACTAGTTTCAGGTCAAACGGGAGATCTTCCCGCCATACTTTCTTTTAATTTTTTGGCTTGCTCTCAGTCGGGCGTCCGACTGAATTTATCCCCCCGATCTCTCTCAGGACCTGAACCGGCTTTCGTCCCCGGCCCCCCGCCGGGAAGAACGCCGCATTATTTTCTGTGAAACAAGCACGCCCCCCCGGCTTGTTCACAGGAGGAAAGACAGAGGAGAATATATTATGAAACGTTACCCTTCCATCGAAAAACCCTGGATGCAGTTTTTCAGCGAAGAGGCCCAGCAGGCAGAGCTGAAGCATGAGACTATCTACCAGCGCATCTGGGACAACAACTACAACTACCCCATACACACTGCACTGAATTTCTTCGGAAATAAGATCAGCTATGCACAGCTGTTCCAGAACATCGACCGGGCAGCTGCCTCCCTTACCGCCCTCGGCGTAAAAGCCGGCGATACCGTGGCATGCTTCTCCGTTACCATTCCGGAGATGGTATTCACCCTGTACGGTGCCAATAAGATCGGTGCCACGCTCTTCATGCTGGATCCCCGCCGCACCGGCGAGGAAGTGGAAGAGATGGTCCGTTCCTCCGGTGCCAATATCGCGCTGGTCATCGACCTCGCCTATGAGCACCTCCATGAGACCCTGGACAATCTGGATCTTCAGAAGATCGTCATCATCTCCGTGGACAACTATATGCCCATGACTCTTCGTGTCATGAAGCAGATGAAGATGCCCGCTCCCAAGATCGACATGACCGGCAACGTCGTCTCCTGGAAACAGTTCCTGAGCTACGGCAAGGGCATTGAGACGGAAGCCGTCCCCTTCGGCACCCATGAGCCCGCCGCCATCACTCTCACCGGCGGCACCACCGGCATGCCCAAGGGCGTCATGATCACCAACGACGGCTTCAACGCCGTTGCCATGGACTTCCGTTACTGCGGCGTCACCTACACCCGCGAGCAGCGGTTCATGAACATCATCCCCGCATTTGCATCCTACGGCATCGTCGCTTCCCTTCACATGCCCCTTTCCCTGGGTCTGGAGGAAGTGGTCATTGCCAAATTCGATTCCGACAAAGTCGGACACCTCATTAAAAAATACAAACCGTCCCATACCCTTCTGGTTCCCAACCACTATGAAAAGCTGATGAACTCCAAGGAAATGGCAAACGGTTTTGACCTGAGTTTCTTTGAGACTGCCGGTTCCGGCGGCGACACCATGAACAAGGGTCTGGAGAACAAGCTCAACGGATTCCTGAAAGATCACGGGGCCAAGTTCCCCCTGTCTCAGGGCTACGGCATGAGCGAGATCTCTTCCGCTGCTAGCTGCTGCTGCAACGGAAACTTCCGCAGCCTCTCCGTGGGCTATCCCCTGCTCACCAATGTCATCTCCATCTTCAAGCCCGACACCACCGAGGAACTTACCTACGGTGAGGAAGGCGAGATCTGCATGACCGGTCCTGCCGTCATGATGGGCTACCTGAACAATCCGGAAGAGACCGCCAATGTCCTGCGGGTCCACCCCGACGGACAGGTCTGGATCCACAGCGGTGACGTAGGCGTCATGGACGAGGACGGATACATCTTCATCAAGGGCCGTATCAAGAGAATGATCACCATGTTCGACGGCCACAAGGTCTTCCCCACCCAGCTGGAGAACACCATCGGCAAACACCAGGGCGTCGTAAGCTGCGCCGTCGTGGGCGTACAGGATCCCAGCAAGAACCAGGGTCAGATGCCCGTGGGCATAATTAAGATCAAGGACGGACTGGATGCCGAGCAGGTAATCCAGGAAGTCACCGAGACCATCCAGAAGGAAGTGGAGGTCCGCAGCTGGCTGTCCGATCTCATCACGGTAGAAGACATGCCGCACACCGGCATGGGCAAGATCGACTACAAGAAGCTGGCAGAAGATTACGAAAAAGAAAATCAGACGGCCAAGGCCGGATGATCTCATAACCATACCATATTCCTCTGTCTTGGGAGGACCGTATATCCCAACCGATATGCTGTCCTCCTGTTTTTTGAGAACCATCTCTTAAGTTTCTGTTGAAACAGTTCTTTCTTTGCGGCCTGTCACGAAGACCGGTCACTATTTTTGCACTTTTTTCAGGATCTCGATCCCGTTTTCCTGTAAAAATAACGTTTTTACTGTTCGTAAAACAGTATTTATCAGGCGGCATCCGGCCGTCTGCATCGATCCCCCAACGCTCCGGAACAGGATCCGTTTCCATCCCCTTTTGAAACCATTCCGTCCGGTGCACGCACACAAAGGAGAAACAACATATGAGACGAACTACCTGGAAGCAGGTCCTGTGCCTTGTACTGGCTCTGGCTCTGCTGGCGAGCTTCTCGGCAGTCTTTGCAGAGAGCTCTGTTCCCCACTATGATACCTATGTATGTCTTGGCGACAGCATCGCCTCCGGCTTCGGCCCGGATGCCGACAGCCGCCACGGCTGCGAGAAAGTCGAACACGCCTACCACACCAAGGTGGCGAAGGCCGTGGGCGCCAAGGAATTTATCCAGCTGGCATATCCCGCCATGCGTACCCATGAGCTGCGCGACATGCTGGACGAAAGCTATGAAGGCGATACCGCCATGTACGCTCTGATGAGCTTTGTGGAC
>CAJOQP010000094.1 GCA_905236515.1 uncultured Oscillospiraceae bacterium | reverse complement strand
GACCGTGCCGGCGGCAGTTCCGTGGAACTGATCACCTGATCCTAAAATATTTAATAGAAATGTCACACATATTTCTTAAGGTCTTTTTATAATTGGAACCATGAATACTACTTCTCGAAAGGAGCATCTGCCGATTCTCGGCAGATAAGAGGGAATTATGAAAAAACTGTTTGCTGTTCTTCTGGCTTTCAGTATGCTCTTTATTCTCTGTGCATGCGGAACGGAGGAAGTCTCCACTGCCGCCAACACCGGCACCGCTGAGGCACAGCAGGAACCGGACTCCGATCAGGCCGCTGCCGAGTCCAGCGCCGCTCCTGCAGAAACAGAGCAGGCCGCCGAACCGGCTGCAACTGCCAGCACAGTGATCCTCAGTGACATCCCGGGCGCACCGGAAGGTGATCTGGGCAGCTGCCACATCAAGCTCATGGGCTGTGATTACTGTGGCGATGATAATGGCAATACAGCGATCATCATCACTTTCAAACTGACCAACAACGGCACTGCCTCCATCGTTCCCATCGAGACGCTTACCTGTCAGGCCTTCCAGGACGGCATGTCCATTTCCATGGCTACGATCTCCAACTCCCCGCTGTATGACGGAGGCGCTGCCATGAATGCTGAGGTTGCACCCGGTGCCACTGCGGAACTGCAGTGTGCCTTTACACAGGCAAGCGACGCTCCCATTGAGTTCGATGTCACCGAAATCGCCGCCATCGACGGCGCAAAAGTATACGGCAGCTTTGAAGCCGCCGTGTGATCCCAATACGTTATCAAAAAACGCTGAGCGCAATGCTCAGCGTTTTTCTGTTTCAGTAATACAGCGTTTTATTGTCATACCATATGAACTGTCCGGAAGGATCGGTATTTCCGTTCTGTTCGATCTCCTGACTGAGATTCGTCAGACTGCTTTCGATATCATCGATCTTATGAACGATGAGGGCATATACATCTCGGCAGGGGTCTCCGAACTGATCGTGGTGCTGAAGCAGGATCGCGATGAGATGATAGAACCATTCCTCTCCGTACTGTCCCACGATATAATCCTTATGCTCCTCCACCATCTCGGCACCGAAGAAGCGATGGGAAACGAAGGAGCCTTTCTGGTATACACCGTAATCCATCTCTCTCGTTTTTCCGATATCGTGAAGAATACACCCAATCACCAGAAGATCCCGTTTGTCCGGAGATGCTTTCAGCTCTCCCGAGATATCCTTATCGGAGAACAGGACCGGATAATTGTCCAGAACGATGGGAAGAAAATCCACCATTTTCACGGTATGCGCCAGCAGTCCTCCTTTGCAGTTGTCATGATGGCTCATGGCAGCAAACTCTTCCTTCAGCCGGGATACCAGTGCTTCATTCTGATACAGGAGGCGGTCCAGAGTCTCCCGTCCCTTTTCGGAAAGCATACGGCAGGAGTTTTCCTGCAGAGATAAAAACCACTCTTCCGTGTTATACAGTTCCGGCATAAACTGTCCGATGGAGTATCCTTCCACTTCCTGTACGTCATCGACAATCACGGAACAACTCCCCTGATACTCATCCACACGTCCGGAAATAGAGCAGACATGGTTCGCCAGCGGTTTGTCTTTCAGTTTTTGGAAAGCGCGGCTGCTGGACCACGCCCGGAATTTCACGGAATATCCGGACTGGATTCTTCCGTCGATATACTCGCTTCCACTCTTGGCTGTTTTTACCGCGTAGCTTCCGATAAGAACGACTCCCTCCATATGAAGGTTGGCCGTCAGCTCTTTCAGCTCTTCCGGTCGGATAATATCCATCGCGTTTCCTCCCGCATTTGTTTTTCTCATTATATCGTTTTTCCCGGTCTTTGTCATTGGCATTCGGGTGAAAAAAGATCTTCGCCATGATGACGAAGATCTTTTTTTCTATGTTGCGAGGATCTCTTTCATCGTGAGATCCCTTCCGGTGAGTGGCGTCAGTTTGACACTGCCGCAGTGCGGGCACTTCATGGCGCTGGTCAGATTGACCGGAAATTCCTCTCCGCAGTCCATGCAGGCTGCCGTGCCTTCCAGTTCCTCGATCACGAACTCCACTCCGTCGAGTTCCGTGCCGTCCGTCACTGCCACCCATGCATCGGCCAGGTAACTGGGAACGACTCCGCTGAGGGTCCCCACTTCCACTGTGATACGCTGCACTTCTTCCAGCTGTTCGTCCTTGATGATCCCACGGACCATCTTCAGCATAGCATCACATATT
>CAJOQP010000093.1 GCA_905236515.1 uncultured Oscillospiraceae bacterium | reverse complement strand
GCCGATGAGAATGCGGAACTGGCCATGTCTTACGGAGTCAAGCAGGCACCAACTCTTGTCGTCGTCGGCGAGAACGGATATGAGAAGTTCGCCGGTGCCGGCGCAATCAAAAAATTCCTGACTCAGCAGTCGGCGTGATTGCGGAAGTCTGAATAAAGAAATAGCATGGAAAGGTATCCTTTCGGCAGACAAGCGAAGGGATACCTTTTTAAGATATTTATATATGACGGATCAAAGAAAACAAAAAATCCATACTATTATGGATCGGCAATGCCTGGAAAAAGGATATACTGCCCCGGTGGATATGCTGTTGGAGCTCGGAATGCTGGAGATCAAGGATTACCAGAACTGGCAGCGCGGAGAAGTGGACTGCCTGGAACGGGTATGCCATGGTAATCTGCATAAGCTGAAGGATGTTTTGGATGAGATGCGGGCATATGCACGCACTTCCGGCTATGAGCCTTCCGTGTTTGTGTATCACCAGCGAGGAGGGCATCGGCGGAAAGGAAACAGAAATCTTCGGTTTTCCATAAGCGGAAATAAAACGGTGGAAAAACTGTATTCCACAGGATATGTCGATTCCGAACGTAAAGAAGAACTAAGAAAGCAGAAAAAACAGGCGGAGGGACAACATGATATATGATGTAATCGTGATCGGCGGCGGTCCGGCAGGACTGACAGCAGCAGTGTATGTGAAGAGAGCGGGCAAGAGCGTTCTCGTGATCGAGAAGGACGCCTTCGGCGGACAGATCACCTGGTCGCCGCTGGTAGAAAACTTCCCGGCCATGGGTCCCATCAGCGGAACGGATTTGGGAGATCTTATGACTAACCGCGCACTGGAACTGGGTGCCGAGACGGAAGTGGGTGAAGTCGTCGCACTGAGAAAAGAGGGAGATCTTTTCACGGTCACTACGGACTTTGATGAGGAATATCAGGGCCGATCCGTTGTTATTGCTACCGGAGCCAGACCCAAGACACTGGGACTTCCAGAGGAAGAGCAGTATCAGGGAAACGGAGAGTGCTTCTGCGCAGTGTGTGACGGCGCGTTTTATAAAGACAAAGTCGTTGCAGTGTGCGGAGGCGGAAACGCCGCGTTGCAGGATGCCGCCTATCTGGCAGATCTGTGTAAAAAAGTATATCTCGTCCATCGTCGCGATACGTTCCGCGGCGAACCGGTCATGGTGGAGAAGCTTCGCGCAATGGACAACGTGGAGATGGTGCTGGGATACCAGGTGAAAGAGCTTCTGGGTGGAGAGAACCTGAGCGGGATCCGTCTGGTGGACTCTGACGGACAGGACAAGGATCTTGTCGTGGATGGCGTGTTTGTCGCCATCGGCCACTCTCCTGCAAACGAGGCATTCCGGGAATGGATCGAACTGGACGAGAAAGGTTACGCAGATTCCGGAGAAGACTGTGTCACCAAAACACCGGGAGTATTTGTGGCAGGAGACAACCGGAAAAAGACCATCCGGCAGCTGACAACGGCAGCTGCAGACGGTGCTGTAGCAGCACTGGCGGCGTGTCAGTATCTGGATCAAAACTGAGAATACAAGCTACACAGAGGCGGTCTTTTGTGAAGACCGCCTCTGTTGACTTTATTTCATGCACCATATAAAATAATTATTTACATAAGACCGAATTGTTCGCAGAGAGGGGGAATTTGCGAATGGATCTATCGGCATTTTTTGGCGGACAAATCACCGGCATCATGATGCTGGATTTTCTTGCCCGTATGCTTATCTCCTGCGCCTGTGGATTCGCCATCGGAGCGGAGAGAGCCAGCCGGTTTAAGGAAGCCGGAATTCGGACCCACGTTTTAGTTGCTGTAACGTCCTGTGCCCTGATGATCCTATCCAAGTACGGATTTGCGGATATCATTGCATCCACCAAAGATGAGTGGGGCATCAACAATGCGGATCCTGCCCGAATCGCCGCTCAGATCGTATCTGGAGTCGGTTTTCTGGGCGCCGGCGTGATCTTCAAGACCGGAAATTCCATCAAGGGACTGACTACCGCTGCGGGAATCTGGGCAACAGCAGCCATCGGAATGTGCATTGGTTCCGGAATGTATTATCTGGGATTGTTTGGCACGGTCATCATTATGCTGCTGCAGTACATCATGCACCGCTACCCGTATGGAGTGGATGGTTACTCCACTAATGTTGTATCCATCACAGTGGGACCGGCGGAAAAGCAGGATCGCATCATCCAACGGCTGATGGAGGATCTGGACATGAAAGTAACGGAGACTGGGATCCATAAACATCCGAACGGAAACATCACATATAATCTGACCGTATTATCTTCTCAGTTCATTACCTATGAGGACTGCAAGAACTATATGGAAGAGTACCCGGAAATTTTGGCATTTGATTCATTCCCGGTAACCTGAGAGCAAGAACCATTGTAGGGAGGAAAATGGCGGCCTCGCAGAAAAGAGGAACGACATAAAACAATGAAAGACAGTTTTGGACGAGAAATAAATTATCTTCGAATTTCCGTGACGGAGGACTGCAATCACCGGTGTGTTTACTGCATGCCGGCGAACGCGGTGCCCCGCAGCTGGACGGCAATGAAAGATGACGATATTGTGGAAGTCGTGGAAGCAGCGGCCTCCCTGGGTATTACGAAATTCCGTATTACCGGAGGAGAACCACTGGTCCGCCCAGGTATCGTTGATCTTTGTGCGCGGATCCATGACGTTAAGGGCGTGAAGGAAGTCACGATGACTACCAACGGAACCCGGCTGAAAGAAATGGCAAAGGATCTGAAGGCAGCAGGAATCAACCGGGTTAATATCAGTTTAGATACTTTGGATGAAAAAAAGTTTCGGCAGATCACCCGGGGCGGAGACATTAACAAGGTGTTGGAAGGCATGGATGCAGCGTTTGCTGCTGGTATGGACCCCATAAAACTCAATACCGTGCTTATTGGCGGGTTCAATGATGATGAGATCTTCAAGCTGGCAGAATTGACGCGATCCTGCCCGCTGGATGTGAGATTCATTGAGCTGATGCCAATTGGAGACGTTCATCAGTTTCCGGAGCAGGCATATATTCCATGTTCTGTCGTTCTGGAGAAAGTGCCGGAACTGGTGCGGATCAATGACAAAGCAGAGAGCAGCGTAACACGTCTGTATAAGCTGAATAACGGACGCGGCCGAGTAGGACTCATCAGCCCTCTCAGCTGTGATTTCTGCGGAAGCTGCAACCGGCTTCGCCTGACAGCGGATGGATGTCTGAAACCCTGCCTGCATTCCTTTGAGGAGATCCATATAAAGGGACTTCATGGAAGTGAGCTGCAGTGGGCATTGAAACTTGCCATAGCGCACAAACCAAAAGCGCACGCAGCGCTTTCCGCAACGGAGAGGTCTCAGTCGCGACGGGATATGAACCGTATTGGAGGATAAGAAATGGCGGAGTTTTCCCATTTTAACGAACAGGGCAGAGCTCGAATGGTGGATGTTTCCGAGAAGAAGGAAACGGCACGAACCGCAATTGCAGCGGGAGAAGTGCTGGTCAATCAGGAAACCTTTGATCTGATCAAATCCGGAGGGATTGCCAAAGGCGATGTGCTGGGAACGGCACAGATTGGCGGAATCATGGGAGCAAAGCATACTCCGGATCTGATTCCCATGTGTCATCCGATCATGGTCTCCGGGATTGATATTGAATTTAACCTCAATGAGGAAAAACTGGCAGTGGAGATCTTGGCCACGGCCAAATGTACCGGTGTGACCGGTGTGGAAATGGAAGCGATGACCGCAGTTTCTGTTGCGGCCCTGACAGTATATGATATGTGCAAAGCCGTACAGAAGGATATGAAGATCACCAATATCCGACTGTTAAAGAAAACCGGCGGAAAAAGCGGCACATTTGAGCGGAAAGAGGACTGATCTTTAGTGGCAAAAGTTGCAGCGATCAACATCAGTGAGATCCGTGGGATCCAGAAACACGAGATTCCGGAAGCATTTCTGAAAGAGGACTGGGGAATTGAAGGAGATGCCCATGCAGGAAACTGGCATCGCCAGGTGAGTCTCCTCAGCACCGACAGTGTAAAGACCATGCAGGATAAGCTGGATTTCAATCTGGAGCATGGGGCCTTTGCGGAAAATATCCTGGTGGAAGGAATGGAAGTTCATACTCTTCCCGTGGGAACCAGATTGAAAATAGGGGAAGCACTGACAGAAGTGACACAGATCGGCAAAGAGTGTCATAAGGGGTGTGCGATCCGGGAGATCACCGGAGACTGTGTGATGCCAAGAGAAGGG
>CAJOQP010000092.1 GCA_905236515.1 uncultured Oscillospiraceae bacterium | reverse complement strand
TCTTGTGGTGGCGGATGAGAGCCGAACGGAGAAGACCATCTGTCTCGCGGTATCTCCTTCTCTGAAATCCTACGGGATCTCCGGCCGCGCCAGACTGTTTGAAGTGGTGCAGCAGGTCCGGCAGATCAATACGCAGCGTCTGGCAGAATGCAAGGGAGTGCCCTTCGAGGGAGAATGCGATGACAATGAAAAGGTGAAGGAGAACCCGGCGCTGAAACTGGAGTACATCGTGGCGCCGCCGAGAATGGCTCTGTACATCCAGTACAGCACCCGGATCTATCAGATCTACCTGAGACATGTGGCGCCGGAGGATATCCATGTGTATTCCATTGATGAGGTGTTCATTGATGCCACCCGTTATCTGAAGGCAAACCGCATGAACGGACAGCAGTTCTGTAAAATGCTCATCGATGAGGTATACCGGGAAACGAAGATCACTGCCACCGGCGGTGTGGGCACGAACATGTATCTTGCCAAGATCGCAATGGATATCGTAGCAAAACATATGGATCCGGACGGAAGCGGTGCCCGAATCGCGGTACTGGATGAGATGAGTTATCGACTCCTGCTGTGGAACCATCGGCCTCTGACGGATTTCTGGCGTGTGGGCGTGGGATATGCCCGGAAACTGGAGGCCCATGGAATGTATACCATGGGAGACGTGGCCCGGTGTGCCCTGACCAACGAAGATCTTCTGTACCGGCTGTTCGGCATTAACGCGGAGCTGCTGATCGATCACAGTTTCGGCTGGGAGCCCTGTACCATCGAGCAGATCCGTGCTTATCGGCCAGCCTCCAACAGCCTGGGCGCCGGACAGGTACTGCATACGCCTTACGAATGGGAGAAGGCACGCATCGTACTGCGGGAAATGACCGACCGACTGGTACTGGATCTGGTGGATAAAGGCCTTGTCACGGATCAGCTGGTTCTCACCGTCGGATATGACATCACGAATCTGTCCGATCCTGAACGGAGAAAGAAGTTCAAAGGGGAAGTGACCACAGACTGGTATCACCGCCAGGTACCCAAACATGCCCACGGTACCGCCAATCTTCCGGAATATGGCTCCTCCACCCGGGAGATCATCGACGCGATGCTGGAACTGTATGACCGCATCACCGACCCGATCCTGCTGATCCGCCGGCTGACCATCACGGCCAACCACGTGATCCCGGAGCGGCAGAAACCGGAAAAACCGAAATATGAACAGATGGATCTGTTCACGGATTATGAGGCCAGACAGGAAGAGGAGGAACGGAGGGAAGAGTCGCTGGAGAAGGAAAAACGGGCACAGAAGGCGATCCTAGAGATCCAGAAGAAATACGGAAAGAATGCGATCTTAAAGGGAACGAACCTGAAAGAGGGTGCTACGGCCAAAGACCGGAACCAGCAGATCGGAGGGCACAAAGCGTGAAAAAGGATCCTTTAGCAAATGCCTGGCATGAAGTGCGGGGAGTGACCAGCGAGGAACTGAAGAAAGCGCAGGAAGAAGTACGGGAGAAATACGGAGATATTCTCCGGGAACCCCGCCCCATTTCCACGAAACACCGGCCCATGAGTCCCGAAAACCGAGCGGCGCAGTTTGCACCCTTTGCGGCATTAACGGGATACGACAGTGCCATCGCGGAAACCGCCCGGTATACGGAGGACTCGGTGGAACTGGATGAGAACCGGAAAGCCGAGATCGATCAGGTCCTTCAGTGGATCGAGGAGGAGATCGAGACGGGACCGGAGGTGACCATCACCTGGTTCGTGCCGGATGACCGAAAAGAAGGCGGAGAATTCCGCACAGAACGAAAACAGATCCGAAAACTGGATCCGATCAAAAGAACGATATTGACGATGGACGGAACGGAGATATCCATCGATTCCATCACCGATATGATGTTATAACACTTTAACGGCTCTTCCGAAACGGAGGGGCCGCAGTTTTTTCGGATGAAAGAGACGGTGACAAAACCAAAAGAAAAAGGGAAGCTTCCGTCTGGAAACTTCCCTTGAAATTTGAAATCGGATGATCAGATCTGATCGTCGTATTTCGGATACTTGTTCATCTCGTAAGGCATCTTGGTCATATCTTTTCTCGGCATATCGTCGAAGTG
>CAJOQP010000091.1 GCA_905236515.1 uncultured Oscillospiraceae bacterium | reverse complement strand
GATATTATTCGATCTTGGAAAGATGATTACCGACCGTATTCCGCAGAAGCTTGGAATCAAGAAGATCACGGAAAATGATCCGGAATATATCATCCTTGATCGCGCATGCTCCAGCGATGAGATCGCGGAAGTTATGCTGAAGATGGGGCTCCGCAAACCCAAGACCACAGCGGAAATTGCAAAGCTTACCGGCAAGTCCGAAGCGAAGATCGAGGAACTGCTGACCGATGCTGCAATGCACGGCATCGTAGAGTACCATCGGGAGAATCCCAAAAAGGAAAAACAGTGGTATGTTCAGCTTTTCGTTCCCGGTATTGCTGAGATGACCAACATGGTGCTCGACCAGGTTGAGAAGTACCCGGAGCTGGCTTCCAGCTTTGATCAGATGACATTCCTTCCTCTGGAAGGCAAGACCCACCTGATGCCTCCCGGAGGCAACGGTGTCGGCATGCATGTCATCCCCGTGGAACAGGCCATTCCTGCCAAACAGGAATCCTGCGATCTGGAGCACATTTCTCACTGGCTGGACAAGTATGACGGACAACTGTCCGTTGGTTACTGCTCCTGCCGTAATGCCCGCCGACTGTTCGGCGAGGGCTCCGGTGAGATTCAGGACGACTGCTGCATCGGTCTCGGCGATTTCGCCGACTACCTGGTAGAGACCGGCAAAGGCCGTCGCATTACCAAAGAAGAAGCACTGGAGATCTGCAAACGGTCCGAGGACAACGGCTATGTCCACCAGACCACCAACATCGATGGTTCCGACAAGATCTTCGGTCTGTGCAACTGCGACCTCGGCGTCTGCTTCGCACTGCGCACCAGCCAGTACTTCAATACTCCGTATCTGTCTGCTTCCGCTTATCGTGCACACGTCACGACAGAAGACTGCGTGGCATGCGGCAAGTGCGTGGAGGTCTGCCCGGCTGGCGCTCTGAAACTCGGCCAGAAGCTCTGCACCAAGCAGGGTGAGGTGGAGTACCCGAAACAGGAACTCCCCGATGACAACAGATGGCCGAAATCCAAATGGAATCCCAACTATGTTGTGGATAACCGCAAGAACTGCCATGAGTCCGGCACGGCTCCCTGTAAGACCGCCTGCCCGGCACACATTGCCATTCAGGGTTACATCAAACTGGCCAAGGAAGGCCGTTATCAGGACGCTCTCGCTCTGATCAAGCAGGACAACCCGTTCCCGTCCGTCTGCGGCTACGTCTGCAACCGCCGCTGCGAAGACGCCTGCACCCGCGGTGCCGTGGATAAGGCTCTGGCCATCGACGAGATCAAGAAGTTCATCGCCGAGCAGGATCTGAAGAGCGATGACCGTTATATCGCTGAGCCCATTCGCCGTCGTCCCATCGACAAGGACTACGAGGAGAAGGTCGCCATCATCGGCGCCGGCCCCGCCGGCATGAGCTGTGCCTACTATCTGGCACGCATGGGCTATGTAAACGTGACCGTATTCGACCGGAACAAGGAACCCGGCGGAATGCTCGTCATGGGCATCCCCAGCTACCGTCTGGACCGCAGCGCACTGCGCGGCGAGATCGAAGTGCTGGAGAAGATGGGTGTCAAGTTCCAGATGAACACCGAGATCGGCAAGGATATCACCATCCAGGAACTGCGCGAGCAGGGCTACAAGGGCTTCTACGTGGCCATCGGCGCACAGAAGAGCTCCAAGCTGAACATCCCCGGCGAAGACCTGAAGGGTGTTTACGGCGGCGTGGACTTCCTGCGTGAAGTCAACCTGGGCGAGAAGCCGGAGATCGGCAAGAAGTGTGCTGTCATCGGCGGCGGCAACGTGGCCATGGACGTATGCCGTACGGCAGTCCGTCTGGGCGCGGAGACCTATGTCGTTTACCGCAGAAGCGAAGAAGAGATGCCGGCGGACAAGGAAGAAGTGGCAGAGGCTCTGGAAGAGGGCGTGAAGTTCTGCTACCTCAACGCACCGGTTGAGATCCTGGGATCCAGCGGCAAGGTCAAGGGCCTGAAAGTGGAGATCATGGAACTGGGCGAGCCCGATGAGAAGGGACGCCGCAAACCCGTTGGTACCGGCAAGTTTGAGACCCTGGATGTGGATTCCGTCATCGCATCCGTCGGTCAGGTCATCGACTGGGGCAACCTGGATGTGGGCGCACTGAAGACCGGCAAGAAGGGCAACGCGGAAGCCGACGCCATCACCTACCAGACCGCACAGGAAGACATCTTCGTGGGCGGTGACGTATACACCGGACCGAAGTTTGCCATCGATGCCATCGCAGCCGGCCGTGAAGGCGCTGAGTCCCTGCACCGCTTCGTACAGGATGGACAGAGCCTGACCCGCGGACGTAATCTGCGTGAGTTCTACGAGCTGGATAAGGATAATCTGGCACTGGATCCGGACTGCTACGACCGTCCGGCACGTCAGCCTATCCTCCACGACAAGAAGAAGGCCCGTTCCTTCGAGCATGACCGTCTCACCTTCACGGAAGAACAGGTCAAGGCTGAAGCATCCCGCTGCCTGGGCTGCGGTGCATGTATCGCTGATCAGAACAAGTGCATCGGCTGCGGACTGTGCACCACCAAGTGCATGTTCGACGCCATCCACCTGCGGCGTGACCGCCCGGATTGCACCAACATGATCCGCTGCGAAGACAAGGTCCTTCCGCTTGCAAAATATGCAGCCAAACGTGCTGGCAAGATTGCAATCAAAGAACTGAAGGCTAAAATCAGCAAATAAGTGAATCAAAAAAATAGATCGATGGGAAAAATCCCATCGATCTATTTTTTTATGCGATGTAATGATCAGTCCGATCAGTCTTTCAGACCCCATTCGAAGTCGTTTTTATTGTCGCGGATGACTTTTTCCACGTCATCGCTGGTCATCTCATAGACGGCTGCGATGGACTCCACAGGAAAATCCTGCTGGCGCAGCATCATAATGCGTTTGACATGATCTTCCTTGATCGCTTTTTCAATCATTTCCTTGTAGGCATCTTTAATGGACATTATTGACGATCCTCCTCCAGGCGGTCTTTGTTCTTGATTGTATTCTATACCGAAAATAGGTAGAATGGAAGAGAAATCAAAGTAAAAACTGCAGAAAAGGAGTTCTTGCCATGAGTATGTTCCAGATTCCGGAGGGATTCATTCAGGCAGAAGAAGCCATGCTGAAGTATTTTGACGGCATGGAAAAAGGTTACACGGTGGAAGGTCAGGGAGATCAGCTCACGGTTACGGATGAGATGAGCGAATACTGGGCGGATGTCGATCTGAAAAAAGCATCCGACTGGCGGTTCTGTACCGATGAGGAGGTTCCCGAAGAGGGAATGATCCGCTTTTTCTATGGGGATCGTGACTGGGAACTGATGTTTCTAGGCGACGAATCCCTGAAGGAGATTCTCGGCGTCAGCCGTATCCGGCTGGTAGCGTTTCGGAAAACCGCGAAGATCCGCGATTACTGATCCAGGACTCCCTGCCGTTTCCACTGGTGGCGCACGAAAAGATAGGCCAGAAGTGTGTACAGGCCGGCGGCACACCAGGCAGCCGGATCACAGGCAATGGCAAAAAGGAAGCGGTGCGTATGTCCGCTGAGTGCTGCCATGATGCATCGGGCCAGCAGTTCCGTGATCCCCGAAAACAGCGGCAGCAGCGCATAGCCGCAGCCCTGCAGGGAATTGCGGAAAATGAGGATGAAGCTCAAGGGCAGATAGAAACACATGGTAACGCGGAAATAGGATCCTGCGTATTCTCCGATGGAAGCCAGATCTTCGGAACCGGGGAAGAACAGAAACAGAAGATGCGGAAATACGAACCGAAGCATGATAAACGCAAAGATGCTGTATGCGGCAAGTCCGGCAAGAGCTACCCGGATCCCCTGGGTCACCCGGCCTCGGTCACCGGCACCGAAATTCTGACCGCAGAAGGTGGCCATTGCCTGTCCGGTGGCCATGACGCCCTGCATCAGCAGATACTGAAGCTTGGACGCGGCAGTGACGGCGGCAACGGCAGTGGAACCATAGGCATTGATGGCTGCCTGCATGATGGTCATGCCTGATGCAGTGACGGCAAACTGCAGCGCCATGGGAATGCCCATTTTCAGCTGGGACAGGGAAATGGCGCGCTGGAGCCGCCACTCATTTCGGCGGGGAATAAGATCCGGAACACGAAAATGAATATAGACAGCACACAGAACGGCGGAGACGGCCTGGGACAACACCGTGGCCATCGCCGCTCCTTTTACGCCCATATGGAAGGACAGTATGAACCACAGATCCAACAGGATGTTCAGCACCGACGAGAAGATAAGGAACATCAGAGGAGCGCGGCTGTTGCCCACTGCCCGCAGATAACCGGACAGCAGGTTATAGAATGTGTTTGCAATGAGACCGGCGGCAATGATGGTGATATAGGACCTAGCCTGCGGATAAATATCCGAAGGCGTGTTCATCCAGTGAAGAAAGGTATCCATGCATGTCAAACTGACGGTAGTCAGGATGACTGCCGTCAGAAGGGATAACAGGATACCGTTGGACACGGAGTGCCGCAGTTTCCAGCCGTCTCCGGCGCCGAAAGCCTGGGCGGTGATAATGGAAAAACCGGCAGCAAATCCGATGGAGAAACCGGTGATCAGGAACATGAGGTTTCCGGTGGCACCTACCGCCGCCAAAGCAGAGGCGCCAACGTATTTTCCAACGATCATGGTGTCGACCATGTTATACAGCTGCTGAAAGATATTCCCGATGAGAAGGGGAATGGTAAAGCGGATCAGCAGAGAAGGGATGGAGCCCCGGGTCATATCCAATTGCATAACGGAAACTCCTTCAATGATTTCAGGGTGCAGCAGCCTCTTTTCGCTGCGCCTTTATTTTTTGGATCAGATCCTCACCCCAGGAATTCTGGCGGGCATAATCTTCATAGAGGATCTCGGACTGTTCTTTAAATGCCTTCAGTGACGGCTCGCGGACATCGTTGGAAGTGCGAAGTCCCTTCAGGATCGTCTCTTCATTGGTCTGTATGAAGGAACGGTGCTCAGCGGCTTCTTCCTTCGCACAATCCAGGATCAGTTCGCGGCCGGATGGAGGAAGGGAATCCCAGAAAGATTCGCTCGCCACCAGAACATCCGTATCATACTGGATGTTCATGATGGAAAGATTCGGCTGTGTTCCAGCCAGTTCCAATGCGCCGAAATCCGTAATGGATCCCACCTGACCGTTGAAGACCTGTCTTTCCAGAGCCGGAAGCAGTTCTTCCTTATCCAGAGGGGCAGGAAGCGCGGCAAAGTTTTCATAGACCGTCAGAGTCAGTTCATCGTCCGTGGTGCGCAGCATCATTCCTGTGAGATCTGCTGGCTTCTCTACCGGACGGAGGGCATTGGAGATCTGCCACAGATAACCGGACGCATAACACAGAGGAACCATATGGCTGTCTGTCAGCTCTTCCAGAATCTCCTCACCCACTTCGCTGCCGATGACTGCTTCCGCTTCATTATAGTCTTTAAACAGGAATGGAAGACGAAGAGCCGAGAGCTTATTGCAGTATGGGCGCAGCGTGTCGGATGACAGGATCGCAGCATCCAGCTGCCCGGACATGACCTGCTCGGCCAGCTCGGCTTCGGTGCCCAGCTCACCTTCTCCGTAAAGCTCCAGAGAGATCATTCCCTTGGAACGGCTGTACAGTTCGTCTGCCAGATCCTGAAGCATCGTATGGACCGATGAAGACGGAGGAGCCGTATAACCGACGGAAAGCGTGACCGGTGCCGACAGGGCCGGTTCGGACGACAGGGAAGAGCTCCCGCTGCCGCTGCGTCCGCAGCCGCAGCAGAGCAATAGGACCAGTATGGTAAAGCTGCAAATAAACTTGCGCATAAGTATCACCTTTTTAAAACAATTGTCTTACCTATCATAACACATCGGGAGGATAAGAGAAAACAAAAACAGCGCCTGATGAAACCATCAGGCGCTGCCACGTGTTTATATATAGGATTAAATCATCCCGGCATCCGTTGTGGATACGTTGAAATGTAATACAGGAAAAATTACTGCTGTGCTTTCTTGTTCAGAACGCCGGCGTTGGCATTCTTGATCGTCGGAATCGGCGTCTCGTCCCTGTCCATGATATGCTCGCCCGCATACTTCTTGGTTTCTGCAGCGATGACACCGGACAGAGCCAGAACAGCGATGATGTTCGGGACAGCCATCAGACCATTGAGAAGGTCGGCCAGATCCCACAGAGTGTTCAGCTCAGCAATACATCCGACGAATACTCCAAGTACCCACAATACTTTGTATACAGGGATAACTTTTTCGCCAATCAGATATACAGCACATCTCTCGCCATAGTAGTACCAGCCGAGGATGGTGGAAAATGCGAAGGTAATCAGACCAACCAGAAGGATTGGTTTGCCCAGAATGGGGATCTGAGCGAATGCAGCGTTGGTCAGAGCACCGCCCTGCTGCATTTTTACGATCTCCTGCATCTCCGGGAACTTCAGGACACTGGAAGTCAGAACCAGACCGGTCATCAGGCAGATGACGACGGTATCCCAGAACGTACCGGTCATGGAGACCATGGCCTGACGCTTCGGGTTGCGGGTCTGAGCAGCGGAAGCGACCAGCGGAGCAGAACCCATACCAGACTCGTTAGAGAACAGGCCGCGGGCAAAACCGTAACGGAGAGCTGCTGCAACACCGCCGCCGACGAAACCGCCGACTGCTGCTTTTCCGGTGAATGCGGAGGTGATAATCAGAGAAACTGCTTCGCCGACATAGTGGCCATTCATGAAGAGGATGACCAGGCAGCCGAGGAAGTAGAAGATAGCCATAAACGGTACCAGTGCTTCGGAAACTCTGGTGATGGACTGAATGCCGCCGATGATAACGAGGGCGATCAGAACTGCCAGAACAACACCAACGACGATGGGGTCGACGGCGGGGAAAGTACCGGTGACGTTGGTCATAACGGCATTGGACTGAACCATGCAGCCGATACCGAATGCGCAGATTGCAGCCAGAAGGGCAAAGATGATACCCAGCCATTTCCAGTTCTTGCCGCGCTCAAGTGCGTACATGGCACCGCCGATCATGGAACCGTCCTCGCTCTTTACACGATACTTCAGAGCGATGAGAGTCTCAGAATATTTTGTTGCGATACCAAAGCAACCGGTAAGCCACATCCACAGAACAGCACCCGGGCCGCCCATGGCGATTGCGGTGCCGACACCGATGATGTTACCGGTACCAATGGTGGAAGACAGTGCGGTGGTCAGTGCACCGAACTGAGATACGTCACCTTCTGCGTCCGGATCTTTCTCGAAGGACATCTTGATAGCTTTGAAGATATCTTTCTGAATGAAGCCGGTACGGAAGGTCATAAACAGGTGAGTACCAACCAGAAGGATGATCAGGGGCCAGCCCCACACAAACCCGTCTATTTTACCTATGATTTCGCCAAATGTCATTTAGCAAACCTCCTATAACTCTTTTCTACACTTCTCTTCTTTAAGTTTGTATTACATTTTCTCTGTAATTAATGTTCGGATGCGTTACCCCCTTTAGGATAGATATTATAAGCACGTATACATTTTACTATATTCGACTACCAGATTCAATCGAAAATCGTAAATATCGACTAAAAATCCAAAAAAAGGAAGGGTGTCCCTTTGCAAGCTGTACAAAACACCAAAAATAGAACATTGTTTCATATTTTTTTCAAGTTGCATATTAGAATAAATGCAAAGTATAGGATTTTATTAAAAAAAGAACTTGCGTAAGTGCAAGAGCGGCAAAAACACTGCAAAAAATTGCACAAAAAATCCCGAAGAAATTGGTGTTTGTTTCTTCGGGATGATACTTATTCATTGTCCGGAGTCCATACTTTGGCACCGGTCTCAGACAGAATCCGATATTCCTCTTCCGACAGCAGTTCGCTGTCTTTCGGGATGTCCTCAGTTTTCTGGTACTCGTTGTAGTGGAGCCGGGAACCAGAGCACAGACGGTTGTGGGACAGCTTGCGGGCGATCTTTCCCGCAGGTCCGTCGCCGATGGCATAAGCCGCAAGGTGACGTCCGAGAATATCCGTAAGATCCGTCTTCTCATCCAGATTGGAGACTGTGCCTTCCATGACGAGAAGGCTGCGTCCGTACATGGTGAGAGACAGCGGGAATTCGGCACCGTATTTCGCCATGATGTTGATCATATCCACAAATACATCACCGGTCTCGTTCATTTCTTTGATGGACTGCACCCGATATTTATCCAGGAATGCGACGTAATCCTGTTGCAGAGATTCCCGGCAGGGATGATCTCCCGGCTGACCGCACAGGATCAGAGCCCATTCCGTAAACTCCGACACATCATTCTTCCAGATGGCATGCATGCAGTGGTGAAGGGACTCTGCTTCCCGCTCGGATAGGTGTCCCATCATACCCAGATCCAGCCATACTACCTGTCCGTCCCGGATGCGGATATTGCCGGAATGGGGATCGGCCTGGAAGAACAGATCTTCCGCCCACTGTTTGATGTAGCTGCGGATGAGCTTCTGGCAGATCTCGCTGAGGTCGTATCCGGCAGCGATAAGCCCTTCGTGATCAGTGATCTCATATCCGTCAATGTATTCCATTACCAGTACATCGCGGGTGGTCAGTTCCTTGTATACTGCGGGAACATGGGCAAACTCCATGGGTTCCAGGATCTTAGCCAGCCGCTCCAGGTTTTCCGCTTCCTGCACGAAATTCAGCTCTTCCTGTGCCACACGCCAGGTCTCATCCAGCGCGTTGTTGATGAGCCACAGAATGTTTTTGAGCTGGGGAATCTTCAGGACGTTCAGTGCCTTTTTCAGCATTCGCACATCCTGTTCCATCATCTGGTAACTGTCCGGCCGCTGGACCTTCACGGCGACACGGGTGCCGTCCAGCAGATATGCGTCATGGACCTGAGCGATGGAGGCGGAGCCGACAGGGATGGCCACGATCTTGGAAAAGACGTGGTTCCATGGTTTTCCGTACTCTTCCGACACGATCTCCCGGATCTGTGCGGTGGTGATGGTGGGAGCATCGTTGCGCAGACTTTCCAAAGCCTTGCAGTATTCTCTGGGAAGGACCTCCGGATGCAGACTCAGCAGCTGCCCCAGTTTTATAAAGGCTGTGCCGAGATCCTTGAACATATTATAGACCTTGTCCGGCGTCAGTCCCTGGGCCACCTTGTATTTGTTGGCCACGGACAGGATCTCGCCCAGACGCTTGGCATCTCCAAGAAGACCATATCGGGTCGTGTTATTCTCCATAATTGCCTCTCATTATAATATTGAAACGGTTTCCCGTTGAAATAGAATTCCGTAACAGCCGGCGGATCTGAGCGGATTCCGACTGATCGGATGGAAATCATCATATCATTCCGCAGAAGGTATTTCAATCTCCACAGGGAGGGAGGTCCTGTCCGGTGAACGCAGGACCGGTGATTCCCGTTGAGCTGCGAGTCCCTTTTTTTGTCAGACATTATTGCAATCGTGTATAAAAAAAGATAAGATAAAACTATCAATAAATACTCGAAAGATAACAAAACTCACCTATCGTAAAATATGGAGGATAATACTATGAGCGAAAAGAAACAGGCTGATGTACAGGAACTGGTGCAGGAACTGTCACATTGCAATGATGTACAGTCTCTTCAGGAGACCGCACACTCCATGGGAAAGGATCTGTCCGAAGAAGATTCCAGAGGTTTGTTTGATCTTCTCGGTACTGCAGCCAGCAACCAGGTGTTCTCCTCTCTGGTTTCCGGCAATCAGGCAAGCAGCGGGCTGAATCTTGGCACGCTTCTGAACTTTGCTTCCGGCCAGACTCAGCAGGCACAGGTTCAGCAGAATCCTCTCGCAGACGGATTCCAGCTGACGGATCTGATCACCTTTATGCAGGGAAGCAACACTCAGCAGAGCAGCGGACTGAATGCTTCCAACCTCCTCAGTGGTCTTCTCGGAGGCGGCTCTCAGCAGCAGAGCGGCGGACTGTCCACAAAACAGCTGATGGCACTGCTTCCGATCCTCGTGAAAATCGTGAAGATCCTCAAATAAGAAAACGATCAAACAAATTGCGAAAAATATCACAATTGCCTGACTTTACCATTGCATTTGGTGCTGTACGTATTTTATAATTATAGAACGAACAAAAATACTGATGGAAAAGTCAGTGGTTTATATGGAGGGAGAATAATATGATTATCGTATATGCATCCAATACCGGTTATACCAAACAGTATGCAGAGATCGTCAGCAAGAATGCAAAGATCGATGCATTTCCTGTAGATGAGATTCCGGCCGGACGTACCAATGAAGTTACGATCTTCATGGGCTGGGTCATGGCAGGCAAAGTGGTCGGCTACAAGAAGGCCAAAGAAGCAGGATGCAAGATCCTTTGCGTTGTTGCAGTGGGTATGTCTCCGGAATCCCCGGCACAGACCAACATGATCAAGAAGAGCCTGAAGGGCGAGCCGTACATGGATGTTTATTATGTGCAGGGCGGATATGACTATAAGAAGCTCAAAGGCATCAACAAGCTTCTGATGAAGGTCAAATCCAAAGAGATCGTTGCCCGTTTTGACGGCATGAGCGAAGCGGAGAAAAAAGAAAACGCAACTTACCGTATGGTAACGGAAGGATACAGCGTCGTGAACGAGGACCGCGTGGCTGCCGTAGTTGCCTGGGCTCTGATGCATTACGACAACAAGTAATAGCGAAGATACATGAAAAAAGATGGCTGAGTTTTCTCAGTCATCTTTTTTTGTCAGTGGAAAGACATCCGACGGAAGCTGGCAGGCGCCGTTTTCACACAGATACCACCGGGTCCCCCTTTCCGGGATTCCATACCCGGCGGTAAAGGGAGCTTCCTTGTTCAGAATCTTTTCTCCGGCGGGATCCCGGATGAGGATGCTCAGACTGCGGGCGGGAGTTTTCTTCAGATAATCCAGATGCTCCGTTGGCCTCGTGGAGGTGCAGCATACCAGCTCCTGATGGGGAGAGAGCATCAGATCCATGGCCAGCATGGCATAGGTAAATCCGATGGGAAACTGTTCCGCGGAACCGGCGAGATAGGTAAGCTGACGCATTGCAGCATCGGACCAGAAGAGTTCTCCTGTAAGAAGAGTCAGCTGGGACAGTACCATGGCGGCACAGGAGTTTCCGGACGGAACGGCACCGTCATTGATATCCTTGGTGCGCATGATAAGCACTTCGCTGTCTTCTGCTGACCGGTAGTAGCCTCCGGCGGAAGGATCTTCAAACAGCTCGATCATCTGCCGGGCACGGTGTGTGGCCTGCTCCAGATAAACGCTGTCACCGGTCCATCGGTAAAGAGAGAGTTCGGTCAATGAGAGCAGAGCATAATCTTCCAGCTGGCCGTCATTGGATGCGTCGCCATCCCGATAGCGCAGATAAAGACGGTCGTTTTCCGCAACCATATGGGAGGAGAGAAAGTTCATAGCCCGGAGTGCACTCTCCGAATACCTCGGCTCCTCCAACACCATCCCGGCCTGCATCATGGCCATGATCATCCAGCAGTTCCAGGACAGGAGGATCTTGTCATCACAGTGAAGGGTCGTGCGATCCTGCCGGTACGCATAGAGACGCTCCAGCCGGGGATCGTCTTTCTTCCAAGGTGCTTCTTCGATACCGATCCGGTTTGGAATCTCCGGGAATTTGGAGGTGGGATCGATCCCGTAGCGGCGGCAGAACTCATGACCGTCATCGTCTCCCAGAACCTGAAGGATCTGCATGCCGCTGAGAAGATAGTATTTACCCTCTACACCTTCGCTGTCCGCATCCTGCGCGCTGTAGTAGCCACCTTCCGGGGAAGTCATTTCCCGGAGCACATAGTCCGCCGTACGGCGGGCAATATCGGCGTATTCTGTTTTTTTCGTCCGCTGATAAGCTTCTGTATAGGCTGTCAGAAGAAGCGCGTTGTCATACAGCATTTTTTCAAAATGAGGACGGAGCCATTTTTCATCCGTGGAATACCGGGAGAATCCGCCGCCGATATGATCGAACAGTCCTCCGCGGGCCATGGCATCCAGAGTCTTCTCCGTCATGGCCATGGCTTCGGATCCGGGATGATGCTCGCCGTACTGCATGAGAAACAGAAGATGATGCGGTGTGGGAAATTTCGGCGCAGTGCTGAAGCCTCCCCACGCGGTGCCGAAGTTCTTCTGCAGCATCTCATAGGTCTTTTCCATCAGCTCCGGACGGGGCTGTCCTTTCCGCGGGGCGGATATACGGTTGAGATAGTCTACAATCTTGTTCCCGTTTTCCGTCAGTTTTTCCGGCGTTTTCTGCCACATGGGGGCGATCTGGTTGAGGATGTCCAGCAGGCCGACCCGGGAATAGGAACTGTATTTCGGGAAATAGGTACCGGCATAGATGGGAAGCTGATCCGGGGAGAGGATCACTGTCAGCGGCCAGCCGCCGGAACCGGTCATTGCCTGACAGACATTCATATACACCGCATCAATATCCGGCCGTTCTTCCCGGTCGACTTTAATGGGGATGTAGTTTTTGTTGAGGATCTCTGCCACTTGAGAATCTTCAAAGGATTCGTGCGCCATGACATGGCACCAGTGGCATGTGGAATAGCCAATGCTGAGGAAGATGGGTTTGTTCTCCTTTTTCGCCCGGTTCAGAGCCTCTGTACCCCAGGGATACCAGTCTACCGGGTTGTCCTTATGCTGAAGCAGATAGGGAGATTTTTCCGAGGATAAATGATTTGCCATGGAAATACACCTTCTTTCTGATTTCATTATAGCGGGGATACAGGGGCCCCAATGACGAATCTGCCACATCTTCAAAAGGGAGAATTGCCAATTTGATTTCCGTTAGTGTACAATTAAATATACATTAATATACAAGATTAAGGGGGCGGCAGTCATGGAACCGTTTGAAAAAAACATACAGCAGATTCTGGAAGAATCCAAAATCAATGATGACTTCAACACCAATGGCATCCAGCTGCTGAAACGCAGCAGGAAGGGCCTTCTGTCCATGCTGTTCAGCCGTACCGGAGTCATAATCCTGCTGCTGCTGTTGCAGATTGCTCTGGTTGTCCTGTGGATCGTCAGTCTGCGGGACTATATGCCTCACTACATGGTGGTTATGGGTGCTTTGGATGCGATCATGGCGCTCGTCGTGATCAACAGTCCCATGGATTCCACGGCAAAAATCACCTGGATCGTTATCATCAGCGTCCTTCCTATTTTCGGTGCGTTGTTCTATCTGTACTGTCAGATGGATACAGGGCACCGAAAACTGAAACGGAAAGCGGAAGAGATCACAGAGAAGGAAAAGGAACTGATCGCTCAGGATCCGGATGTACTGCGTCAGGTGCAGGAAGAAAGCCCGGAGACTGCCGGTATAGCGCACTATATCCAACGCACCGGGTGTTATCCCATTTATAGTAATACGGATGTCCGCTATTTTGCGCTGGGTGAGGATATGCTGGAGACCATGCTCTGGGAGCTGGATAAAGCGGAAGACTTTATCTTTCTGGAATACTTTATCATCAATGAGGGGATCATGTGGGGGAAGATCCTGGAGATCCTTGCCAGAAAAGCTCGGGAGGGTGTGGATGTCCGGGTGATCTATGACGGCACATGCGAGATCACAAAACTTCCTTCCGATTATCCCAGACGACTGGAAAAACTGGGCATCCAGTGCCGGGTGTTCTCGCCCCTGCGACCTTTTATTTCCACACACTATAATTACCGAGATCACCGTAAAATCATGGTGATCGATGGAAAAACGGCATTTACCGGTGGAGTGAATCTCGCCGATGAATATATCAATGAGATCGATAGGTTCGGTAAGTGGAAGGATACGGCGCTGATGCTCAAAGGGGAGGCGGTAAAAAGCTTTACCCTTATGTTTCTGTCTGCATGGAACCTTACGGGAGAAGCGGAGTCTTATCTCAAGTATCTCAGTGTTCCTGCAGAAGTACCGAAGAACGCCATGGGATATGTGCTGCCCTATGGAGACAATCCCTTGGATCGGGACAAAGTCGGGGAGTTTGTGTACATGGATATCCTCAATCACGCTACCCGGTTTGTTCATATCATGACACCTTATCTGATCCTGGATGACGAACTGACTGCAGCCTTGCAGCTGGCAGCCTCCCGCGGCGTGGATGTGAAGCTCATCCTGCCGGGGATCCCGGACAAGGCGATTCCGTATGCTTTGGCAAAAGGTCACTACATGTCATTGCTTCGAGCCGGTGTCAAGATCTATGAATTTACGCCCGGTTTCGTTCACGCGAAGGTCTTCGTCAGCGATGATGTGCGTGCCGTGGTAGGGACAATCAATCTGGATTACCGCAGCCTGTATCATCATTTTGAGTGTGCCGCGTATCTTTACCGGACAGCGTGCATTCCGGATATCGAGGAGGATTTTCAGCAGACTCTGAGGCAGTGCCGGCGGGTTACAAGGAAAATGGTACGCGAAGAGAAGCTGCGTACCAAGATCACCGCTGTGCTGGTAAAAGCTATCGCACCATTGTTGTAAATTTAGTCGGAAGGGGATAGTGAATGCTCCGATACATGAAGAAATACTGGATCTTCGCACTGCTGGCCGCTCTTTTCATGATAGGGGAAGTGGCAGCGGATATGATCCAGCCGAAACTGATGGCGGGCATCGTGGATGACGGGATCCTGGGGCTTTCCGGAAACGGGACCCCGGATATCTCTCTCATTACCACGGTGGGGATCCGCATGCTCCTCATCGTGCTGGCAGGGGGCCTCTGCGGTATCCTGTGTGCGGCCATGACCAATATCTGCGGACAGAGTTACGGCAATGAGGTGCGGAAAGCCTGTTTCTCGAACATCATGAAGATGTCATTTGAACAGACGGATTCCTTCACCACCGGTTCTCTCATCACCCGCGTCACCAATGACGTGTCCCAGGTGCAGAGGCTGGTGATGTCCATCGTCCGGGGCCTGATCCGTTCTTCCATGTTTCTCATTGCAGGAACCTTTACGCTCCTGTCCCTGAATGTGCATTTCAATATCGTGGTGGCCTGTGCATTCCCGCTGGTCATCCTGGACATCGTGTTTATCCTGTGGAAGACCAACCCGCTGTTCGGCATCCTGCAGAAGCGGATCGACCGGATGAATACCGTGATCGGAGAAAACATTTCCGGCGCCCGTGTGGTGCGTGCCTTCATCCAGGAGGGGACGGAGACGGAGCGTTTCGACAGAGCCAACACGGAACTGGTGGAGACCCAGATGCGGGTGCTGATCCTGACGAGCTTCATGCGCCCCATTATGAATATCATTCTCAACATGGCCATCGTGGCTCTGATCTGGATCGGGGCGATCCAGACGAAAGCAGGTGGTATGCGTCCCGGTGACGTCATGGCGGCCATCACCTATATCTCACAGATCCTCAACGGCATGATGATGCTGGCTATGATCTTTCAGACCTTCTCCCGGGGATTTGCCTCCGGTCGGCGCATAAATGAGATCCTGCACGCGGAGCCTGCGATCACGGACGGACCGGGCGTGGGGGAGACGGCAGTAAAGGGAAGTGTATGCTTCCGGGACGTGTCCTTCTCCTACCCCGACAACCAGGCGGAAGTACTACATGATATCGACCTTGAGATCCGCCCCGGCGAGGTGTTCGGGATCATCGGATCCACGGGATGCGGAAAGACCAGCCTGATTAATCTGATCAGCCGGCTCTACGATGCCACGGAAGGCACGGTGGAAGTGGACGGCGTCAACATCAGAGAATACAAGCTGAAGGAACTGCGGGACCGGGTGGCAGCCGTTCCGCAGAAAAACGAACTGTTCAGTACGACGATCCGGGAGAATATCCTTCTGGGACGGGAACAGGCCAATGAGAATGAGATCCGTGCGGCGGCGCAGGCCGCCCAGGCGGAGGAATTTATTCTGGAACAGCCTCACGGATATGAAACACCGGTGGCGGAAGGCGGAACCAGCCTCTCCGGCGGCCAGCGTCAGCGCGTCGCCATTGCTCGGGCGCTTCTGAAAAAGGGCGAGATCCTCATCCTGGATGATTCCACCAGTGCACTGGATCTTGTGACGGAGGCGAAGATTTACGACGCACTGGACCGGGATTATGCCGGGATCACAAGGATCATCATCGCCCAGCGCATTGCCTCCATCCGAAACGCTGACCGGATCGCGGTCATGGAAAACGGTTCCATCATTGCCTGTGCCGGCCATGAGGAACTGCTGCGGACATGCGGTACGTATCAGGACATCTATCAGTCCCAGGTGAAGATGGGGGGTGCGGCCGAATGAGCACTTCCAGCCGGAATCAGAATAATGCGCAGCAGCCTTCCTTCCGCAAGGGCGGGCATCGCAACATCGGTGCTCCGGTGGAAAAGGCACAGAACAGCAGCAGGACCTTCCGGCGGCTGATCCGCTATTTCCGGCCGGAGATCGGGCGGCTCGTGATTCTGTTCATCTGCGTGGCGGTGGGAGCCGCGGCTTCCATTATCGCACCCACTCTGCAGAGCAGCGCCATCGACAGCATCACTGCAAGACAGTTTGATGCTCTGCCGAAGTTTCTTATCTTAATGATCGTCATGTATCTGCTTCACAGCGGCTTTACGCTGCTGCAGGAATATGTCAGCGCTCACCTCAGTCAGCGGATCATCAAACGGATGCGCGGCGATCTCTTCGGCAAGATGCTTCGGCTGCCGGTGGCCTATCTGGACAGTCACTCCCATGGAGATCTGATGAGCCGAATGACCAACGACGCGGAGAATATCTCCAATGTGGTGTCTTCGTCCTTCAGTTCACTCTGCTCCGGCGTGCTGATGCTGACAGGCACCCTCACGGTCATGCTGATCTATTCCTGGCAGCTGACCCTGATCTCCTGTTCGGTCATCATCTTTTCGGTACTGTTTACCCGTCTGTTGTCCAAGGCGATCCGCAAATACTATCTGAGACAGCAGGAACTGCTGGGATCGGTCAATGGTATTGTGGAAGAGGAAGTGAGCTTCTACCGCACGGTGACCGCCTACAACCAGCAGGAGAAGGCCGTAAAGAAGTTCTCAGAGACTTCTGATGAACTGACCAGAACCGGTATCATTGCCCAGATCATCAGCAATGCCATGGGGCCTATGATGAATATGCTCAACAACATGTCATTCGTGCTGGTGGCAGTCTTCGGAGCCATCTTTGTCATACGGGGCTCCATCACGGTGGGCGTGATCTCAGCGTTCATCATCTATTCCAAGCAGTTTTCCCGGCCCATCAATGAGCTGGCACAGCTGTACGGTGAGATCCAGACGGCACTGGCCGGCGCTGAGCGTATTTTCGAAGTTCTGGATTATGCGGACGAGACGGACAACGGAACACTTCGCATGCCGAGGACACAGGGCGTTATCGAGTTCAAGAACGTAAACTTCTCCTATGTGCCCGGAAAACAGATCATTTACGATTTCAATCTGAAGGTGGAGGCGGGAAAGAAGATTGCGCTTGTGGGGTCCACCGGCAGCGGCAAGACCACCATCATCAATCTTCTGATGCGTTTTTATGATATCGACAGCGGAGAGATTACGCTGGATGGAGTCAATATCCGGGACATCCCGCTGAAGGATCTCCGGGACAACATCGGCATCGTTCTTCAGGAGACCGTGCTGTTTACAGATACTATCCGTTCCAATATCGCCTATGCCAAGCCCGGCGCAACGGAAGAAGAGATCCGGACAGCCGCGGAATTTGCCTGCTGCGATACCATGATAGAAACCCTTCCGGAGGGCTACGAAACAGTGCTCACCGGATCCGGCGCCAATCTCTCCCAGGGACAGCGTCAGCTCATGACCATCGGGCGGGCGTTCCTGTCCTATCCGTATGTGCTGATTCTGGATGAGGCGACATCCAACGTGGATACCCGGACCGAAAAGAACATTCAGGATGCCATGTACCGTCTGATGGAGGGAAGGACCAGCCTGATCATTGCCCACCGTCTCTCCACGATCCAGGATGCCGACCAGATCATCGTCATGGATCACGGACATATTGCGGAGACCGGGACTCATGAGGAACTCATTGCCAGACAGGGGCAGTACTATTCTCTGTACAACACTCAGTTTGCCGGCAGGGCGACCTGACCGGATCGAGGAGGAACAACATGGCCACAAGTGCAGAAGTATTACCGAAACTTATCGCGGACGGAGCAGCCAAGGGGATCGATGTCCCTTCCGTTCCGGTATCGGAGGCGATCCTCCGGCAGCAGACTGCGGTGTGCCGGAAGATCTATGAGGGAATCGCAGCCTACTGCAAGGGGACGGATCAGATCTCCATGATTCCCATGCAGTATATCCAGTTGGGAGCTTATGCCGGCATGCTGGCAGCAGTTTGGGAGCGGATCGATCCCGCCGCTTTGAAGAAGGAGGATTTCCCGGAGACTCTGATGGCAGGACGAAAGGCAGAAGAACTGGCAACCCTGTGCTGGGAAATGCAGGGGATCGCTCCCGGGAGCGGGACTGCCGACCGGATCGACGACCACATACGCAGTCTCTATATCAAAGCGCTGCTGGCGGCCTGTGACGGGGGAAAAGCACCCATGGACCAGGATCACATCGATGAAGCGGCGGGAGGAATGTACCGGTACGGGGCACTTGTTGCCCAGAATCTGACCTCCCTGTGACGGCGGATCATGCTCCAAAACGACGGATTATCCCGCGAAAAACACTCCACAATTAACATAATCTCAAAAGAAGAAAGTGTGACAAAAAAACGCAAGTCAATTTTTTGTCACACTTTTTGAACGCTAGGACAAAATGTCACAAACACACCATCTGTGAGACAACACATTGTGAAAAAAATAGTTATACTGAACTCACCAAGAAAAAGCAACGTCGAATGCACTGGCGAAGGTCTTCGAACGGGAATGAGAGGAAGGTCTTTCCGGTGTGATTTTTCCGGTCGTTTTCAAGGAAAAGCCGGAATCAGAACAGCGGCTGGATCTGCTGTGAAGAGACACACATTCGTACAGACATTGTCGTTGACTTAAAATTTATGGGAGGAAAAAACATGAAATACTTTGGCGGATGCGACGTAGGTTCCACCTACACTAAGGCAGTCATTCTTGACGAAGAGGGAAAAATCGTAGCTGATACCACCATCAGAAGCAAAATCAACTCCGAAGAGAGCGCAAAGCTCGCTATGGAAGAAGTTTGCAAGACCGCAGGCCTGAAGGGCTCCAAAGATCTGGCTTACCTGATTGGTACCGGATACGGCCGTAACAAGGTTCCTTTCGCAGATGAAAACATCTCCGAGATCTCCTGCCATGCTATGGGCGTTCACGTCACCGATCCCAGCGTTCGCGCTATCATCGACATCGGCGGACAGGACGTTAAGGGCATCAGCGTTGATACCGACGGTACTGTTAAGAACTTCGCAATGAACGATAAGTGCTCTGCTGGTACTGGTCGTTTCTTCGAGGCTATGGCTTCTGCATTTGAAGTATCTCTGCCCGAGTTCTCCAAGCTGTCCCTGACTGCTAAGAACGTTATCCCCATCACCGCACAGTGCACCGTTTTCGCTGAGTCCGAGGTTATCACTCTCGTCGGCGAAGGCAAACCGACTGACGAAATCGCAGCTGGTATCGAGATGTCCGTTGCAAAACGTTGCTTCGTTATGGCTAAGAAAGCCGGCGCTGTTGACTCCGTCACCCTGACCGGTGGTTGCGCAAAGAACGACGGCCTGAAAGAAGCTATCGAGAAAGTTCTGAAGCTGAAAGT
>CAJOQP010000090.1 GCA_905236515.1 uncultured Oscillospiraceae bacterium | reverse complement strand
TTCTACCGAAAAGCGGCCTATTATATTATTTTCAATAACTTTTTAGATGCAAAAACGCCAAGACCTGTTGAAAGTCTTGGCGTTTTTACATTTTAGGGACTTTTCTTACAGCCCCTTTTTTCACGATATCAACAATCAATCTATCGCTGGAGGATATTTCTTCGCAGCATGCCGATCCGATCTGACTGCAGAATCAATTCCAGCTGAAGGAGCAGCTGATTTCCCGCCGATGCAAAGATCCCGAATATGATATCAAATATCATGGCGTCGATCAGTGCCTGTCCGGGAATGCCAAGTTGCGCAAAGATCACGGTATATGCCAGCAGGTTCGCTCCTGGCACCGGCGGGGTCGCCACGAACAGCACCACCGCCAAAACAACTGCCATAACATACCAGATCGGTGAAGTATGGATATCATATTTCATGGCAGTAAATACCATAAAAACGATCGTTCCGATGGCACTGACGGGCATATACAGAACCAGTCCATTTGGCAGACTGAGCGTAGTAAATTCCTTGCTGATGCCCAGGTCCTTTACACAGCTTTTCTCAGTCTGTCCAAAAGCCGCATCCAGAGATCCTGTACGCACAGCAAGCAGAAACGGATCTTTCAATTTGAGAATCAGCTTGCGGATCTCCACATCTTTCCTGCGGCTGACTATAATCAGCCCAAACATAATACAGACTGCGGAGACTGCCAGAGCGATCAGCAGGCTTCCCCACATCCCTGTCAGAGTACGGGTTCTCTTTTGCCAGATTTCAAGGCCCACCAGCACAGCCGCGAAATATGGAACCAGTTTGCTGATCCACTCTGCCAGCTTCAGACCGACCATGTTGATCTGACGAACGATACGGGAAAGATTCCGCACCTGCGAACCGATCGTGTTCAACGCACTTCCCAGCACGAATGCCATTACCAGAAGTTGCGGAGTATTGGACTCTACGAAAGGAGTAAAGAAATCCCGTGGGATGATCTGAAGGATCTGATCCAGTATGTTGGTGGCAACATCTCCGCTGATATTGTCCTTAACGGAAGTAATCGGATAAAACCATAGTGCAACGATCAATGCGACCATTACCATGATAAAACTTAACAGGAAATAGCGCACTACTATAAATCTGCTGTTCCCGCCCCGTTGTGAGATCTTTGCGGCATCCAGCATGGTGGTGATCACCATGAAAAAGATCACCGGTCCAGACATGATGTTTAAGATGCGGATCCACACATCATAGATGGGGTTCATCACCAGATTCACTGCTTTCTCCATGGATTCCCCGGAGATCATATTTGTTCCGACCAGTCCAATCAGGATGCCTCCCAGAATCGTCAATACGATCTTTAACACCGGATTGATTCCCGGTGTGGGCAGCGCGATACGCAGCGTATTCCTGTGACCGGAAAAACTGTACTGCGGACTGAGCCCGACCGATGTCAAAAGGGAACTGCAAAGATCCTCCAACTCGTTTTCCTCACTGCTGAGCGGATTGAACGGATCCCCTTCCATCTCCACCTGAATGATGATTCGTCCCATCTGGCGTTTGATGGATGCCATAACTTCCGATTCTTCTCCGAAATGATCACGCATTCGCAGAAGCGCCTCTTCCAAGGATAATCGGATCCTCAGCCGGTTCTGCGGCTCCATTTCGATCTGATTGAACGTCTCTTCCAACAGATCAGAGAATTCATCAATCGCAGGTCCTGTCAATATGAATTTTTTCTGATACTCTCTGATCTTCAAAACGATCGCCTTTCTCAGAAGCTTTTTCGAATCTTCAGCACATTCTGTGCATCTTTGTATTCGTAGGTCATTTCATCCATTGTTTTTTTGACAAGGAAGATTCCCAGGCCGCCGATTTCCCGTTCCTCAGCCGAAAGAGCAACATCCGGATCCGGTTTCTTCAGCGGGTCATAAGGGACGCCCTGATCCATAAACGTAATGGTAGCTGAACCGGGATCACGACTCACCTCAACTCGCACCACTGCGGCTCCGGTTCCCGGTGCGTATGCATAGTTGGCAATATTAACGAAGATCTCTTCCACTGCCATCACGATCTGCATCTGAACCTTCATGGGGCAGCCCGCTTCTTCCAGATTCTTTTCCACAAAGTCCATTACTTTTGGGAGATTCTCTTTAGTTGCTTCCAGCTGAAGCTCATTTTTTGAAAAAATCAAGGTGTCAGTGCGATCCAGCAGTTCCAGAAGTCTGCTCTTCCAGAATTCGATCTTGCTCCTGCCATCCTCAGTCTCCAGCCCTTTCCGGCGGATCAGTCGACGGATCAGTCTCGTGTATCCTACGATGCGGGCTTTATCCTCGACCTGTCGGATCGTTTCCGGATCATCTGTTCCTAGATACGCGGCAAGCACCTTATTCCAGAACCGCTGCGAGGTTTCAAAATCAAACCCCTGGAACTGTTTCACGATCTCATGATCCATTTCGGAAAAACCAATAAAAGCATTGTACATGGATGCCAGTTCGAAAACGGGATGACCCACTGCCAATGTGTCCATATCGATCAGAAGAACCTCGTCCCCAACCAGTTCCACGTTTTTCGTGTGATAGTCTCCGTGGATCATGTGCTCATCATAAGGTACCGCCTGTACCATGGACAGCAGTTTCTCTCCCGCTTCCTCCGGCAGATGATCTTTCATGAATTCCGCCCAGTTCAGTACGGTCTCCTTCATATCCGGAAGTTCTCCGGCGGGAACTACCGTTCCGTGGATCTTCTTAAGAAGTTCCACGTATTCCCGGACACACCAGTCCATTTTTTCCGGCTCGGTGGCGAGAAGTTTGGAAAAAGATTTTGCATCCAGAAGTTCAAAGACAGAGCCGTAGCTTTCTCCCACACGAACGACATCGTAGGAAATGGCCGTGGGAATCCCAAGGACGAGCGCCGTACGAGCCACTTCCCTTTCATGCTGGATCTCCGACAGCGCGTCGGCATTATTATAGACTTTAACGACATTATCCTTATCGATCCGGTATATTGTGCCGTTGGCACCGCGACCGATCTCTTCACAGCCTTCTATGGATACGACCCGATATGCCTTCTCAATTGTCATCATCTGTGTGAAACCGGTCATTTCAAAGATCTCATAAACATCCGGTTTCACATTGCTGATCGTGAGTTCCGGGTGTGTCTTTCTGAGATGCAGGATCACACGCAGCCCGGCACTGGAAATATAGTCCAACTGTTCCGCATCGATGTGGATCGGCCGCCCAGGCTCCTGTCCGATCAGATCTATTACTGCGTTTTCTACCGCAGATGCATTTCCGGAATCGACATGTCCGGAAAGCTGGATGATATACTGGTCCCCGATGAGTTTTCCCTGAACTTCATTCACTCTCAGCACCTCCATTCCTGTGACTGCCGCCGCTCAGGGTTTGTACAAAGAGCAGCGCATTCATCACCAAGTATTATTGCTCTTTCAGCGGAAGGAATCCTCCGGTTATCCTTGCAGGTTCCTCTATTTTTGCTGATTCTTTTTGACATGGGTAGGCCAGCGGTTACTCGATGGTCAGAATATCTGCGAATCCGGTCACTTCAAAAACATCCATGACCATACTGGAGACATTGATCAGTTTCATTGTTCCCTGCTGATTCATCGTCTTCTGAGTCGACAGCAGAATACGCAGGCCGGCAGATGAGATATACTCCAGGCCTTCCAGATCCATGGTCAGATCACGGATTCCGTCCAGGGATTTTTTCAGTTCCTCATCCAGTTCCGGAGAGGTCGTGGTATCCAGTCTTCCCGTAACAGAAACCGTCAGAGCATCCTCGTTTTTTATAGTTTGAATCGTCATTTTCATCGTCCTTCCTGTAAACGTACCCGTTTCTTTGTACAACAGCAATACGTTGTTCCACTGAAACGTTTTCTGTGATTACATAGATAAATATATTTTACTTGATAACGGCGTTACAAACAACAGAAAAACAATAATTTGGAAAAAGTTCGGGATTTCCGAAAAAAAAGGCTGCCATCGGCAGCCTGAAGAAAAGTAGTAGACAGAGTCCGGAGCGTTGGTTTTAATTATTTCCAGAGCTCAAACTCTATAATTGATATTGTTATTTGAATTCAAAGCCTTGTATCCGCGGAAAGATTCTGTGTTCCGCCGAGCAGCTCGAGAACTCCGATACTGAAGACAATTGCGGACAAGCAGAGCATCAATACCGACACGGTACCATGAGTGACGCCGAACAGGCCGTTCAGCAGCATACTGGCGATAATGCAGATATAGCAGATTAATCCCTGCATGGAAGAATCAATTTTTTTCATAGCTTTCATCTCCTGTTTTATCATATCTATTGTGGATGAAAAGCTGGCCAGCTCTCACTTTCTGGCTTGATTATATTCAAAATAAATTGTAAAGTAAAGCTATAGTTATTAAACTATAATTTAAGTATAACTTAAGGATAGACAAAATGGAAAGTGCACGGTGTAAAGCGTTTCTGGCAGCTGCGGAAACCGGCAGTTTTACAAAGGCTGGGGAAAAACTCAATTATACGACGTCCGGGGTCAGTCAGTTGGTCGCTTCCCTGGAAAAAGAGCTCGGAGTATCGCTGTTCATTCGAAAGAAGCAGGGTGTGACTCTCTCGGAAAACGGGGAATATCTGCTTCCTGCGATCCGCAGTTTTCTGCAGCAGGAAGAGCGTATTTATCAGATGGCCTCTGATATCCTGGGTCTCTCCGTGGGCGAGATCACCATAGCTACGTATCCCAGCATGTCTGCCCACTGGCTCCCGCAAGTCATTCGGGAGTTCCAGAATGATTATCCTAATATTCACGTTAATCTGATGGAAGGCATCCGGAGGGAGATCATATCCTGGCTGGAGGATACCACCGCAGATATCGGTTTTCTCAGCTGGCGGGAAGACGCACCGTTCGACTGGTTCCCGGTTGCCAAAGATCGTATGATCGCGGTCCTTCCCAGAGAACATCCTCTCGCTAACGCCGATCAATATCCCCTGTCTCTTTGTGAAAATGAAAGCTTCATCATGCCCGCTCTCGGCAGAGATGATGATGTGGTGGATTTGCTCAACCGGAATGGTGTTCATCCCAAAATCCAGTTCTCCACGATAGAAAACTATTCTGCAATCTCCATGATTGAGAAAGGTCTCGGAATGAGCATCATGAATGAGAGGAGTACTTTCAACTGGTCAAGCGATGTGGTAAAACTCCCACTTGACCCTCCGGAGGACATCACTTTGGGAATGGCCGTACCGTCTATGGAGCATGCCTCTCCTGCCGTGCGGAAATTCGTAGAATATGCAAAGAAAGTCTTGAATACCGCCCCATAAAAAAGAAAAAACATGAAAAGAACGCAGGAGCGATTGATTCCGCAGTTCCGTTTTGATAGAATAACTTAATTAAAATTTTTGATATATTATAGGTAAAGAAGGGTTTTTATGCAGGACAAGAAGACTTCGGTTCTTTACAAGATCATACGCTGGATCGTATCTGTGGTATATCCGAAGATACGCATCGTCGGCGAGGAAAACATTCCGAAAGAAGCATCCATTGCCGTTGGCAATCACAGTCAGATCCATGGTCCGATCGCTGGAGAATTGTATTTCCCGGGAAGACACTATATCTGGACGATCGGTCAGATGATGACGCTGAAAGAAGTTCCGGCATATGCGTTTCAGGATTTCTGGTCGGAAAAGCCGAAATGGATCCGCTGGTTTTTCAAGATTGCTTCCTATGTGATCGCCCCTTTGGCGGTATTAATCTTCGGCAACGCACACTGCATTCCCGTATACCATGATTCCCGGATCCTTTCCACATTCCGTGAAACCGTACAGAAGCTGAATGATGGAAATCATATCGTGATCTATCCGGAATGCTACGATGAACACAATCAGATCGTCCATGAGTTCCAGGAAGGATTTGTGGATGTGGCTCGTGTCTACTATAAGAAGACCGGAAAAAAAGTCTCTTTTGTACCCATGTATCTGGCTCCAAATCTCAGAACCATATACTTTGGAAAGCCGATACAGTTTGACCCCGATCGGCCCATTGCAGAGGAGCGTGTCCGCATCTGCAACTATCTGATGGACTCCATTACGGAGATCGCGGTTCATCTGCCCCGGCATAAGGTCGTCCCCTATCCCAATCTCCCCAAGAAAGACCATGGATATAATATCCCGGCTGAGGAGGCGACAGATAAATGAAAAAACCGGTAGTTGATTACCGCGAATTCCGTTTTTCGAGAATCAATGATCCCGCGTTTTCCCATTTAAAACTGCTGTGGGGATGGGTCGTATACTTCATCCTGTTTTTTCTGACTGAGAATCTGATTCCGGCGGAAAAATGCCATGTGATCCATTGCCGGCTGGATGATCTCATTCCATTCAACGAGTTCTTCCTGATCTTTTACGTATCCTGGTATTTTCTTATTATCGGCTCCCTGCTGTATTTCATGCTGTATGATATCGACAGTTTCCGGAAGCTATCCATCTTCATCATGATCACGCAGGCGGTGGCCATGGCGGTGTATATTCTGTATCCCAGCCGACAGGATCTTCGACCTCTGTTCTTTGAACGGAACAATATCCTGACGCAGCTGATGGCGCTCATTTATGCCTTTGACACCAACACCGGTGTGTTTCCGTCTTTGCATGTGGCTTACTCTCTCGGGATCGCTTCGGTATGGTGGAAGAAGAAAGATACTGCTGTTCTCTGGCGTATCTTTGTTGTGCTGCTGGCCGTAGTCATCTCCATCGCCACCACATTTGTCAAACAGCATTCTGCACTGGATGTTCTTGGTGCTGTTCCCGTTGCGCTTCTGGCAGAGTATCTGATATACCGAAGAAAACTGTTTGAGAAAAAAACTCCATCAACTGTTTAAGGAGGACCCGTCGGGTCCTCCTGTTTTCATTTCAGTATTCCACATCTCGTGTCAGCTGGAACAACCGGGCAAGCGCAGCTGTCAGCCACGCTTCCGCCTGTTCAAAATGTACTTCCGGCTCTTCTGCATGATAGATATAATAGTACACCTGAGAATAAATGGCGGAGCCCAGGATCTCCACATTGTGGATCTGCGGGATCTTTTCCCGCAGCCGCGCAACATCGCCACGATCCCCTTCCTTCTGATAGACGATCTCAAATGATCGTCCGAAATCCAGATCAAAATACAGTTCCGCTAGTTCGTCCATCATCTTGGTCTTCATCAGATAGATCCAGGTGGGACTGTGATTGATGATGTCGATCCATTTTTTTGAAAATTCATAGATTGCCCTGGTACGATCCGGCAGGATCCTGTGAAACGGCACTCCGTCAAACAGGAACATACGGGGGATCCGGACTCTTTCCCGGATGTAATCTGACAGCTTCATTTCTCTCGGATTGCTTCCAAAAAGCACGGATCCTCTCAGCGTTCTATTATCCTGGCTTGCCCGTGTCACCACAAGGCTCCAACTGCCCATATCCGGTATCCTTGGCCGGTCTCCTCCTGCTGCAAACTGTTTAATGGAAAAGAAGACCTCATTGACAGTTTCCTCTGGGATGGTACGCAGAACCGTCTCCAGAACCCGCCCGGAATAAAGGATCCGTTCAAATTGAATCTCTCCGTTATCGCGGATCGTCAATTTTTGCCGGATCTCACTGTCCAGAAAGAGCGTCTGGCCGCGGGAAGCGAGATCCGAATGAAGAATAATCTCCTGTATATCCGTATACTTTCTCATAAAAACCCCGAAAGCGTCAGACGCCTGGATAGGCGCCTGACGCCGATTGTTTGTTCAAATCGTTTATTTATAAGCCTGCCACAGGAATGTCATGACCTGTGCGCGTGTGCAGGACGCATCCGGCTCAAAAGTGGTTTCGGAAGTTCCTGCTGTAATTCCTTCCTTCACGGCCCAGCATACAGGATCGTAATAATACTGATCCGGTTTCACATCCGTAAAGTTCATGACACGGCGTCCCACATCCGGGGTGTTCTTCGCACGCCACAGGAACGTCATGACCTGTGCTCGGGTGCAGTTCTGGTTGGGAGAGAACGTGTTCGCGGAGGTACCGGTGGTGATTCCCCTGCTCACTGCCCAGCGGACTGCATCATAATAATAATCTTTTTCATTGACATCCTCAAACGGATTGCTGCGCAAAATAATCTTGGGAGCCCCGTTTGCACGCCACAGGAACGTCATAACCTGTGCACGGCTGCATCCCGCATTCGGGGAGAAATGTGTAGTGTCTGTCCCTGCTGTGATGGTACGATCCACTGCCCAGACTACCGGCTCATAAAAATAGTCCTTTGTAGACACATCGGTAAAGTCAAGCTTGCTCGGTTCTTCCGAAGGAGACGGCTTCACAGACTCACTGGGAGACGGAGTAGCAGATTCCGTAACTTCCGGAGATTCCGAAGGTGCCGGCGACTCCGAAGGATTGTCGCTTTCGGTGGGTTTCGGATTCCCAGAGGGCTCCGTTGTATCCATGACAAACAATCCGCCAAACGGGTTGTCGCTACGCTGTGCCGCAAGAACGGAGACCGTGCTCAGAGGAATCAGTGCAATGATCATACAGAGACTGATAAGCAGTGCAATACGTCTATTCCGTTTACGCATACGTATTCCTCCTTTTCAACGACCAGAATCAACTCTGAAATCACCTTCATTATAGCATTATAATCGGTTTTTTCCACTTTTTATCGACTACTTTGAAAAAAATAAGAAAATCTGAAACTTTTTTCCTCTTATTGTTGATTTTTTAACAAACAATGCTATAATGAAGATGCCAGAAAGAAATAAGATGGAAAGAAGGATTAGTCATGGAGATCGCAAAAGAGCAAAAAGAATTATTGATGAAGTGCATGGATTCCATCGATGCCGTGCGTATTTTTCGCAAATTGTTCTGGAAATGGTACGAAGGGCCTGTTCGCCTGCTTGGTGAATCCACAAGAGATCAGCTTCGTCAGCTTCGCGAATTCATGTGTGCGGAAGACAAGGTCGGATTGGACACGATGCCCTATGTAATGGCAATGCTTTATTACGGGAGAGATCTTGCTGCCAGAAAAATCGCCTTACAGAAACCCAATGGAGACTATTATGTCCTTAGTGTCTGCGAACA
>CAJOQP010000089.1 GCA_905236515.1 uncultured Oscillospiraceae bacterium | reverse complement strand
GTCTGATCCGTCTCCTTTGAGCGCGACCCAGGCATAAAAATATACTAATAAAAAGGGGAAAACAAAAATGAGCAAGAAAAACATCGGAGCAACACTGGCACTGTATCCCTGCCCGGTCATTGTGGTAGGCGCCATGGTAGACGGAAAACCCACTTGGACCCTGGCAGCCCACGCCGGCACCGTGGCACACACCCATCTCATGGTGTCCCTGGTACAGGCACACTACATCAACAAGGGCATCCGTGAGAACGGAAAGTATTCCGTGAATATCGTGGACGAGTCCTGGCTGAAGCAGGCCGACAAGATGGGCACCATCAGCGGAAACAACGTGGACAAATCCGACGCCTTCTCCTGGACCATGGGAGAAAACGGCGCACCCCTTATCGACGACGCCAAGGTCTCCATCGAGTGCGAGGTGGACGGCAACTACGAGCTGGAGCACTTCGACCACTTCATCGCCAAGATCCTGGCCACCTATGCCGACGACTCTGTCCTCAACGAGGAAGGCAAGATCGACTACCGTCTGTTCAAACCGGTGCTCTTCGAGTTTCCCACCTATGAGTATTACGTCACCGGCGAGCCTGTCGGCAAATGCATGAAGATGAACGGATAAGGATTATTTCGGCAAATCGGAACAAGGAGGAATCTCACAATGAGTGAAAAGATCGTACAGACCGCAGGAAGAGATCAGCTGGGAGAGTTTGCTCCCATGTTCGCACATCTCAATGACGATGTGCTGTTCGGGGAAGTCTGGAATGAGGACGCCATCAGCGTGAAGACCAGGTGCATCATCACCGTCGTCTCCCTCATGGCATCCGGCATCACCGATTCCTCTCTGACCTATCACCTGCAGAACGCCAAGGCTCACGGCGTCACCAAGGAAGAGATCGCCGCCATCATCACCCACGCCACCATGTACGTGGGCTGGCCGAAAGGCTGGGCGGTGTTCCGCCAGGCCAAGGAAGTGTGGAACGAGGAAGTGGAGCCGCTGACGGAGAAGGACCGCTATCAGAACAGCATCTTTTTCCCCATCGGCGACCCCAATGACGCCTATGCCCAGTTCTTCGTGGGACAGAGCTATCTGGCGCCCCTCACCACGCAGCAGGTCCCGGTATACAACGTGACCTTCGAGCCGGGCTGCCGCAACAACTGGCACATCCACCACGCCAAGAACGCCGGCGGACAGATGCTCATCTGCGTCGGAGGCAGAGGATACTATCAGGAATGGGGCAAGGAGGCCGTGGAGCTTCTTCCCGGCACCGTCATCAACATCCCCGCGGAGACCAAGCACTGGCACGGCGCCGCGCCGGATTCCTGGTTCTCCCATCTGGCACTGGAAGTTCCCGGAGAGGAAGCGTCCGCCGAGTGGCTGGAGCCGGTGAGCGACGAGGACTACGGCAAACTGAACTAATAGGATGTAATGTATGAAACATGCGATGAAAACTATGATCCCGGTGCTGGCACTGGTGCTGATACTCATTCTGTCCGCCTGCGGCGCCGATACGACATCCACCGTACCGGAGGAGAGCGAAGGTTCTGCAGAATCCGCCGCCGTGCAGGCTGCGGACGGGAAGACCCTGGTGGTGTATTTTTCCGCCACCGGGACCACCAGGGGCGTGGCGGAGAAGATCGCCGCCATCACCGGCGGAGACCTGTATGAGATCGAGGCTGCCCAGCCCTATACGGAAGAGGACCGGAACTGGCACGACGACAACAGCCGTACCACCCACGAGCAGAACGATCCGTCCTTCCGTCCGGAGATCGGAAGCGAACTGCCCTCTCTGGAAGGCTACGACACCGTGTATCTCGGATTCCCCATCTGGTGGGGACAGGAGCCCCGCATCATGGATACCTTCGTGGAGTCCTGCGACTTTGACGGCATCACCGTCATCCCCTTCTGCACTTCCGGCAGCAGCGGGATCGGCAGCAGCGGGAAGAACCTGGAAGCCAATGCCGGCAGCGGCACCTGGCTTTCCGGGGAACGCTTCGGCGGAGGCGTCTCGGAAGACGAGCTCCGCGCCTGGATCGGATCGCTCCATTAACTTCATATACAAAACTGCTCCGAGAGGACCGGAAACGGCCTTCCCGGAGCTTTTTTGTCGCCGGACAGTTCCGCAAAACGCAGGACGCCCCTCGTGACGGGATCATCACGGGAGGCGTCCTTTTTCAGGGAAGAGGGACCGACCAAAGAGTCAGGTCTCTTCCGGCGAGATGTTTCCGGTCTTGCAGGCGGTCATCAGAAGTTCCTGCTGCAGGCAGTATCCGTTCATGGCCGGCAGCAGATAGCCCACGGTGGAACCCACGACGATGGCCAGCGGCATCATGGAAGCGTCCGTGCCGCAGGCGGAGAACAGGATGGGCAGCACCGCGAAGGCAGAGCCGGGGATGGGCGGAGCGGCGATGGCCACGATGATGGAAACGAGAGCCAGCTTCACCAGCGTGGTGACATCCACCGGGCCGGTGGCGATCACCGAAAGCACCCAGGCGGTGGCTCCCAGCATGATGGCTCCGTTGGGCATATACACCACGATGCCGAAGGGGAGACCGAAATCCACCATCTTTTCATTGATGTGCCATTTGTCCTTGCAGCATTTCATGCTCTCCGGCATGGCGGACACCTGGGAACTGGTGGTGAGATTGATGAGCAGGGAGGGGATCTGTGCCTTTACGATCCAGGACAGGGGCCTGCCGGTGACGATGCGGGTCCGGATGGTGGTGATCCCGATGGTCACGGCCGCACCGGCCAGGGTGATCACAAAGACGGTGATGACACTGGAGATCTGGGAGAGCCGGTCACTGAGCAGGATGTTGGTGATGCCCAGATACACGAACAGCGGCAGGAGCTTGCATACCGCCATCATCATGCGGTTGATGAGGGCGCCGCCCTCATCCAGGATTTCCCGGATCCGCTGTACCCGGGAACCCAGGATCAGCATGATGATCCCCACAAAGATGGCGATCACGATCACCTGCAGGTCGTTGTCCACGCGGAAGGGCTCCACCAGGTTCCCCGGGATGATGTCCAGCACCACGGTGAGGATATCCGTAAACACGTTTTCCCCGGCGGCAGCGGCATGGGTCGAGACCAGTCCGAAGGGAAGACCGAAGAGCACCATAGCCGCGGCGGCGATGAGATAGGTGACCATCATGCGCCGGATCAGCGTGGCGCCCAGCTTCCCGATGGAGTTGACGTCTCCCAGACCTCCGATGCCGGAGATGACGGCACAGAAGATCAGAGGAGTCGCCAGGGCGGAGAAGACGGAGGACAGCTTGCCGAACAGCCCCGCGATCAGCGGGATGAGATATCCTTCCTTCACCGATCCCGGCAGCAGACGGGAGAGCAGATAGGTCAGTACCGCCAGCACCAGGGCGTAGCCCAGGTGGATCAGCATCCCGTTCTTCCGGGGCTTCAGCGCGACCTGGTAGGTGACCAGATTCAGGGAGCGCTTCTCCTGATACGCATAGGTGGGCTTGATGTTCAGATGAGACAGCAGCTCGTAGGGCAGCTCCTCGTCCGTGGACACCGCCAGAGGATTGCGGGGAGGACCCTGCAGGGAGATCTCAAAGCGGATCCCCGCGGTATTCCGCACGCCCTTCAGCCGGCACTCCTCCTCCGTACCGAACTCATCCCGGAAACGCAGCAGGATCTCCTCCAGCGCCAGTCGGAAGCTGGTGGCATTCTCCATCCGGTCCTTCGATGCCTGCCTGCAGGCGGACTCCGCGTCCTTCACCCAGGCAGCGATGACCTCGTTGGTCAGCCGGTCTGTTTTATCTAGGAAAATCATTTCTTTTTCTTCCTTCCAATCGTTATCTGGTAACTCTATTATAGCGTATTTCACCTCATATGGGGTTGGAGATTTCCTGGAAATGGAAAGTTCGTTCTCCTTTTCGACGCCGGCAGCTAAAATGTTCTCAAAATGCATTGGAACTGCGAACTTTTGCACGGGGAGTGTGCTACAATGAGTACACCGACAGGACAGCGAGGAGGGATCGAGGCATGGAGATTCTGCGGGCAACGGAGACCTGGCAGCGTGCCGGCGCGTACTACGTCCGGATCCAGGCCATGGCGAAAAAACACCATATCACCCTGCGACAGGAGTTCGATGAGCACGACGGGGAGGGCACGAGATACATCGTCATCACCCACGAGGACTTTCCCGTGGCCACCGCACGCATGTATGCACTGGATGACCGAAGCGTTATGATCGGCCGGGTGGTGGTGCTGCCGGAATACCGTCATCAGGGGCTGGGCACCCGGGCGGTGGCGGAATGCGAAAAATGGGCCGGAGAGGAAGGCTATGCACGCTGCGTGGTGGAAAGCCGGGACAACAAGGTGGCCTTCTACGAGAAACAGGGATATGTCCTCACCGGAGAGGAATATGTGGAAGGGGACACCTTCCGCTGCATCCGCATGGAGAAGACTCTGTAGTACGGCAGGCGTGGACCGGAGCGGTGTTTCGCAATAGGTCGTTTTTGCGAAGCGCACCCGGTATGGGGCTGGTAAAGCAGGTGCTGTTCTCCGCTGCCGGCGGCAAGTACGACCGCATGGCGGCAAAGCGGGGACAGAAATACTTTTTCATTTTTGTCCATGAGGACGGAAACGGTCTGGAGGAGATCTCCCGGATCTTCGAAGACCGTAAGATCGAGGCCTCCGTGGATGAGGTCTTCGATCTGGACAGCGTCAATGACGCTCTGAAAAAGATTGCGAAGGGCGGTTCCAGAGGAAAGACCGTTCTCCGCATTTCCTGACACCGATTTCTCTTTTCCCTTCTTTTTTGCCCCGCAGCCGGCAACGGCTGCGGGGCATCTTGTCTTGGCGGGAGAAAAAACATATACTGGAATCAGAAAAGATCTGTTTTGCGTGAGAGAACCGGCCCCGTTTTGCGACTATACTGGTAGAAGGAGGGTGTTTCATGAAACGATCGATCTTAGCAATACTCACCGCCGTGACGATGCTCACGGCGCTGTGGATCCCCGCTCTGGCGGACGCGTCTTCCTATCCCGATGTGGAGAAGGGGAGCTGGTACTATGAGGGCGCGGACTATGTGATCCGGAAGGGCCTGATGACCGGCACCGGCAAAAACGTGTTTGCCCCCCAGGCTCCGGTGACGAGAGGCCAGGCGGCACAGATCCTCTATGCCATGGCGGAAAAGCCGGAGACGGGACGCCGTGTCTTCGAGGATGTTGCCGAGGGACAGTGGTATACCGATGCCGTGAGCTTCTGCGATCAGGAGAGCATGATGCGGGGATACCCCGACCGCACCTTCCATCCCAACCGGGTGATCAGCAGGGAGGAACTGGCGACAGTGCTGTATGGTGCCTCCCGGTATTTTGAGAAAGACCGTACCCAGAAGGAGCCGGCGGCCTCCCGGCTGGATGTTTCCGGGATCAGCACCTGGGCGCATTACGCCATGCGTTGGGCAGTGAGCAACGGGCTCATCACCGGAACGGATCGGGGGCTGGAACCCAGGGGAACGGTGACCCGTGCCCAGATGGCACTGATCATCCGGCAGTTCTGCGAAAAGCTGGAAAAGACAGAGCCGGAACGGTACGAAGCTCCGGTCCTGACCATGAAGAACGGGGAGGAGACCTGGTCCGTCCGGGGTACCATCGTGACGCTGGAGGCTCCCGGAGAGAGCATACAGTCCACCATCATCTCCCCCACGGATCCCCAGATCCTCAAAGGCGGCCGGATCCCGGCAGGCGGGGAGACGGATCTGTCCTGGCCCACCGCGCCGAAGAAGGTGGAGATCCGCACCTGGAACGTGTCCGATGCGGGAAAGACCTATGCCCAGCCGTTGTCCGAGGAGACGCTGACGAAGGATTTTTCCATGACGATGGAGAAAGACCGGATCGTGGAGATCCAGGCAGACTGGGAGCAGAAGGATCTTACCATGGAAGCGGTGTACCGATTCGTCACCGCCTGATCCGAAAAAACAACAGAGAGCGTTGCGCCACGTTTGGAAGATTGCTGGCGCAACGTTTCTTTTGCTGAAACTATACCCGAACGGGATGGTTTCGGTATTACAACCTAGAATTATACCCGAAAGGGTATAGATATGATGAGACGTGTTGATATTCTACCCGAACGGGTATAATATCAAGATATGAGTACGATTGGAGCATATGTTAAACAAAAGAGAAAAGAAGCCGGCCTGACGCAGGAAGAATTTGCCATGCGCTCCGGCCTCGGACTTCGCTTTGTCCGCGAGTTGGAGCAGGGAAAAGAGACCGTACGTATGGACAAAGTTAATCAGGCACTTGCCATGTTTGGGATGCAGGCCGTTCCGGGAAGGATGGATGACTGATGGAACAGAGATCCTTACAGGTTGAGAAAAACATGCCCCGTCTCCGAAATCCGGAAACGGGGCGTAATCATATCCGATGGTTGTGACTTCCGTCACAGCCATTTTTTCTTTTTGAAGTAGACGAGGCATACGACGACGATGACGATGCATACCGCGATGACCACGGGATAGCTCCAGGGCCAGTTCAGTTCCGGCATATACCGGAAGTTCATGCCGTACCATCCCGCAATGAGAGTCAGGGGAAGGAAGATGGAGGTGATCACCGTGAGGATGGTCATGATGCGGTTC
>CAJOQP010000088.1 GCA_905236515.1 uncultured Oscillospiraceae bacterium | reverse complement strand
CTTGGTGAGACTGCGTAAGACTTTCACTTTGAAAGCTGCTGGTCGCTGACCCAAGAATCCCCTGGATTTATCCATGGGGAGTGTCAAATCATCTCTGAAGATGATTGGGTAATTGATAGCGAATGTCGCCTTTGATATAATTACCACGTTGTATTTTTGCCGGAATCCGTCCGGTATGAGGAGACACCCCATGAGCACAGTCAAGCAGTCAAAACACGAATTACTGACGGAGACGCCGATTCCGAAACTGGTTTGGAAACTGGCAGTCCCCACCATCATCAGCATGCTGGTCACGGGAATCTACAACACGGCAGACACTTATTTTGTCGGGCAGATCTCCACGGAAGCCACTGCGGCTGTGGGACTGGTCTTCACGGTGATGGCGATCATTCAGTCTCTCGGTTTTTTCTGCGGTCATGGTTCCGGCAACTGCCTGTCCCGGCTGCTGGGAGCGGGAAAGAAAGAAGAAGCGAATGAGATCGCCGTGACCGGTTTTACGCTGGCGCTGATCATCGGAACGGTGCTGGCGATTCTCGGAATCCTGTTTTCCGATACGCTGGCGGATTTTATCGGAGCGACAGAGAATTCCCGACAGCATACGGTGGAATACATGCAGGTCATCCTTCTGGGTGCTCCGTTCATGGTTGGGCAGTTCGTCATCAACAATCAGCTTCGGTTTCAGGGATCGGCCATGATCGCTATGGCAGGCCTGATGGTGGGCGCAGTCATTAATGTAGGACTGGATCCTCTCCTGATCTTTGTGTTTCACATGGGAGTCCGCGGTGCGGCGGTTGCCACCGTATGCGGACAGATCACCAGTTTCATTACGCTTCTTATCGGTTTTTCACGGGGCGGAGAGATCCGTTACCATATGAAGAATATCCATCTGAATCTCCATAATCTGCTGGAGATCGCAAACGGCGGGATGCCCTCGCTGTTCCGGCAGGGGCTGGCCGCTCTTTCCGCACTGCTGTTAAACCGTTTCGCCAATCTGTACGGCGGAGATCCGGCCATTGCCGGCATGTCCATCGTGACACGGATCCTGATGCTGAACGTATCGGTCCTCATCGGATTCGGACAGGGATATCAGCCCATCTGTTCGTATAACTATGGCGGAGGCCGGTATCAGCGCGTCCGGGAGGGCTTTTTCTACTGCCTGCGGTGGGGAACAGTGATGATGACAGTTGCAGGGGCTCTGTGTTTCTTAGGCGCGCCTGAGATCGTGAGTTGGTTCCGGGATGATCCGAAAGTCATTACCATCGGTATTCAGGCACTTCGCTGGCAGTCTGCGGTGCTGCCTCTGATGGCCACGGGCGTTCTTACCAACATGATGCTGCAGTCCTGCGGCAAGGGTGTGATCGCTTCCATTACTTCGTCCGCACGCAACGGGATCTTCTTTATCCCGCTGATCCTGATCCTCCCGAGACTGTTCGGGCTGACCGGCGTGGAGATGACACAGGCATGGGCGGATGTATTTACTTTTCTTCTTTGCGTACCCGTCGCATGGAGGGAACTGCAGAAAATGAATCAACATAGTTTGGATAGAGATTGTGAGAGGTACAGCAAATGAAGATCGAACAGAAATACTTTGTCGGGGTACAGGATCTCGGTCCGGATAATCAGATCACCAACCGTGCTCTGCTGGACGCGTTAAGCAATACGGCAACAATGCATGCCGCCAGTGTAGGGCAGGGGATCGAGGACATGTACACCAAACACATTACCTGGATGGCCATGAACTGGAAAGTCCAGGTGCTGCGCCGCTGTGGAGCCTGCCAGTGGATCACGGTTCGGACCTGGGCGCAGGACTATAATCGTCTCAAGGCGGTCCGGAACTATGAGGTGCTGGACGAAAACGGGGAGATAATGGCTTATGCGTCTTCGGTATGGACCGCGATCGACCCCGTGGACGGCACGATTCTGCGACTGACACCGGAACTGATGGACGGATATCAGGGAGAACCGGATCAAGTGCTGTTTCCGGATGTGAAATACGCCAAGAACATGCCGGCGGATCTGGAGATTCTCCGCAGCGTGAAACGTCAGGTGTTTCGATCCATGATCGACTGCAATCATCATGTCCATAACACTGCTTATCTGGATCTTGCCCGGGAGGCACTTCCGGAAGAGGAAGATCGTGTGTCTTTTGATAATCTGGAAATCACCTATCGCCGGGAGATCAAGCCGGAAGAGGAACTGGATATCCGGTGCGGAACGGCTGACGGCGTCTGGTATGTGGGGATCTATTCCGCCGACGATCAGCTCCACGCAGTTCTGAAAATGTATCGAAAGTGAATTTTTCGTTTTTGTAAATTGCGTAAGTGTTGCGAATTGATTCAAAAATTAGTATAATGAAAAGGATTTTTGCAAGTGAATGCAAAATTATTTTTATCTGGAGGAAAGAAAAAGTATGATTAACGCCATTGATAATGTTGTCAATGCGATCAGCGGAGTTCTGTACCAGCCGTACATTGTCCCTCTGATTCTTGTACTGGCGGGTCTGTACTTCACCATCCGTCTCGGCCTGATCCAGGTCAGCCTGTTCGGTGAGTCTATCCGCGTCGTATCGGAGAAGCCGGTTAATTTGGAAGCGACTTCTTCCTTTGGTGCTCTGATGGTTTCTACCGCGTCCCGTGTCGGTACCGGTAATATCATGGGTGTTTCCACGGCACTTTGCCTTGGCGGCCCCGGAGCTCTGTTCTGGATGTGGATCACGGCGATCCTTGGCGGCGCTTCCGCATTTGTGGAATCCACTCTGGCTCAGATCTATAAGAAAAAAGATTCTGATGGAGGCTATTACGGCGGCCCGTCCTACTATATGCAGAGTGCATTGGGTCAGCGCTGGCTGGGTGTCGTCTTCGCCATTGTCCTGATTCTGACTTATATGGTCGGCTACAACATGCTGGCAGCCTATAACACACAGGATACCTTCTCTGCGTTCTCCTTCTACGGAAAGGAAACTTCTATCGTAGTCGGTGCTGTTCTTGCTGTTCTGTTCGCCATCTGCGTTCTGGGCGGCGGCAAGCGTCTTACCAAAGTCACGGAAGTTCTTGTTCCGGTGATGGGTGTTCTGTTTACTCTGGTATCTCTGGTAGTTGTGATTATTCACATCACTTCTCTGCCCAAGGTCTTTTCCATGATCTTCAGCAGTGCATTTGACTTCCAGTCTATCTTCGGCGGTTTTGCCGGTTCCTGCATCATGTGGGGTATTAAACGTGGACTTTACTCCAACGAAGCCGGTATGGGTTCTGCTCCCAACGCCGCTGCAGCTGCCGATGTTTCCCACCCGGCAAAGCAGGGCCTCGTACAGATGCTCTCCGTATTTATTGATACGCTGCTGATCTGCTCCGCCACTGCTTTCATGTGCCTGTTCTCCGGCGTGGAGCCCAACGCAGATCTGGCCGGTGCAGCTTATGTACAGGCCTGCGTGAAATCCGCTCTCGGCGGATTTGGCCCTGTGTTCATGGCAACCGCTGTCTGTCTGTTCGCATTCACCACGCTTCTGGGTAACTACTATTACACGGAAGGCTGCCTGCGCTTTATCCTGAAACGCAATCCCAGCAAGGGCTTTATGACCATCTGGCGTCTGTGTGCTACCGCTCTGATCTTCATCGGTGCTATCATCTCTGCCGGACTGGCCTGGGATACAGCAGACCTTCTTCAGGCTCTCATGGTCATCATCAACGTTCCGGTCATCGTGATCCTCTTCAAGCCTGCACGGAATGCTCTGAAGGATTATCAGGCACAGCGCAAGGCCGGCAAGAATCCGGTTTATGTGGCCGAGAAGAACGGTGTTACCGGTACCGAAGCCTGGCAGTAAAACTTCATTATTTCTAGGGAAGGACCCGATGATCCGGGTTCTTCCTTTTTTTATAGGCAGAATGGTGTATAATACAGAAAAAGCAAAAGCAGGAAAGGACTGTTTTTATGGATATCAGCGAGAAGAAACTTACCAGTGAACTGAAGATGAAGGGAATCATTGTCAATGTTTATCATGACAAGGCGGAGCTTTGCGACGGCCGTATCGTTGGACGGGAAGTGGTGGAACATCCTGGCGGAGTCACCATTCTCCCGGTGGATGAGAACGGGATGTGTTATATGGTCCAGCAGTACCGCTATCCGATGCAGAAACTGATGCTGGAAGCGCCCGCCGGAAAGCTGGAACCGGGAGAAGATCCTATGGAATGTGCCGTTCGGGAGCTTTCGGAGGAGACCGGGTTTTCCGCAGATGAGTATCTGTATCTCGGTGCTCACGCAACATCTCCCGGCTACTCCACGGAGATCCTGCACATCTATCTTGCCAGAGGGCTCCATGCCGGACAGGTGCATCCCGACGAGGGAGAATTTCTCAATCTGGAAAAACACAGCATCCGGGAACTGCTGGATATGATCATGGATAACAAGATTGAAGATGCGAAGACAGTGATCGCAGTTCTGAAAGCGGCCCGTATTTTAAACGCATAATGAGTTGTAAACCACAAGTTATAGTTGATTATAAAAATTAAACACAAAATATTGAATTTGTTTTCCCGATATGCTAAGATACCCTAGTAAAATGATATCGTGCTGAGATCATGTTTTCATGATGTTGAGAACAGATCCTCAGTTTGTAGAATAGATCCACATTTCTCCGGTGCCTTGTTCGTACCGGAGAACCGGGAAATGTAAAGGGTGTTTGAGAAATTGGAAAAGTATGTAATCAATGGCGGAAATGAACTGCACGGGGAAGTATCCATCAGCGGCGCAAAGAATGCCGCAGTTGCCATCATTCCGGCGGCTCTGATGGTCAACGGCGTATGCCGTCTGGAGAATATTCCTCAGATCAGTGATGCAGATATGCTTCTGACGATCCTGACTCATCTGGGGTGCAAGATCCGTCTGATCAATAAATCCACTATCGAGATCGACAGCCGGGATGTGTCCCTGCAGGACTCTCCCTATGATCTGATGCGTAAGATCCGAGCTTCCTATTACCTGATCGGAGCCATGCTTGCCCGTTTCGGCAAGGCCAAGACCACCATGCCCGGCGGATGCAACTTCGGTGTTCGTCCTATCGATCAGCATGTGAAGGGCATGACCGCCTTGGGTGCAGAGATCGATATCCGCAACGGTTTCGTGTATGCGGATACTCCCGACGGAAAGCTGCACGGCAACCGCATTTATCTGGATAAGGTATCCGTCGGTGCTACCATGAATATCATGCTGGCAGCCACCATGGCGGAAGGGAAGACCGTTATTGAAAACGCGGCCCGAGAGCCGCATATTGTGGATCTTGCCAACTTCCTGAACTCCATGGGCGCCGATGTGCGCGGAGCCGGTACCGATACGATCAAGATCAACGGCGTGGAAGAACTCCACGGCGGCACATACAGCATCATCCCCGATCAGATCGAAGCGGGCACCTATATGGTAGCTGCGGCGGCGACCCACGGCAGAGTGCTGATCAAAAACGTGATCCCCAAACATCTGGAGTGCATCAGCGCAAAGCTTCGCGAGACCGGCACTATCGTTGAGGAGTTTGAGGACAGCGTTCTGGTCACCGGACCGGAAGTTCTGAAAAAAGCCAATGTCAAGACACTTCCGTATCCCGGATTCCCCACAGACATGCAGCCGCAGATGGGTGCACTTCTCTGTATGGCGGAAGGGACCTCGGTCATTACGGAAGGAATCTATGATAACCGTTATAAATATGTGAATGAACTGCGCAAAATGGGCGCGGAGGTTCAGGTGGACGGCCGTATTGCCATTTTCGAAGGCGGACAGAAACTGACCGGAGCACCGGTCATGGCCTGTGACCTTCGTGCCGGCGCCGCCATGGTCATTGCAGGACTGTGCGCTTTTGGCACCACCTATGTGGAAGACATCCATTTCATTGAACGCGGTTACGAGAATTTCATCGGCAAGCTCACAGCTCTGGGAGCGGACATCCGCATTGCGGATTTCCCGGAGAATGAGAAGACCAGTGACGGAGCGAAGATCAGCTGACATGCAGATCACGACTCTGGCCAGCGGATCCACCGGCAACTGTGCCCTGATCCGCGATGGAGAGACCCGGATCCTTCTGGATGCCGGGATCTCATGCAAACGAATAAAGGAAGGACTTCGGCAGGAGGGGCTGGAGCCTCAGGATCTGGATGGTGTGCTCATTACGCATGAGCATTCCGACCATGTTTCCGGGCTCCGAGTGCTGGAAAAACACTATCAGATCCCTGTGTTCGCAACTCTTCCCGTGATCCATGAGCTGGAAGCCATGGTCACGGACTGTATCATCCCGTTTCATGAAATTGAGACGGGAACAGTTTTCTCTGTGAAGGATGTGCAAATTCGGGCGTTTCCTGTTCCTCATGATGCGGCGGACTGTGTCGGATACCGGTTTTCCGGAGAGAGTATCCTGGGATATGCAACGGATACCGGATGCATCACGGAGGAGATCATTGCAGGGCTGTCCGGAGCGGACATTGCTCTCATTGAGGCAAACCATGATCTTCAGATGCTTCGCACGGGACCTTACCCGTACTATCTCAAGAGGAGGATCCTGTCTGATCACGGACACCTGTCCAACGAGTCCAGTGCCAAACTGGCGGGGATCCTGCATGAACAGGGGACCTGTCATTTTATTTTAGGGCATCTGAGCAGAAACAATAATACGGTTCAGCTGGCATACGACACCGTCCGACAGACACTGGACGGAACAGGAGCAACACTGCACACGGCTCCGATGCTGGGTAATTTGACGGTCTCAACGGAAGTGATATAATGCAGACAGTAACACTAATATGTACCGGTAAGATGCGTGAAAAGTTCTACATCTCCGCATTTGAAGAATACCGGAAACGACTGGGAGCATTCTGCCGTTTCCAGTGTGTGGAACTGGCGGAGGAACGCCTTCCCGACGATCCGTCAGAGGGCGAAATCCGGCGCGCGCTGGAAAAGGAAGCGGATGCCGTGGAGAAGGCGATCCCCAAAAATGCCTTCGTTGTGGCATTGTGCGTGGAGGGGAAACCCATGTCCAGCCCTCAATTCGCCCAGCTGTTTCGGGATCGTGAACAGTCCGGAAAACCGGATCTGTGTTTTCTCATCGGGTCTTCCTTCGGGATGGATGAACGCCTGAAAAAGCAGGCGGATGTGCGGATGAGCATGTCTCCCATGACGTTTCCGCACCATCTGGCAAGAGTCCTGCTGGCGGAGCAGATATACCGTGCATATCAGATCAACCGGGGTTCCCGGTATCATAAATAAGAGGATTAAATCATGGAATCGAATATCAAAGAGGAATGGGGCAGATCCCCCTATGGAAAGCTGCAGGATGACTGGCCGAAAGACGAAAACGGCGACTTTGAGGAGCCGGTATTCCTGAAGCACTGTGCTTCCACGGATATGGAAGACGACCTTCTCGTCAATATGCTTGCCGCATACGGCATCCCATGTATCCGTCAGTATCCCAACAACGGTCAGCTTGGCCGCGTGATCATGGGGATCAGTGGCAACGGCGCAGATCTGTATGTGCCTGTGTCCAAAGCGGAGGAAGCAAGAACTCTTTGTGAAGGAGAAGTTCGAGATGAGGAGAACGTATAAGGAAGAGTACCAGTACTGGCTGGACAGTCCGGCACTGAATGAGTCGGAATGGGAAGAACTCAATTCCATTGCCGATGATGAAAAAGAGATCGAGAGCCGCTTCTTTGAACCGCTTTCTTTCGGGACCGCCGGGCTTCGGGGAACCATGAAGCTTGGACTTCATCACATGAACATCCACGTGATCCGTCATGTGACACAGTCCTTTGCCAATGTGATCAATGACGAAGGTGTTGAAACAGCACTCAAAGGCATTGTGATCTGCTACGACTGCCGGCAGAACAGCCGGGAGTTTGCACAGGAAGCGGCCTGTGTTATGGCAGCAAACGGGATTAAAGTCCGTCTGTTTCCGTCTCTGCACCCCACTCCGGAACTGTCATTTGCCATCCGTTACTACGGTGCTGCTGCCGGCATCAACGTGACAGCAAGCCACAATCCGAAAGAGTATAACGGTTACAAGGTTTACTGGTCCGACGGTGCCCAGCTTCCTCCGCAGAAAGCGGAACAGATCGCGGCTCAGATGGAAGAGCTCGATCTGTTCAATGACTTTTCAACCTGTGATTATGACGAGGCGGTGGAGAAGGGACAGATCATCCTTCTGGATGAGGAAACGGACGAAGCCTACCTCAAACGTGTCCTCGGACAGGCGATCGACCGCGAAGCCGTTGCGGCGGTGGCGGATCGCTTCAAAGTCGTGTATACTCCCTTCCACGGATGCGGCTATCAGCTTATTCCGGAAGCGCTCCGTCGCCTCGGGATCCGCCATCTCTATCCTGTTGAGGAGCAGATGGTGATCGACGGTACATTCCCCACCGTGGCGAGCCCTAACCCGGAAAACCCGGAAGGTTTTGCTCTGGCGGTGGAACTTGCCAGAAAAGTAGGCAGCGACATCATTATCGGTTCCGATCCGGATGCTGACCGCGTCGGTGTTCTGGTACGGAAGGGGGAGGAGTATATCCCCATTACCGGAAACCAGATGGGTGTGCTGCTGCTGGACTATATCATCAAAGCCCGTTGCCGCACGGATACTATGCCGGACAATCCCGGCGCGGTAAAGAGTATCGTCACCACTGAGATGGCAAAGGAAGTCTGCCGGAGAAACAAAGTCCACATGGAAGATACCTTCACTGGTTTCAAATTCATGGCGGAACGGATCGCACAGTGGGAACGGGAAGGTTCCTATCAGTATATTTTCGCCTATGAGGAAAGCTACGGCTATATGATGGGCGATTATGTGCGGGACAAGGATGCGGTCACGGCCTCGGTGCTGATCGCAGAGATGGCAGCTTATTATTTCGGCAGAGGAATGACTCTGGCGGATGCTATGCAGGAAAAGTACGAAGAGTACGGTTATTTCGAAGAAAAAACTCTGAATCTCGTCATGCCCGGACTGGATGGACTGGAACGTATGGCTAAACTGATGGAGGATCTTCGGAAAGAGCCGTTCACCGAGATCGCCGGGATCGGTGTGGAACAGCTCCGGGATTATCAGGACGGCAGTGTCACGGTGGCACATCTCGGGAAGGTAGGAACCACTTCCATTAAGGGTTCCAACGTCCTTTATTATGACCTGGCGGATAATACGAGCTTCATCGTACGTCCTTCCGGAACGGAACCCAAGATCAAGATCTATATCCTGGCTAACGGCTCCAGCCGTGAAGAGGTTCAGGATAAGATCGCCAAGTATCAGGAATTCGCGGAGAAACTTGCACAATGAATGAAGAGCGGACAAGCTTAAGATTCCTTTGCCGGCTGTTTGGCGCGTTTGCAAAAGTTGGTGCCATGACGTTTGGCGGCGGATATGCGATGCTTCCCATCCTTCAGCGGGAGATCGTTGAGGACCGCCACTGGGCAACGGACGAAGAGCTGATGGACTATTATGCAGTCGGTCAGTGTACACCGGGGATCATCGCGGTGAATACTGCGACCTTCATCGGACAGAAAAAAGCCGGAATCGCCGGCGGGATTACAGCTACACTGGGAGTTGTGTTTCCCAGTATCGTGATCATACTCCTCATTGCTTCCGTGCTTACTCGTTTTGCGGATGCACCGGTAGTGCAGCATGCATTCGCCGGGATCCGGGTCTGCGTCTGTGTGCTGGTATTCAATGCCGTAGTAAAACTCTGGAAAGGTGCGATAAAGGACAAGGCTGGTCTCTGTATCTTTGCCATCGTGTTTGTTCTTTCTATTTTTCTGGATGTTTCTCCCATAGTATATGTGGTCGTCACTGCGGCTGCAGGCATACTTCTGACTCAGATGGGGGTGCGGGGAAAATGATCTACCTTCGTCTGTTTTTTGAGTTTTTCAAGACCGGTCTGTTTGCCGTAGGCGGCGGACTGGCTACGGTTCCGTTTCTGTATGATATGGCGGACAGAACCGGCTGGTTTACCCACAGTGCCCTTGCGGATATGATCGCCGTAAGCGAATCCACTCCCGGAGCCATGGGAGTGAACATGGCAACTTATGTGGGATACACCACGGCAGGCCTTTTGGGAGGCATTATCGCGACTGCCGGTCTGATCATGCCGTCTCTGATCATTATTATGATCATCGCCAAAGTACTGGAAAAGTTCCGCAGAAATAAATATGTGGATGCCGGTTTTTACGGCCTGCGTCCCTGCTCACTGGGATTGATCGCGGCGGCAGGGTTTCTGATCTTCCGCCTGGCACTGCTGGATCTGGATGCCTATTCCGTTTCCGGTGCGGTGGGCGATCTCTTCCACTGGAAGGCATGGCTTCTGGCTGCGGTCCTCCTGATCCTGACGAACCTGGTGCCGAAGATCAAGAAGATCCATCCGGTTTTCTTTATTCTGGCATCGGCGGTGGTGGGTATTGTATTTGCTTTCTAATGAAAAACGTCCTTCGGGACGTTTTTTTCTTTCCGTCAGTACCGGATAGAGGGATAACGCAGTGGAATTTGTTGCTTAGTCTGTGATAGAATATCTACGGCTTTATGCCGATATCAGATCTTTAAGAGGTTTATAAATGATCGAGAAAGTAATTGAAGTGGAACGGATGGAACATGTGATCAGCGTGTTCGGTTCCTTTGACCAGAACCTTCGTCTTATTGAGGAAGAACTGGAAGTGAAAGTCATCGACCGGGACAACCGCATTCATATCTGCGGCGAACCGGAAGCTGTGATGCATGCGGAGAAGGCGATCAACGGCCTGCTCACACTGGCGGCAAAAGGGGAGAATATCGACGCTCAAAATGTTCGGTATATCCTGAAACTGGTACGGGAAGGCCGGGAGACAAAAATCAGCGATCTGGCCGGAGACGTGATCTGCATTACAGCCAAAGGAAAACCCATCAAAGCCAAAACTCTGGGACAGAAGAACTACTGCGATTCGATTCGACACAATACCATCACACTGGGCATCGGACCGGCAGGAACCGGCAAGACCTATCTGGCGGTGGCGGCTGCGGTGGCAGCCTTCCGCGCCGAGGAGGTCAACCGCATCATCCTCACACGGCCTGCAGTAGAGGCCGGGGAGCGTCTTGGCTTTCTTCCCGGAGATCTTCAGAGCAAGGTGGACCCGTATCTTAGACCTCTTTATGATGCCCTGTTTGATATGCTGGGCGTAGATACCTATCAGAAATACATGGAGAGAGGGAATATCGAGGTGGCGCCTCTGGCGTATATGCGAGGACGTACCCTGGACGACAGCTTCATCATTCTGGATGAGGCACAGAACACCTCGCGGGAACAAATGAAGATGTTTCTGACCCGTCTGGGTTTCGGTTCCAAAGTGGTCATCACCGGGGATGTCACCCAGATCGACCTTCCTGCGGACAAACAGTCCGGACTCAAGACGGCCATGAAGGTGCTGCGGGATATCGACGATATAGGGATCTGTGAGCTCACCGGCGCGGATGTCGTGCGCCATCAGCTGGTACAGAAAATCATAGAAGCCTACGAAAAATATGAAGGTCCTGTTTCAGGCACCGGAAAGAAACCCTCTGGAGGAAAGAAAAAGACATGACACTGAATCTGATCCTTACAAGGGAAGTATCCGGGCTGGGACATCCCAATACCATCTCTCTGGTACGCAAGGCTGCCGAATCGGCACTGAAGGCTGAGGGAGTGGCGGAAGACTGCATCCTGTCCGTGCTTCTCACTGATGATGAAGGGATCCGCAGGATCAACCGGGAATTCCGGGGACTGGACCGGCCGACCGATGTGCTGTCGTTTCCCATGAACGATCTCATTGCCGGGCAGTTTGATCCCGCACAATGTGAGCGGGATCCGGAATCCGGAGAAATCCTGCTGGGAGATATGGTGCTCTCCATACCCCGCTGCGAGGAACAGGGGGAGGAGTTCGGCCACGGTTATAACCGGGAAGTTCAGTATTTGACGGTCCATTCCGTCCTGCATCTTCTTGGATATGATCATGTGGATGAAGGCCCGATGAAAAAGCAGATGCGGGCAAGAGAAAAACTGATTATGGGAGATTGATATATGACGACGAAAACCATTATGGTCACTATCTGCGGAAGACCCAACGTTGGAAAATCCACTATTACCAACGCACTGGTGGGAGAGAAAATCGCGATTGTTTCCGATAAACCGCAGACCACCCGCAACCGGATCACTGCCATCGTTAACCGTGGAGATACTCAGTTTATTCTGATGGACACACCGGGGTTCCACAAACCCCGGACCCGACTGGGTGATTATATGGTCAATGTAGTGCGGGAGAGCGTTGCCGATGTAGACGCCATCGTCATGATGGTGGAGCCGACGGAACAGATCGGCCGGCAGGAAGAGGAACTCATCAAACGGTTGAAAGGAAGCCGCGTGCCGGTAATCCTTGCCATCAATAAGATCGACACTATCGATAAAACGAAGCTGCTGCCGGTGATCCTCAACTACTCCAACGTCTATCCATTTGAAGCCGTGGTCCCGGTATCCGCTTTGACTGGAGAAGGACTGGACGAACTGATGGATGAGCTGGAAAAACACGCTGAGGAGGGTCCCCAGCTGTTCCCGGATGATATGATCACAGATCAGCCGGAGCGGCAGATCTGTGCGGAACTGGTACGGGAAAAACTGCTTAACTGTCTGGACAAGGAAGTTCCTCACGGCACTGCGGTGGAGATCACTCGGTTCCATGAACGGGAAGACGGAGTCATCGAGATCGATGCGACGATCTACTGCGAAAAAGACAGCCACAAAGGCATCATTATCGGAAAGCACGGCGCCATGCTGAAGAAAGTCGGAGAGCAGGCCCGCGTGGATATGGAGGAGTTTCTCGGAACGAAGGTCTTCCTTCAGACCTGGGTCAAGGTCAAGGAGAACTGGAGAGATTCCGCAAATCTTCTCCGCAATTTCGGTTTTACGAGAGACTGATTCAACATGTATAAGAAGACGAATGCACTGATCCTCCGGGAGGTCCGCTATAAGGAAGCAGACCGCATCCTTACCATGATGACCCAGACGGAGGGAAAAATGGGAGCCAAGGCACCCGGAGCACTGCGAAAGGGAAGCAAGCTGGGAGCCGGTACGCAGTCCCTGTGTTATTCGGAAGTGACACTGTACGAATACAAGGGGAAATGGAGCGTCAAAGAAGCCGTGACACTGGAGGAGTTTCAGGGACTGCGGCTGGATTTGGCGCGCCTTTCTCTTGCCGTCTATTTTGCGGAATGCGTGGAGACACTGGCGCAGGAAGGAGTGCCGGACGGGGAAATGCTTCAGCTGATTCTCAATTCACTGTATGCACTCAGCCGGGATCTCTGTGATCCTATTAAGATCAAATGTGCATTTGAGATCCGGCTGATGACCATTGCGGGATTCCGTCCGGTGCTGGAATACTGCTCCGGTTGCGGCGAGGACGATCGCGGAACGATGCTTTTTGCACCGGCACGGGGTTCGGTTTATCATTCCGACTGCCGACCGGCGGATACGGAACTGATCGACCTTCCGGGAAACGGATTGGAAGCCATGCGATACTTTGTGGAATCCGATCCTAAAAAACTGTTCAGTATCGATATCGAGGGGATCCCGCTGAAAAAACTGGCACATGCCTCCGAACGATACCTGATCCATCAGACGGAAAAGAACTATTCATCATTAGAATACTGGAAAAAAGTGAGATAAGGGATATGCAGTCCATTTCATTAGAAGAAAAATCAATACAGACACTGGAACTTCCGGCGGTGCTGGATCGGCTTTCCAAACAGTGTGTGACCGCCACGGCGCGGGAGAGCGCGGAAGCGCTGCGCCCTGCGAAGAGTTCCGTGGAGATCCGCAAACTGCTGGAGGAGACTACTGCTGCAAAGACGATGATGGTTGTACGGGGAAGTCCGTCCTTTTCCGGAGTCAAGGATGTGCGGTCAAGCCTTTCCAGAGCAGATCTGGGTGGAGCGCTCAATACCAGAGAGCTGACGGATATTGCCGGCGTCCTCCAGTGCGCACGTCTGGTACGCCGCTATGTCTCCGATGATTCTGTCGGGCATACCTGCATTGATTACCTGTTTTCAGCACTCCGGGCGAACCGTCCGCTGGAAGAAAAAATCACTTCCTCCATTGTAGGGGAAGATGAGATCGCGGACGGTGCATCCTCCGAACTTGCAGATATCCGAAGGAAGATGCGTGCGGCTGCGAGTCGGGCAAGAGAGGCACTGAATAAGATCATTTCCTCCTCCAGTTATGCAAAAGCGCTGCAGGAGCCCATCATCACGATGCGATCCGACCGCTACGTCGTACCGGTAAAGGCGGAACACAAAAATGCGGTGCCCGGCCTGGTACATGATATTTCTTCCAGCGGTGCGACTTTGTTTATCGAACCGATGGGAGCGGTGAAAGCCAACAACGAGCTTCGGGAACTGGCAGCCCGGGAGAAACTGGAGATCGAGCGGATCCTTATGGAGCTGTCTGCGGAATGTGCTGCAAACCGTGAAGAGATCAGTTCGGATTTCGAGATCCTGACAAGACTGGATCTGATCTTCGCGAAGGCAAAGCTCTCCTATGATTTCAACGGCATGGAGCCTGAGATTACGGAATCGAATATCATCCTGAATCATGCCCGTCATCCACTTCTGCCGAAGGATACGGCGGTGCCCATCGATGTATCGCTGGGAGAGGATTTCGACACTCTGGTGATCACCGGCCCCAATACCGGCGGCAAGACAGTCACACTTAAGACCATCGGACTTCTCTGCCTGATGACGAAATGCGGACTTCATATTCCAGTGGATGACGGAAGTAAGATCTGCGTGTTCGACCATGTCTTCGCGGATATCGGCGATGAACAGAGCATTGAGCAGAATCTGTCCACGTTTTCTGCCCATATGACGAACATCGTTCGGATTCTGGAGGAATGCAGTGACCATTCTCTGATCCTGTTTGACGAACTGGGTGCCGGTACGGATCCGACGGAAGGCGCAGCTCTTGCCATCTCCGTCATTGAGCATTGCCGGAAAAAAGGCGCCATGATTGCGGCAACAACACACTATGCGGAACTGAAAGTGTACGCCACGGAGCAGAAGAGAGTGCAGAATGCATCCTGCGAATTTGATGTGGAAACGCTGCGGCCGACGTATAAGCTGCTGGTCGGAATACCAGGCAAATCCAATGCCTTTGCCATCTCTACACGGCTCGGACTGCCTTCGGAAATCATCGATGATGCCAAATCCCGAATCGGTACTGACAATGCAAGCTTCGAAGCGACCATTGAAAAACTGGAACAGACCCGACTTTCCCTGGAGAAGGAGCGGGAAGATGCCAGAAGGATCCGCAAACAGGCGGAAGAAGATGCCAAGACGGCCAAACATCTGAAGGCAGAACTGTCTGTGCGGCTGGAAAAAGCAGATGAGCGTTCCCGCCGCGAGGCGGAACGCATTATTGAAGATGCACGCAGGACAGCGGAAAAGACGTTTGAGGAACTGGATGAGATGCGCCGCCAGAGCAATAAGGATCAGGATGCGCAAAGGATCAACGAGGCACGAAATCTCATGCGCCGCAGCCTGAATGAGAAACAGGCACAGTTTCAGACGAAGGCGGAGCCGGAAGAAGACCGGAAGTCTTCCCGCAAGCTTCGTCCCGGTGATGTTGTGGAAGTGAAATCTATGGGCGGAGTCAAAGCGGTGGTCCAGTCCGTTACGGATGACGGGACTGTTTTGATGCGTGCCGGAATCATGAATATTCAGGCAAAAGAAGATGAGGTTTTCCTGCTGGAAGGCGCGAAAATCGAGGAAAAAACACCGACTAAGGCCGGCAACCGCAGCATCCGTGCTGCAGCGGTTCCTTCTGAGGTGGACCTTCGCGGAATGGACAGTGTGGAAGCTGTGATGGCTGCGGAGCGTTATCTGGATAATGCGGTGATGGGCAAGATGAATCAGGTTACCATTATCCATGGAAAGGGGACCGGAGCACTCCGGAAAGCCATCCACGCAATGCTGAAAAAGAACAAGGCGGTCAAGTCTTTCCGCCTCGGAACATTCGGTGAAGGAGAGGCAGGCGTAACAATCGTAGAACTGAAGTAGAGTCCTGTTTCTTTTCTGCAATCTTCATTCTTACATTACTCCTAAAAACTGAGAGTTCGCCAGTGCCAAATCATGTATAAACCTACGAATTCACCAAAACCGCATTGACGTTTTTATAATTATTTGCTAGATTATGTTTGCAAAAATAAATTGAAACGTTCGAGATAAAGAAGGAGCGGCAAGTATGAAAGAAATAGATGTAGTCATTAATAACCAGGTTGGTCTCCACGCAAGACCGGCAACTTTCTTCATTCAGAAAGCAAACGAGTTCAAGAGCAGCATCTGGATTGAGAAAGATGAGCGCCGCGTAAATGCAAAGAGCCTTCTGGGTGTTCTTTCCCTTGGTATCGTCAAGGGCGCTACCATTAAAATCATTGCTGATGGAGCAGATGAAGCAGAAGCAATCACCACTCTTTCCGAACTCATTGAGTCCGACTTTTCCGAGTAATTAATAAAGACTGATAAACAAGGACGTCCACTTTGGTATGGACGTCCTTCTTTTTCTTTGCGTATCCCGGAAGGAAATGGTATAGTATCAGAAATCAAAGCACAAAGAAGAAAGGGACCTCTATGCTTGCCACGTTAGCGGAAAAAGCGAATAATCTGCCACAGCTTCCGGGCGTTTATCTGATGCTGGATGAGCATGGGGAAGTAATCTATGTGGGGAAGGCAAAAAAGCTGAAGAACAGAGTCAGCAGCTATTTCCACGGGGATCATCTGCCCAAAGTGGAAGCCATGGTCCAGAAAGTCCATGATTTCAATGTGATCGTAGCCAATTCGGAATTCGAAGCTCTGATCCTGGAAAACTCTCTTATTAAACAGCATAAGCCTCATTACAATATCCTGCTGAAAGATGACAAGGGATATCCTTTTATAAAACTGGACCGTACCAGGCCATATCCGAGGTTTGAGATTGTCAGCCGGGCAGGTAAGGATAAAGCGCAGTATTTCGGACCCTATGGAGGGAGAAGCGTTACACGGGGGATCATTGAGACTGTATCGAAAACACTCCTTCTTCCAGACTGCACGCGCCGTTTTCCGGAGGAGATCGGCAAGGAGAGACCGTGCCTGAATTATCATATGAAAACATGCGCCGGATGGTGCCGGCCCGATTCCGTTACAGAAAAAGAGTATGAAGAGGCACTGGATCAGGCGGTCCTGATCCTGGAAGGCAGAACGGATGATCTGTTGGAGGATCTGACAGCACAAATGGAAAGTGCCGCGGAAGATCTGCACTTTGAACTGGCCGCCAGCCTGCGGGACCGTATCTATGCCATTCGCGATCTGTCCAATAAACAGCGAGTGATCTCTACGGTATTTGCCGATACGGATGTGCTTGGCTTTACGCGTTCTGCACCGAGTTGTTTTGCTGTGCTGCACTACCGCAAGGGTAATCTGACCGGAAAAGACGTGGATCTGATCGAAGAACCGCTGGAAGAAGACGGGGAGGCAGTGTCCTCCTATCTGCGTCAGTACTACGGCTCGCGCAGTGCATGGCCCAAGACCATCCTGGTTCCCACCGACATGGAGGACCGGGAAGATCTGGAAGCCTTTCTTACTCAGCTGTCCGGACATAAAGTCGCCCTGGAGTTTCCTCAGAGAGGTGAACGGGTCCGTCTGGTGGAAACGGCGAATATGAATGCCAAGGAGGAAGTCCTTCGGCGCACCACCGAGACTGTACGCCGGAGCAAGACACTGGAACTTCTTCAGAAGGCACTGGCTATGGATCATTTCCCCGAACGCATTGAAGCATACGACATCTCCAACCTCGGTTCCACCGGGATCGTGGCGGGGATGACGGTACACAAGAATGGAAAACCGAGCAAGAAGGATTACCGGAAATTCCGCATCCGTGATCTGGAAGGACCGGATGATTATGAGAGCATGCGCCAGGTCATTGCACGGCGTGCCCGCCGCTATCTGGACGGAGATGAGAAATTCATGCCTCTCCCGGACCTGTTCCTGATCGACGGAGGCGACACTCACGCGGAGGCCGCGGAACAGACGCTTCGTTCCATGGGGATCTCAGTGCCGGTGTGGGGCATGGTCAAAGACGACCGTCATCGGACCCGCGCACTGATCAATTCTTCCGGCGAGGAAATCAGCATCAGCTCCAATCAGGCCCTGTTTTCCCTGATCGGGAATATTCAGGAGGAGACTCACCGTTTTTCCATTGAATATCAGCGTTCTCTTCGTATGGAGAATTACACATCCCAGCTGGATAAGATCCCTGGGGTTGGTGAGAAACGACGCAATCAGCTGCTTCGTTATTTCAAAACACTGAAAGCGGTAAAGGAGGCCTCACTGGAGGAACTGTCCGAGGCGGTCCCCGCCAATACCGCTAAAGCAGTATATGATTTTTACCACAGCAAAGAGGAGGGATCTCCGTGAGAGTGATCACCGGTTCTGCAAGAGGAAGAAAACTGAAGACTCCTCAGGGTATGGATGTTCGGCCCACAACGGATTCTGTCAAGGAAGCAATCTTCAATATCATTCAGTTTGATGTGGAAGGCCGCCGGGTGCTGGATCTGTTTGCCGGAACCGGCCAGATGGGGATCGAAGCTCTCAGCCGCGGCGCAAAAGAATGTGTCTTTGTGGACAGCAGCCGACAGGCATTGAATATCGTGAAGGAGAATCTGAAGATCTGCAACCTGCAGGGAACAGTGATTTCCGGCGATGCAGTAAGCTATCTGTCGAGAGGGGAAAGCTTTGATCTTGTGTTCATGGATCCGCCCTATGACACCGACCTTTACGAGCGTTGTCTGGAGGCACTCTGTCGGTTTGACATATTGTCGGATGGTGGTATAATTATCTGCGAAAGTCGTCAGGATCGAACGATTCCTGGGACATTTTTGGATGATTATTCCATGAAACAATACCGTTACGGTAAGATAAAAATTACAGTGCTCCGAAAGCAGGAACAGGAATGAGTATTGCTATTTGCCCGGGAAGTTTTGATCCGATCACCCTAGGCCATCTGAACATCATCCGCCGGACATCCCGGATCTTTGATGAAGTCATTGTGCTTGTGATGGTCAATTCCAATAAGTCCACCCCCATGTTTTCCATTGAAGAACGTTTGTCGATGGTGTCGAGAGCGGTGGAGCGCTATCCCAATGTTGCTGTCAATCATGTCGATGGACTGCTCGCTGAGTATGCAAAGAAGATCCCCGGTGCCGTTCTTGTGAAGGGGCTTCGCGCAGCATCCGATTTCGACTATGAATTTCAGATGAACCTGATCAATAAGAAGATCAATCCGGATCTGGAGACGATGTTCCTCACCAGCAGTGAGAAATATACGTTTCTCAGTTCTTCGGTGGTCCGTGAGATGGCCCGCTATGGCGGTGACCTCACCGGACTTGTCCCCAGAGAACTGATCGATGAGATCGAAGAAAAAGCGAAAGCGTGGAGGGAACAAAATGGATGAGAATGAAGTAATGAGCCTTGTTGACTCACTATATAATATGATCAGTGAGGCCTGGGGAGTTCCCCTTGGAAATGATAAATGCATCATTGAACGGGAGAAAGCTTTGGAGATACTGGATGAGATCAAGGGTGCTATGCCGGTGGAATTGGCAGAAGCAAAGCGCCTTGTATCCGCTCGCGATGAATTTATCTCCAACGCCAAAAGGGAAGCGGAATCGGTCCGCAAGCTGGCAGAGGAAAAAGCCCGCACCATGGTGCAGTCTCAGGAAGTGTACCGCGTTGCTCAGCAGCAGAGTGCAGAGATGATCGCCAGTGCACAGGCTAAAAGCGAGCAGCTGAGACTTGCTGCAAGCAAGTATGCACAGGAGATCCTGAAGAACACCGCTGCCGCCGTACAGAATACGGCGGATCAGCTTCAGAAACAGTGCGAGGAATTTCAGGCGAAGTTCGGCGAGGAGCCGGCACATAAGGAACCTGCACCGGTGGAAGCTCCGGCAGAAGATGAGCCGGTTTTTGAAGATCTGCCCGTGGAATAAGCGAAAAAAATAATAAACCACATGTTGTGCTTAATAGCGTCTTTCCGAAAGGAAAGGCGCTATTTTTTGTGTTTTGCTTAAGAATTCCTAATTATTGCAGTGGAAACATACCCGAAAAGAGTCTTGCTTTTTTCCTGAAATCCCGTATAATGAAACCAAAGTGGTGAGAAGTGGGGAAAAGTGTCTAAAAATACCACAGAAAGGGGCGGCTGGTATCCATGAATCCACTGACTGGAATCTACAATCATAATCTGGATGCAAAAGGCCGTCTTTTCATTCCTGCCAAACTGCGGGAAGAGCTAGGGGATGTTTTTTATGTCACGGTTTCCCATGAAAAATGCCTTTGGGCATATCCGCCTGAGACATGGCAGGCACTGCAGGAGAGAGTGAATGCGCTGTCCATGCTGGAGCAGGGACGGATGCGGGCACTGTTTGCATATGCAGCCAAGTGCGAACCGGACAGTCAGGGACGGATTCTGCTTCCTCAGAATCTGCGTGACTTTGCCGGACTGACAAAGAGCGTGACTGTAGTAGGAAGCAACAACCATGTGGAGTTTTGGGACAGCGATTCCTGGACACCCATCATGGAACAGGAAATGACGCCTGAAAACATCTATGCGATTATGGGAGAGCTGGGATTGTAATGGCGAAACATATACCTGTTCTGTTAAATGAATGTATTGAAAGTTTAAATATACAGCCGGACGGCATCTATGTGGACGGAACCGTAGGTCTTGGCGGGCACTCTTCGGAGATCGTCAGGCATCTGACCACTGGCAGACTGATCTGCATTGACCGGGATGAGACCGCTATTGAACGTTCTCGGGAACGACTGAAGGAATGGAAGGATAAGATCACCTTCGTTCACGGAAACTTCTGTGACGTGGCGGCGATCCTGAAAGAGATGGAGATTCCTAAAGTCAATGGAATGCTGTTTGATCTGGGAGTATCCTCGCCACAGCTGGATGAGGGAGACCGCGGGTTCTCCTATATGACGGATGCTCCGCTGGACATGCGAATGGATCGGAGCGATACGCTGTCCGCCTGGCTGATTGTCAACAAATGGCCGCAGGAGAAACTGGAATACATTATTAAGGTATACGGAGAGGAACGGTATGCACGACTGATTGCTGCCGCTGTGATCCGTGCCAGAGCAGAACAGACGATAAATACCACCGGGCAACTGGTGGAGATCATAAAGAAAGCGGTGCCGGCTGCGGCACTGAGGGAAAAACAACATCCTGCGAAACGGACGTTCCAGGCGATCCGGATCGCGGTAAATGATGAACTGGGAGCTGTGGAGAAGATGATGGAGGAAGCCCCGGATCTTCTGGCACCTGGAGGAAGACTGGCTGTTATCAGTTTCCATTCTTTGGAGGACCGGATCGTAAAGAAAGGGATCCAAAGCAGAGAGAACGGATGCACCTGTCCCAGAGAGGCTCCGATCTGCACCTGCGGATTTGTTCAGACACTGAAAAGCGTGAATCGCAAACCTATTACCGCATCAGAACAGGAGCTGGAGGAAAACCCGAGATCACGAAGCGCGAAACTGCGCGTTGCGGAGAGAGTCGGGTAACAGGAGTAGATTATGGCAAGGAACGACACATTGAAATACAGAGAGTATTATGTGCACGGTACTGCAGCATATAATCGACGGGTGGCACCATCGGAGATCGTAAGGGATGAACCCATTTACGTTCCGCCGAGAAAACGGATCGAGGAGACCGTAGCTGCCAATACGCAGGCGCTTACAAAGCAGAGCCTGTCGCCGATAGTCATGCTGGGGTTTGTGATTGCCGTGGCCATGCTGGTGTTCTGTCTCATTGCCAGAATCGAATTTACCACTGTTTCCGCAGAAGCCGCGGAACTGCAGTCTCAGCTCAATCAGTTGACGGAAGACAATTCTAGACTTACAATTAAGTATGAATCTGCCCTGAATCTTGCGGAAGTCGAGGACTACGCAGTCAATACTCTCGGTATGCAGAGACCCAGTACCGATCAGATCATCTATGTGAACGGTTCTGCACAAAACCGGGCAGAAGTTGTGAATCCCAATACGGAGCAGATCCGCCAGCAGCTGGATCAGGCTGCTGCCAGTATCGCGGGGATGAACTGATAACGAATAACAGGAGCTGGACATGTCGAGTAAACAGAGCGGACGAAGATCCGTGAAGGGACCTACCGAACAAATGAAACGCCGCACACTTCTATTGATGGCAGTGTGCGGCATAGTTGCATTTATAGTGTTGGCATTTCAGCTGTTTAAAATACAGATTATCGAGCATGACAAGTATGAAGCGGATGCTCTTTCTCAGCAGATCGGCACTACCAGTTCCATCGCGGAACGGGGCACGATCTATGATACCAACATGAAGGCGCTAGCGATGTCCTCTGAGGTATACACAGTATTTATCGATCCAAAGGCCATTACGGAGAGAAACGAGGATATTAATCTCATCGCCGATGAACTCAATGAACTTCTGGACGTCGATCGTGCGGAAGTCATCTCTAAAATGGAGAACAAGGATTCCCAGTATGCGGTGGTGGCCCGTAAGGTCGATCCGGATATCGTGGAGAAGATCAAGACATTCAAAAACGTCAATAACATCACCACGGTTCATTTCGAAAAAGATTATAAACGGTATTATCCGTACGGTTCGCTTGCCTGCCATGTGGTGGGATTCACCGGTTCTGACGGAACAGGTCTGCAGGGTGTCGAATATGAGTATAATTCCGTACTGTCCGGAGCCGAGGGAAGAAAAGTCCAGGCACAGACCGCAAACGGAAAACCTCTGATGTTCACCGAGTATGAAGACAACTACACCGTGAAGAACGGTCTGAATGTCGTTACTACCATCGATTCCACCATCCAGTATTATCTTGAGAAGAGATTGCAGGAAGCCGTCGAAAAATATGACATCCAGAACGGAGCCGGTGCCATCGTCATGAATGTGAAGAGCGGTGCGATTCTCGGTATGGCATCGTTGGGTAATTTTGACCTGAACGATTATCTGGCAGTGGATGAGGAAACTCAGAAAAAAGCCGATGCGGCTTCTGATAAGGAATCTGATGAGATCATGAGCGAAGCCAGATCTCTCATGTGGAGAAACAAGTGTATTTCCGACACGTATGAACCAGGGTCTACGTTCAAGATCCTGACTTTGGCCATGGCATTGCAGGAAGGGATCGCTCCCGATGAGAGCGATGAATATTTCTGCGAAGGCAGCGTCCAGGTGGAGGGTGATACCGTCGCCCGTCACTGCTGGGATGTGTCCGGTCATGGAGAGCAGACCCTGACTCAGGCGGTGCAGCATTCCTGCAACGTCGCATTCGTCAATATCGGCCAGAAGATCGGAGCGGAACGCTTCTATAAATACTGTGATGCATTTGGTCTGCTGAACCTCACACCGGACAAAGAAGAGTCTCTCACGGGACTGACCGGCGTGGATCTTCCCGGTGAAGCCAGAAGTATCTGGTGGAGTGAAAACGTGTTCTATAATCCGGAAGTGCGTTCCCAGCTTGCGGCCGCCTCCTTCGGACAGACCTTTAACGTTACACCGCTGCAGATGGTCACCGCAGTCAGTGCCTGCGTTAACGGCGGGTATCTGATGGAACCGTATGT
>CAJOQP010000087.1 GCA_905236515.1 uncultured Oscillospiraceae bacterium | reverse complement strand
TCATCAGACCAGATCGGCCAGCTGATAGATCAGTTTTTCGGATCGTTTCCATCCGAGGCAGGGATCAGTGATGGATTTGCCGTAGACACCTTCTCCGATCTTCTGCGCACCGTCTTCGATGTAGCTTTCGATCATCAGTCCTTTTACAAGGCTGTGGATCTTGGGAGACTGGCTGCGGCTGTGAAGGACATCCTTTGCGATTCGGATCTGCTCCAGATATTTCTTCCCGGAGTTTGAGTGGTTGGTATCCACGATCACAGCGGGGTTGGCCAGATCCAGTTTGTCATACTCATCCTGCAGGTTTCGGAGATCCTCATAGTGATAGTTTGGAATGTTGCGGCCGAATTTATCCACATATCCACGAAGGATGCAGTGGGCCAGAGGGTTGCCCTGGGTCTTGACTTCCCATCCGCGATACAGGAACTTCTGAGGGCTCTGTGCAGCCACGACGGAATTCATCATGACCGTGATATCTCCGCTGGTGGGATTCTTCAGTCCCGCCGGTACTCCGATGCCGCTTGCCACGATACGGTGCTGCTGGTTCTCCACGGACCGTGCACCGACGGCGACATAACTAAGCAGATCGGAAAGATAGCGGTGGTTTTCCGGATACAGCATCTCCTCGGCACAGGTAAAGCCGGTCTCCCGGGCCACATCGGTATGAAGCTGCCGAATGGCAATGATGCCTGCCAGCATGTCTTCTTCCTTTTCCGGATCCGGCTGGTGGAGCATCCCCTTGTAACCGATCCCCTTGGTACGGGGCTTGTTGGTATAGACACGGGGAATGAAGAACAGCTTGTCCTTGACCTTCTCCTGCACCTTCGCCAGACGGTTCATGTAATCCAGAACGGCGTCCTCGCGGTCAGCGGAGCACGGACCGATGATCAGAAGGAACTTGTCGCTCTTTCCGGTGAGGATATCTGCGATCTCGCGGTCCCGTTCTTCTTTTGCTCTCCGGATGTCATCCGTAACAGGGAACTCTTCTTTGAGATCCTGCGGATTGGGCAGTTTCCGGATAAATTCCATTTGCATTTCCATAACAATCACCTAGTTTACTTAGTGTGAGGACTATTATATACCTGCTCATTAGCGATTTAAAGTATTAAAACAAACAAAAATGAACCATTTTTGTTTTCGGTCGCTGTGAATTCTTATCATAGCACATTCCGCCGGATCTTTGGAGAGAAAATTCATATTATCTTCATTGTTTTCCCGGTGCGGTTGTGTTATACCAATGCCGATGAAACGCGAAGGCGGTGAACAGAATGGATTACAGGCTCCTGATGGATACTTCGATACTGGCCGGTGAGATCATCATGGAAAACGGCGGGGAAGCCTACCGGGCGGAGGAAACCGTGAACCGGATGCTGAATACTTCCAATGCCAAGCATGTAGAAGTGGTAGTCATGGGGACCAGCATGGTGGCAACGGTATCCAATCCCTACCGGGACGCGATCACGGCGACACGCCGGATACGAAGAAGGGGAACGAATCTCCAGCGGATCGCACAGGTCAACGACATCTCCCGTGAGATGTGCGACGGAAAGCTGTCTCTGGAGGAGGCATTCCATCAGCTCAAGCAGCTGAGGGAGAAGACGCAGTACCCGGAATGGATCCGCATCATTGCCTCCATGATCGGAGTCATGGGATTTACCTATACCTTCGGCGGAAGGGGAATGGACCTTCTGTTTGCCATGCTGTGCGGAGCGGCAGTCTATGCCGTGCAATATATCAATCGGTATACCGGATTGTCCGGGATTATCAACGTTGCGATGGCATCCTTTGCGGTCTCCGTGGTGGCAGTCCTCCTGTATCATCTGTTTCCGGAACAAATGAATCCAGATACGGTGATCATCGGAGGTCTGATGCTGTTGGTTCCGGGGCTGGCAATTACCAATTCCGCTAGGGATCTTCTGGCAGGGGATTATGTGTCCGGGACGGCACGCGTGATGGAGGCGGTGGTAACATCCCTCGCCATCGTGCTGGGTACCGGTCTGGCACTTATTCTCCGGAATCTGTTTTGAGGGGGAAGAGAAACATGATCATGCAATGTGTATTTGCTTTTCTGGCGGTTTCTGCGTTCTGTGTTCTCTTTGAAGTGCCAAAGAAACTGATTCCGGTGGGAGGCCTCATGGGCGGTCTGTGCTGGGGGATCTATCTGCTTTGCATGAAATACGATATCAGTCTCTACGGGGCAAATTTTATCGCAGCGGCGTCCATCGCACTGATCGCGGAGATCCTCGCAAGGATTCTGAAACAGCCGTCTCCCATGTTCTTTGTGCCGGGAGTGCTTCCCATCGTACCTGGTTATTCTTTGTACTACGGAGTATACAATTTTGCAGTGGGAGAGCATGCGCTGTCCAGGGAATACTTTATCAAGGCCGTAATGATCTCCATGCTCATCGCACTGTCGATCTTTGCCGTGAACGCGGTGTTCCGGGTCAACTGGCATGCGAAGCCCCACGAAAGAAGATAGGAAAAACAAGTGCTGAGAGGTCCTTTTCAAGACAAATCTTCGGGTCTGTCTAGAAAAGGGCTTCTTTTTTTTCGTTTGGGGAAAGATTTTGAAAAAACTATGATATTTTTCTGGCATTTTCAGCGGCATATTGATATAGTAAACTGAACGGAACTATTTATAGTTACCCGTTTTGAGGGAGCTAATCAAGATTCATAAAGAAGGGAGAACATAATGGCAAGAGAGATATTATTCGATCTTGGAAAGATGATTACCGACCGTATTCCGCAGAAGCTTGGAATCAAGAAGATCACGGAAAATGATCCGGAATA
>CAJOQP010000086.1 GCA_905236515.1 uncultured Oscillospiraceae bacterium | reverse complement strand
CGTTCGTTTTCCGGGTTTGCATTCTTGGCTCAGATATGCTAATATCCATTTTTGTGTGTAAGAAAAAATGGAACTAATAATCATGCTGCAGGAAGGGATGCAACTACTATGTCACAAATCCGAAATGTTGCTATTATCGCCCACGTCGACCACGGAAAGACAACGCTGGTTGACGAGATGCTGAAACAGTCCGGAGTATACCGCGAAAACCAGGAGGTTGTGGAGCGCGTTATGGACTCCAATGATCTGGAGCGGGAACGCGGAATCACCATCATGGCAAAAAACACCGCGGTTACTTACGGCGATACGAAAATAAACATCGTTGACACTCCGGGCCATGCCGATTTCGGCGGCGAAGTGGAACGGATTCTGAAAATGGTCAACGGAGTAATTCTTCTGGTGGATGCTGCCGAAGGCCCCATGCCCCAGACCCGCTTCGTTCTCAGCCGTGCTTTGGAACTGGGTCACCGGGTCATTGTCGTCATCAATAAGATTGACCGTCCGGATCAGCGCGTCCATGAAGTGATCGATGAAGTCCTGGAGCTTCTTATTGATCTGAATGCCACTGACGAGCAGCTGGACTCTCCCATGCTGTTCTGTTCCGGCCGACAGGGTACTGCAAGCTACTCCCCGGATGTTGTCGGCACAGATCTGAAGCCTCTGTTTGAAACGATCCTTGAGTATATCCCCGAACCTGAGCGCAATCTCGACGCTCCGTTCCAGATGCTGGTCTCCAACATCGACTACAACGAGTTTGTCGGCCGCATCGCGATCGGCCTGATCCAGCGTGGAACGATCCGGCAGAACCAGGAGATCGAAGTCAGCAATTTCCACACTCCGGATGAAGCACCTCGTAAGGCAAAGGCCGTCTCTCTGTATGAATTCGACGGACTGGAGCGCAACCCTGTAACGGAAAGTTCCGCAGGCAACATCATCGCCATGAGCGGAATCGGCGATGTGACCATCGGAGACACCATCTGCGAAAAGGGACAGTCGGAACCTCTTCCCTTTGTTAAGATCTCCGAACCGACTCTGGAGATGACCTTTTCCGTCAACGACTCTCCCTTTGCCGGCAGAGAAGGCAAATTCGTCACCTCCCGACAGATTCGTGACCGTTTGTTCCGCGAAACCCTGAAAGATGTTTCTCTCCGTGTAACGGAGATTGAAAATGCCACGGACAGTTTTGCAGTCGCGGGCCGCGGCGAAATGAGTCTCTCCATTCTTATTGAGACCATGCGTCGGGAAGGCTATGAATTTCAGGTCTCTCCTCCCCGTGTGCTGTATCGGACCATTGACGGACAGCAGTGCGAGCCCATCGAGCGTGTTGTAGTAGACGTTCCGCAGGAATATGTCGGTTCCGTCATTGAGAAGCTGGGTTCCCGCAAGGGTGAGATGCTGGAAATGACTCCGGTCGGCAAGCGATCCAAAGTGGAGTTCCTCGTCCCGTCCCGCGGTCTTTTCGGATATCGCAATGAGTTTCTCACCGACACAAAGGGCGAGGGTATTCTGGCTTCCGTGTTTGAAAAATACGAACCTTACAAAGGAGATATCTCCCGCCGCAATTCCGGTTCCCTGATTGCCTATGAGACCGGGGAAAGCGTGACCTATGGTCTGTTCGCAGCTCAGGACCGCGGTGCTCTGTTCATCGGCCCCGGTGTACCTGTCTACGGCGGAATGATCGTCGGTCAGTGCCCGAAACAGGAAGATATCACCGTCAACGTTTGCAAGAAAAAACAGCTTACAAATACCCGTGCTTCCGGCAGCGACGAGGCTCTTCGTTTGGTTCCTCCCAGAAGACTGAGTTTGGAACAGTGCCTGGAGTTTCTGGCAGATGACGAGCTTCTGGAGGTCACTCCGGAGAACCTCCGCCTTAGAAAAAGCATTCTGAATCACGAAAAGCGCATGAAGACACTGATGCGCAACCGATAAAAAAACAATCTGCATCATCATTGATGATGCAGATTTTTCTTTTTCACTGTATGATCATCCGCGGAATCCTGTCGGCATGACACTGTGTGCCCGCATGGCGATCTGATACGTCTGATTCTGTCGGCGCACACGGTTTGCCTCATCATAATCAAAGGCGGGATCCGTAATAAACACCTGTTTCACGCTGAGAACACGGGGATTCTTTTTCATTTCCGCAATGTAGCTGTTTCCAAGCTGTCGGAAACTGATTCCCTTGCTTTGTACGTCCGAGGAAATAAAGAGTACTTCGTATTTGCCTGCCTGAAAATTGCTTTCCTCGATACCGTGCGGATGGATGTGATGCTTGCTGTTTTGAAGATCAAGGATTGTATTGAACAGCTGGATCTCCGACAACCCCTCATCATTCATCACCAGATAGGTGATCCGTCCATAGGGTGCACCGTCTTTTACTTCGCTTATATCCGGTCCGTACAGAAGAATCTGATCTTCGATTCCCAGCTTGGTATCTCCCGTCGGTATCGTATAGTTTACTCCGCCGGGAAGAGATCCTCCGATATTGATTCCCTTCTGCTCCAGCAGATATACTTCGTTTGAATTCTCTAAAATGTCATTCTCATCATATGCCCAGACCGTCGGCGTCATCCCCTCAAACAGCGCAGCGGTCTTTTTGATAATCATATCAAATAAACGATCGTACTGTACCATCCCGTTTACTCCTTCCTTTTGGATCCTGTTGCGATTATAGCGTATCTTTCAGAACACTGTCAATTTCACAAAATCGTATTACCATGAAGGGGATTCTTCAAACAGTGCAGTAGAAAGATATCGATCGCCGGTGTCCGGAAGGAGCACAACTATGGTCTTTCCGGCATTCTCTTCTTTTTTAGCCAGTTCGATCCCGGCATAGAGCGCCGCCCCAGACGTGATTCCAACCAGAAGGCCTTCCCGTCTGCCCATGGCTCGTCCGCATTCATATGCATCTTCATCACAGACTGCAACGACCTCATCATAAACGGATGTATCCAAGACTTCAGGAATGAAGCCTGCGCCGATTCCCTGCAGATTGTGGGGGCCCGCTTTTTCGCCGGACAACACCGCGGAATTACTCGGTTCCACCGCTATGACCTTAACACTTGCCTTTTTTTCTTTAAGATATCGTCCTGTTCCGGTGATAGTACCGCCGGTGCCTACTCCCGCGACGAAGAAATCCACATCCCCATCCGTGTCTTCCCAGATCTCCGGTCCGGTGGTCAGGTAATGCGCTTCCGCATTGGCCGGGTTCACAAACTGCCCGGGGATAAAGGAATCCGGGATATCGTTTGCCAGTTCTTCTGCCTTTTCGATCGCGCCTTTCATGCCTTTGGTACCGTCCGTAAGGACCAGTTCCGCGCCATATGCCTTCATCAGTTTTTTGCGCTCTTCGGACATCGACTCCGGCATGACAATGATTGCCCGGTATCCGCGTACCGCCGCAATGACCGCAAGGCCGATCCCGGTATTTCCGGAAGTGGGCTCGATGATTACCGATCCCTTTTTCAGTAGTCCTTTCTTTTCCGCATCATCGATCAGATTCATCGCAACACGGTCTTTTACCGATCCGCCGGGGTTGACACTTTCCAGTTTCCCCAACAGTCTGGCCTTTAATTGGAACTCCTCTTCCAATCCTTTCAGCTCCATGAGAGGGGTCTTGCCGATCAGCTGCTCTGCAGATGTATAGATCTTTCCCATGATGAAATCCTTTCTCCTCCGTTTATTCCTTTTTTGTTTTGTTTCTCTTCGGGAGGATGGTTCCTCCTCCCAGTACGTAATCTCCGTCGTACAGCACCACGCTCTGTCCCGGGGTAATTGCTCTTTGAGGCTCATCAAAAACTATGTGCGCCGTTTCTTTTCCCTCGGGATATACTGTGCAGAGTTCTTCCGCATGATGGTATCGAATCTTTGCCCGGCACCGCACCGGTTGGTTTGGCACGGTTCCTGCGATCCAGTTGAACTCGTCCGCATCCAGTTCCCGGTCAAACAGTTGTTCCCGGAATCCCAGCTCGATGGTGTTCTGTTCCGGGTCGATCCGGCATACGTAAAGCGGTTCCGGTGCTGCGATCCCGAGCCCGCGTCGCTGTCCGACCGTGTAGTGGATGATTCCCCGATGTCTGCCCAGTACATTTCCGTTCGTGTCTACAAACGGTCCCGGCCTGCTGCCTTCTTTCGTGTATTCTTCGATGACCCGGGCATAATCTCCATCCGGAACGAAACAGATATCCTGACTGTCCTTCTGTCTGGCATTGACGAATCCCCACGATTCCGCCAGTTCCCGGATCTCGCTCTTTTGGTATTCTCCCAGCGGAAACCGACTTTTTCCCAGCTGCTCCTGCGACAGCCGATACAGCATGTAGCTCTGGTCTTTGGTTTGGTCTTCCGCCTTCTTCAGCCGAAACAGCTCCCCGTCCTTTTCGATCCTGGCATAATGCCCCGTAACGATCCTGTCACATCCCTGTTCCTCGGCCAGTTCCAGGAGTTTGCCGAATTTCATCGTTTTATTGCATACGATACACGGGTTCGGAGTCTGTCCGTGAAGATAGGCCCGAACAAAAGAATCGATGATCTCTTTTTTAAACGCTTCGTGATAGTCGACTACGTGGAAGGGGATCCCCAGCCGTTCTGCAACAGCTCCTGCGGCGGCAGCAGCAGCTTTCTGGGCATCTGTTTCCGTTGAGAACAGTGACATCATCACACCGACACAGTCTGCTCCCTGTTCCTGCATAAGACGTACGGCTACGCTGGAATCCACACCGCCGCTCATAGCGATCATTGCTTTTCCCATAAAATCGTCTCTTTCATTTCTCTGATTACTGGCATCTTATTCCCCACATGTTTTTCTGTCAATAGCACGCCGAAACAGGCTGACAAAAAAGAGAGCCGTTCCTATGGAACAGCTCCCTTATCAGGATTGTCTCTTATGTATTATTCCGTCTCTTCTTCCATGGGAGGGATCGTCGGCGCGGTGGTCAGTTCCGGAGTGGGAGTCGGGGCCTGCGTCGCCGTTGGTGCCGGTTCCTCCGTTACGGCCGGTGGAATCGTTGCCGTTGGCGTCGGTGTCGGATCTGGCGCCGTCGTCTGTGTCGGCGTCGGTTTCGGCGGCAGCGTTACCGTTTCTTCCGGCTGCGGCGCTGTTGTAGTTCCCGGTTTGTTGCTGGAGCCCGGCGTAGTGCTGCTGGCTCCCGGTGTTGCCGGAGAGGCACTCTCCTTCGGTTCCTCCGTCGGTGTCACGTCCTCCACAGCCTTCCCAGTATCGCCAAGATGTTCACTGACTGTGCTGGAGAGCTGACTCATGGACATGGTCGACAGGTTGTCGATCTGTGCCTCGGGAATGACACCGGCAATAGTCTGAATAAAGGCGGCTTTTCCCTCCGAAATCCCGTACTGATTTGCCAGTTCTTTCAAGGTGTCCTGGTTTCTCAGATGCTGTTTGTACACTTTCAGCTTGATACCGCTGTCCTTTTGTGTGCTGACGGCAGCATCAACCGCAATTTTTTCCAGTTTCTGTGTGCGTTTGTCATTATTTCCGATCACGGAAATAAGGATCGCATTTTCCTTTTTGTTGATATATCCCTCATCGATCATGGACAGAACTGTTCCCCGTACAAGATCCTTGGGAGAGTTTGCTTCCGCTTTTTCCTTTTCAAGGACCGCGGCGGCGTCCTTATTCAATCCCTGATAGCTGACAACATCTCCATAACGGTTTACTTCGATTGCCACGCTGGGATTGACATCGATCTGAATCACGTCCGTCGGGATCTTAGTGGACCGGTAGCCGACGATCCCGGTGCCCAGCACCAGAAACAGTACTGCAGCCCAGGCCAGTTTCATCATATTGGAAACCGCATGCTTACGCTTGCTGGGCTCCCGTTCTTTCTGTTCCCGTGCACTTTGTATTCTTTCAAGTATGATATCAAAATTGTCCGGAGTAGCGGCACTGAACTCCTCGCGGATCAAGGCCTCTAATTCTTTGTCATTCAATATCATCACCACCTATTACTCTTCTCATTTTTTCGAGAGAACGCTTGTATTTCGTCAAGACAGTGGGCAGGGGGATCTTCATGATCTCCGCAATCTCGCGGTGTTTCATCCCGGTCATCGCATGCAGAATAACGATCTGCCGATCTTCGTCCTTCAACTCATTCAGTGCCTTTTGAAGCATGATCCTCCGATCACTCTGGGCAAATTCGTCCGTCTTTGCCACGTCCATATAATCCTCCAGGGAGGAATTGCGGTTATCCATCCGCTTCAGCTTCATAAGGGCGATATTCTTCGTGATGGTCATGATCCAGGCCATGGGCTTGCCCTGTGACACATACTTTTCCGCGTTCTGCGCAATGTTCACAAATGCATCCTGCATGACATCCTCTGCAGTCGTCGGATTCTGAACGATGGACAAGGCATAGGTGTAAACCGCCGCGGAGACCTGTTCATAAAGATCTCGCAATGCATCCATATCGTTATCCGCGATCTTCTGCAGCAGAAGGTCCTGGATCTCGGCATCAGTCAGGCCGCTGATGTTCTCTTTTTCGGAAATCGAGTGGTTCATTAAAACCATCTCCCCTCCCTATTAATAATAAATCGTTAGGTGGTCGTTTTATTGCAGGGTTCTAAAGAAATCTTAATTATTTTTTCTTATGCGACGAAAGCCAGTCCTCAGGACTGGCTTTCTGGTGCCGGTAGCCGGGGTCGAACCGGCACGATGTTTTATCATCGAGGGATTTTAAGTCCCTTGCGTCTGCCAATTCCGCCATACCGGCGTTGGAACAGTGTTAATTTACCATTTCGCCGAGGGCGATGTCAAGAGTCCCTCTTTTCCTTGCGATTTGTTTGACTGGATGATATTATTAACTTGCTTATTACTATATTATAAAAGAAAGAACTTTTTTCAGGTTCTTTTTTCCGTTTTATGACGTTATGAACTATCAGAACTGGACAATTCCATATCGTCAGCCTGCCCTTTCCCCCCAATGTGCTGAGGCAGGCTATCCTCCTTTATTGGCCCTTTTGCTTTCACAGAAAGAGTTGTCAGAAGGAATGGATGCGGATACGTATCTTCGCTGTGATATCTCCCAGCTTCAGGATCCCTACCTTCTTCGTGGGATGGAATCGGCTGTGGAGCGCATCAAAGAAGCGATTTCCTCACAGGAAACAGTCGCAGTTTTCGGAGACTACGACGTCGACGGCATCACCTCGACTTGTCTGATGACGGACTTTCTTACTCAGTGCGGCCTTACCGTATATCCGTACATTCCCGACCGTCTGGATGAAGGCTATGGTCTGAACAATGATGCCATCTCCAATTTCTACGACCACGGAGTCTCTCTGATCGTTACTGTGGATTGCGGGATCACTGCCGCAGAGGAAGTATCCTTTGCGTCCGAACTTGGAATCGATGTTATCATCACCGACCATCATGAGTGTCAGGAAGGAATTCCGCAAGATGCTGTCGCGGTGGTGAATCCGCGGCAGGCGAATTGCCACTATCCCAACAAGGAACTTGCCGGTGTCGGTGTCGCACTGAAGGTCGCCTGTGCTGTCTCCGGCCAGGATGAGGAAATGCTTTCCCGCTACGGAGAATGGGTTGCCATCGGAACCATCGCTGATGTAATGTCACTGACAGAGGAAAATCGTTTTCTGGTCCGACTTGGTCTGAACAAGATTGCTCATGATCCGTCTCCCGGGGTGGACGCGCTTCTCATTCAGTCCGGAACGAAAGGAAAAAAGATTACCTCAACTTCTGTGGGATACACTCTGGCGCCACGACTGAATGCTTCCGGACGTCTGGGGAAGGCCATGGTGGCGTACCGGCTCCTTACGGAAACCGACCCTCGCGAGGCGCAGCTTCTTGCCGACGAACTGTGCGACCTGAACCGGCAGCGTCAGGAAATCGAGACGGAGATCTGGAATGAAGCTCGCCACATGATACAGGATTCCGATCCGATGGGGCCCATCGTCCTGTCCAGTGATCATTGGCATCCCGGAGTCATCGGGATCGCGGCTTCCCGGCTGGCCGACCAGTACTCTTTCCCGGCAGTCATGATCTATCTGAACGGTGATCTTGGGAAAGGTTCCTGCCGCAGTTACGGCTCCTTCAATATCTTCGATGCCCTTTCCGCATGCTCCTCTTATCTCGAGGGCTTCGGCGGGCATGCGCAGGCTGCAGGCCTTACCATTCGGAAGGAAAACATCCCGTCTTTCTGTGCCGCGCTCCGGGATTATTACCAGGAAAACGCCACGAAAGAAAGTTCCGTGCTGACCTGTAATCTTCTTGTACAGGATCCGCAGCTCCTTTCCCGCACGAACGTTCAGGCGCTGGATCTGCTGGAGCCATTCGGCAACGGGAACCCTTCTCCTGTCCTTTGTCTGCTGGGAGCAACGATATACGACTGTCGTTCCATCGGAAACGGAAAACACGTCCGGTTCCGGCTGTCATATCAGAACACATGGTTCGACTGCGTCTACTTCTCTCATTCCATTACACAAATGCCCGTCCATGACGGAGACGTCGTTGATATGGCATTTCATGCGCAGATCAATGACTATAACGGAGTTCAGTCCGTACAGCTTCTGGTCGTGGATATCCGACCACATCAGCCCGAAGCGCTCTGCCGACAGCTGATCGCTGCTCCGGAAGAGGTTCTTTGGTGTTGTCATCAGCACTGTCCTACCCGCAATGATTTTGTTTCTGTATGGAAATCCTTGACAGCTCAGGGCACCGAACTGCCCTCCTCGTTTAATCTGCTGTTGTCCCGGTGTCCCGAAAACGTTGCACCGGAGAATTATCTTCTCTGCCTTCAGGTCTGGATGGAACTGGGCCTGCTGATTCCCGGCCCCGATGGTTCCATTCTCGGAGCCAAGGTAGATCCGGAGCAAAGAAAAATCAATCTGCAGGATTCAAAAATCCTTCAGGCCATTCAATGATTAGGAAAGGAGGTTTTCAAAATGACGGACGAACGCAAAGGAACCAGCAATCTGCTGAATCCCGACACCATGTTTCTTTCTCTGAAAGAGGCGGTGGAAAACGGAAATATCACAATGGACATCGACCGCATCACCGCCGCATATGAATATGCACGGGCTGCTCACGAAGGCCAGCTGCGAAAAGACGGCTCCCCTTACGTGACGCATTGTGTTGCTGCCGCGCAGATTGCTCTTGAAATGGGCCTGGACGAGGACTCCATCGTCGCATCGCTGCTTCACGATGTCATTGAAGATACCTCCTCCGGATATGATGAGCTCTCCCACCAGTTTGGCTCTACCGTTGCTGACCTTGTGGAAGGGGTCACTAAACTGACCCGCGTCCAGTACACCAGCAAAGAAGACGAGCAGATGGAGAACATGCGCAAGATGCTCATGGCCATGACAAAAGATATCCGCGTAATCCTAATCAAGATCGCGGATCGTCTCCACAACATGCGCACAATGGAGTATCAGACCGAGGAGAAACAGAGATCGAAATCTCTGGAGACCATGGAGATCTATGCTCCGCTGGCTCACCGCCTCGGCATGCAGCGGGCAAAGTGGGAGCTGGAAGATCTTTCCCTGAAATACCTGGATCCGGATGGCTATAAGGAAATCACGGATGTCCTGGATGCAAAAATGCCGGTTCTGGAAGAGTTCATGCGTTCCGTAGACTCTCAAATCGAAGCTCGGCTGTCTTCCGATCACATCAACTCCACGGTATACAGCCGCATCAAGCATATCTACAGTATTTACCGTAAAATGTATGCCCAGAAACTGGACATCAATGGTATTTTCGATCTCTGTGCATTCCGTGTCATCGTAGATACGATCCCCGACTGTTACAATGTTCTGGGTATTATCCATGATATGTTCAAGCCGGTGCCGGGACGTTTTAAAGACTATATCTCCACGCCGAAACCCAATATGTATCAGTCGGTGCATACGACCGTCATCGGCTCCGAAGGCATTCCTTTTGAAGTGCAGATCCGCACCTGGGAAATGCACCGCATGGCGGAGTACGGCATTGCCGCCCACTGGAAATACAAGATGGGTAACGTACCGGTCAAGTCCGGGGACGAGGAAAACTACGCGTGGATCCGACGTCTTCTGGAAAGCCAGCAGGAATCTGATGCAACGGACTTTTTCCACAACATGAAGATCGACATGTTTGCCGATGAAGTCTTCGTGTTCTCTCCCAAGGGCGATGTGATCAATCTCCCTGCAGGCGCCACCCCCATCGATTTCGCATACAGCATTCACTCCGGGGTCGGCAATACCATGGTTGGGGCTTCCGTAAACGGACGCATCGTCACCTTTGATCACGTCCTGCAAAACGGCGATATCGTAGAGATCCGGACCTCCAAAAGCGCACCCGGCCCCAGCCGCGACTGGCTGACGCTTGCCAAGAGCGGTTCCGCCCGGACTAAGATCAAACAGTGGTTCAAAAAAGAGCGCCGGGAGGAAAACATCGAGACCGGACGGGCAATGTTCGAGTCGGAAGCACATTCCCGCAATCTCTCCGTAACAGCTCTTACCAATGAGGAAATGCTCCCTCTTCTTCTGAAGAGAGTCTCCTTCCCCACACTGGACGATCTGTATGCTGCCATCGGGTACGGTGGAATGACCGCCACCCGTGCAGTAAACAGAATGAACGACGAACTGCAGCGACATCAGAAGTCCGCCGAAAAGAAAACGGTGGTGGACAAGGTCAACGAAGCGGCGGAGCGGCGCAATCAGCAGGAAGCTCACCGGCGGGAAAAACCGGTACACGGCGTTCTGGTAGAGGGGCTGGACAATTGTCTGATCAAGTTCTCCCGCTGCTGCACACCGGTTCCGGGTGATGATATCATTGGCTATATCACCAGAGGTCAGGGCGTCTCCATTCATCGGAAAGACTGCGAAAACTACCTGCGCCATCCACACTCAAAAGAGGAAGACGGTCGATGGATTCCGGTTAGCTGGGCAGATGAGATCGATGATACCTACAACACTAACATCACGGTTGTATCCACAGAACGGCAAGGCCTTGTTCTGGATGTTGCAACTATCCTCAATGCACTCAATTCCAAAGTTCGGTCATTGAACGCCCGGGACACCGGAGACGGGCTCAGTCTGGTAGCCGTATCCCTGGAGGTCCATTCGCTGACGGAATTGCAATCCATCATCAACCGACTGAGCGGAATCCGCGGGGTTTCGCAAGTCGTACGAAACGGATCGAAACAAAAAGAACTATAATAATCAAGGAAGGATTTTTCCGATATGCTGATTAAAACAATTCCGGTAGGACAACTGGAAACCAACTGTTATATCGTTACCGATGAAAACTCGATGGATTGTGCCGTCATCGATCCCGGTGATGAGTCTAACTCCATTCTGAACTATCTCGAGGAGCACCACATGAAATGCCGCGCTGTCCTGATCACCCACGGACATTGGGATCATACCGGTGCAGCAAATACGATCGTCGAAGAAACGGGCGCCGATCTTTATATCCATCAGCTGGATACGACATCCGATCCCATGGAAGCAAGATATAAATTCCTGCTTCCGGAAGGAGCGCGTTTCTATGACGAAGGGGATGAGATTCACATCGGGCAGTTGGTCTTTCGAGTCATGTTTACTCCCGGTCATTCCCCCGGAGGGGTCACACTGGTCTGTGAAGATGCCGTTTTCTGCGGAGATACTCTCTTCCGCGGCAGCTGCGGCCGAACCGATCTTCCCGGCGGCGACATCAATGAGGAACTTCGTTCCATTTTGCGGATATGCAAACTTCCCGGAGAATATGATGTTTATCCCGGACATATGGATTCCACAACACTGGAACGGGAAAGAAATTTCAACTATTACTGCCGACAGGCGCTCGGCCTTTAACCCTGAAGACAACAAAAAGGATCTCTGCAACCGTACTCGGATTGCAGAGATCCTTTTTTTGTTTGTTTTAATCAGGCTTCGCCGCGCTCTTTCAGAGCGTCTTTGCGGCTCAGGTCGATACGCCCGCGATCATCCACGTTCATGACCTTAACCCAGGTCATGTCGCCAAGATTCAGAACGTCTTCGACTTTCTCGGTGCGCTTGAACTCAAGATCTTTGATCTTGATCAGGCCGTCTTTGCCCGGAGCAAGCTCAACCCATGCGCCGAAGTCAGAGCGGATATTGGTAACTTTTCCATAGTACAGAGCTCCGATTTCCGGCTCAAATACGATATCCTCAATGCTCTTTCTTGCAGCACGGCAGGCTTCGATATCCTTCGATGCGATATAGATCGTACCATCGTCTTCGATATCGATCTTGCATCCGGTTTCTGCAGTAAGTTTCTGAATGACTTTTCCGCCGGTGCCAATGACTTCGCGGATCTTATCCGGATTGATGCTCATCTTGATCATCTTCGGTGCAGATGCTGCCAGCGGTCTCGGCTCACTGATGGCCGGAAGCATGATGTTGTCAAGGATCTGATAACGAGCCTCTCTGGTCATCTCAAATGCGCTCTTTACGATCTCGTGTTTCAGGCCGTCGTTCTTAAGATCCATCTGAATGGCAGTGATTCCGTCTTTGGTGCCTGCCACTTTGAAGTCCATCTCGCCGTGGAAATCTTCCACGCCCTGAATGTCGATGAAAGTAGTGAAGTCATCGCCATCCTGGATCAGGCCGCAGCTGATGCCAGCTACCGGTGCCTTCAGAGGAACACCTGCATCAAGCAGAGCCATGGTGGTTCCGCAGATGGAGCCCTGAGAAGTGGAGCCGTTGGAGGAAAGGATCTCGGATACGACACGGATGGCGTACGGGAAATCTTCCACCTCGGGGATTACGCTGTCAAGAGCCTTCTCGACCAGTGCGCCGTGACCATACTCACGACGGCCGGTGGAGCGGGCTGCTCTGGCTTCGCCGCAGGAGTACGGCGGCATGTTGTAATGATGCATGAACCGCTTCTCTTCTTCCGGCCAGATGGTATCGAGCTTCTGGCTGTCGGAAAGGGTGGACAGGGTTGCGATGGACAGAACCTGTGTCTGGCCGCGGGTAAACATTGCGGAGCCATGGACCAGAGGAATCACATCCACTTCTGCATCCAGCGGACGGATCTCGTTCATCTTTCTTCCGTCAACACGGTGGCCTGCCAGCAGCCATCTCTTGACGATCTGCTTCTGCATCTTGTAAAGAATCTCATCCATGTAGTCCATCATGTCCGGATGCTCTTCTTCGTATTTCTCTTCCACTTTAGTGATCCACTCGTTGACACGGGACTCACGGACATTCTTGTCATCGGTATCCATGCAGTATTCCATGCCTTCCATCTCGTTAGCGCAGAGAAGATCAAACAGTTCCTGATCAAAGGAAGCATGCTCATACTCGAACTTGGGCTTTCCGACCTCTTCCACCATCTTGTCGATGAGATCCAGAACCGGCTGTACACGCTCGTGAGCCTGAACAATACCTTCATACATCACATCATCCGGAACCTGATCGGCTTCGGACTCGATCATTACGATCTTCTTATGGGTTGCCGCGATGGTTGTGATCATGCGGTTGTTTTCTTTTTCTGCTGCCGTGGGGTTAAACAGGTATTTCTCTCCATCCCAGCCCAGAACGATGCCTGCAATAGGTCCGTTAAAGGGAACATCGGAAATGGAGACTGCAGCGGAAGCGCCGATCATTGCAGTGATCTCCGGGGAACAATCCGGATCCACGCTGAGCACTTCGCATGCCAGAACCACGTCGTTTCTCAGATCATAGGGAAACAGAGGGCGCATGGGACGGTCGATCAGACGGCTTGCCAGAACAGCGTTCAGGCTGGGTTTTCCCTCACGGCGCATAAAGGAGCCGGGGATGCGGCCGACTGCATACAGCTTCTCGTTGAAATCCACGGAAAGCGGGAAATAGTCGATTCCGTCTTTGGGGCGTGCGGATGCCGTGCAGGTTACGAGGATCGTCGTGTTGCCGTATTTGGTCAGAACAGCAGCGTTGCACAGTTCACCCATCTTGCCGACTTCCATGGAAAGAGGACGGCCTTCGTACTCGATTTCGAATTTTTTGTACTTGGGAAATTCTTTTCTGGTTGTGATGATTTCCATTGAAACTCCTTTCTTAATGAGCTTCCTCCACTTAAGTACTTGAAAAAAGATCCATCCCCATGGGTCCTTTTTCAAATACCAAAGTGTCAGTCAGCTCAAAAAAATAGGAGGACAGTATTCACTTGTCCTCCTACAAAACGTTCATACCCTTCAAATCAGCGTTCCGCTGAAATCTCCTGGACCAGATTACTTTCTGATGCCAAGCTTTGCAATAATTGCACGATAGCGCTCAATGTCTTTCTTCGCCAGATAGTCGAGCAGTCTGCGGCGTTTACCAACCATCTTGTACATGCCCAGACGGCTGTGGTCGTCGTTGGGGTGCTGTTTCAGATGCTCGGTGAGCTGCTTAATGCGCTCGGAGAGGATGGCAATCTGGACTTCCGGAGAACCGGTGTCGCCTTCGTGAGTTTTGTTTGCCTCAATGACAACATTTTTCTGTTCTTTTGTGATCATGATAGTTTTTCCTTTCTGTTTATATCTACCCTGCTTCTAAGCAAGAGGTGGAAAGGATTCCCGATACGATCGGCTTTACCCTCAAGCTGAGAATGCGGGCGCGTGCTGTTGTATGTTATCACTCTTCCCCTGTTTTGTAAAGAAAATCTTTATCTTTTCCCGTGTTTTTCGGTATTTCTAATCTTTCTTGGCTTTAGGCTGCCCCTATTGGGGTGGCAATGCGCTGTCCTCCGGTCTTTTCAGCCTGTTCGTTTCTTTGTACAGATTGATTCTCCCCCGTTGAGGTTCCCTGGACGGGATGGTATAATGAGCCTGCTACACCGTCGAAATCATCACTTTGGAGGATGTTATGGACAACAACTTTTTCGCCCTGATTTCCAGGATGCGTTATATTTCCAGATGGGGTCTCATGAGGAACTCTCTTCCGGAAAATATTCAGGAGCACAGTCACATGGTCGCTGTGATCGCGCATGCGCTGGGTGTGATCCGTCGGGATGTATACGGAATTCCCTGCAACCCCGATCAATGTGCTTCTGTCGCGCTGTATCACGATGCTTCCGAGATCCTCACCGGCGATCTTCCCACGCCAATTAAGTACAACAATCAGGAAATCATGGCTGCATACCACGAAATCGAAGATCTTGCTTCGGAAAAGCTTCTCCGTATGCTCCCTCCGGAACTGCAGTCTTCTTTCGAACCCATTATGATCGGCGACGCCGCCAAGGAGCTGCATCCCATCGTAAAAGCAGCAGACAAGCTGTCGGCATATATTAAATGTATCGAAGAGCGCAAGGCCGGCAACAATGAATTCCTGTCGGCGGAAAAACAGACGCGGGATTCTCTGCTCCGTTCGGATCTTCCGGAAGTGAAATACTTTATGGAGAATTTCATCCCTGCTTTCGAAAAGACTCTGGACGAACTTGGAACGATGAAACAGGGCATATGAATCATACTATCTGGCTTCTGCTGTTCTGGCAGGAGCCCTTTTTATCAAAAAAGAGATGTTTCCCCATCCGGAGAAACATCTCTTCATTTTTTGTTTTGCAGTCTTCACTGCATGAAGGTTCTGACTTATTTTGCGACTTTCTCGCAGTAGTTCTTCATGATCTGTGCAACTTCTGCACGGGTCGCATTGGCTCTCGGCGCAAGCTTGTTGCCATCGCGTCCGGCGATGAGGCCAACGCCGACTGCCCATTCGACTGCTTCTTTTGCCCATCCGGAAACGTCGCCTGCGTCAGCGTATTT
>CAJOQP010000085.1 GCA_905236515.1 uncultured Oscillospiraceae bacterium | reverse complement strand
GAGGCAATCTTGCCGGCTCGCCGCATGTGTTCGATATCGCTGGGAGATTTAATGATGATCGCTTCAGCCATTTCAGAGTCCCAGTGCTTCCTTTACCGCTTCCGTGGTAGCATCGATCGTGGCCTTGCCCTCGACCTCTTTCAGCTTTCCGCGTTCTGCATAGAATGCTTTCAGCGGCTCGGTTTCTTTATGGTAAGTGCTGAGTCTGGCTTTTACGGTCTCCGGTGCATCGTCCTTACGAATGGTAAGTTCTGCACCGCAGGAATCGCAGATTCCGTCCTGTTTGGGCGGGTTGCTGACTACATGGAAGGATGCTCCGCAAGCCGGGCAGGTTCTGCGGCCGGACATACGGTCGATGATCGTCTCGTCCTGTACTTCTAAAGACAGGGCACAGTCGATCTCCACACCGTTCTTTTCCATAGCTTCTGCCTGGGGAATCGTGCGGGGTACACCGTCCAGGATGTAACCTTCGGCACAATCCGGCTCTGCAAGACGCTCGGCAATGATGCCGATGATGACTTCATCGGGCACCAGTGCGCCGGCATCCATGTACTCCTTGGCCTTCAGGCCGATAGGAGTCTGGTTTTTCACTGCAGCGCGAAGGATGTTGCCGGTAGAAATTGTCGGGATGTTCAGAATCTTGCTAAGAATATCTGCCTGAGTGCCTTTGCCGGCACCAGGAGCACCTAATAAAATAAGTTTCATGATATGTCTCCCCTTAGTGTTTAACTAAGAAATCCTTTGTAGTTGCGCATCAGCATCTGGGCTTCCAGTGCACGGACAGTCTCCAGTGCAACACCGACAACGATGATGATGGAAGTACCGCCGATGCTCAGTCCGGTCTTCTGTGCAACGTCACTGAACATTGTAATGATAATCGGAACAACTGCTACGATTCCGAGATAGATCGCACCGAACAGTGTGATCTTATTTAATACCTTCTGCAGAAATTCGCTAGTCGGCTTACCCGGACGATAGCCAGGGATATAACCGCCGTTCTTTCTCAGATTGTTCGATACCTCGATGGGATTGAACTGAATCGTCGAATAGAAGTAAGCGAAGAAGATGATCAGAAGGAAGTAAATGATTACGTAAGGCCATGTGGTCGTATCAAATACATTCTTCATAATCCAGCTGTTCTGCCATTTGCTGACAAACGCGCATATCGTCGCCGGAAGTGCTGCAATCGACTGGGCAAAGATGATCGGCAGAACGCCGGACATATTTACCTTCATCGGCAGAGATGTGGACTGGCCGCCGTAGATCTTTCTTCCAACGACTCTCTTGGAGTACTGGATGGGGATCCGGCGTTCCGCATCGCTGACATAAACGATGAGGATGACGATAGCAACTGCTCCCAGGAACATCAGCAGTGCTGCCCACCACTGAAGATCGCCGGTAGAAACGTTGTTGATCGTTGTGACCACGGCATTGGGAAGTCTCGATACGATACTTGCAAACAGGATGATCGAGATACCATTGCCGATACCAAACTCGGTGATCTGTTCGCCCATCCACATGATGATGGCGGAACCGGTGGTAAAGGTCAGAATGATAACGATTGCAGCCCAGATGCTGGAGGCATAATCAGAAACAATCAGAGAGTTGTTCTTCATGAGCATGTAGTAAGCAAAGCCCTGAAGAAGACCGATTGCAACTGTGGAGTAACGGGTAATGGAGGCAATTTTCTTCTTGCCTTCCTCACCCTCATCGCGGCTCATGCGCTCCAGAGCCGGGATTGCAATAGTCAAAAGCTGAATAATAATGGAAGCATTGATGTACGGCTGAATCGAAAGAGCAAAAATCGTTGCTTCCGAGAACGCTCCACCAGACATTACGTTATAAAGTCCGAGAACAGTGTTCTGCAGGCTGGCAAAGTATTCTGCCAGAAGTGCAGTGTTAACATAAGGGACAGGAACTGCATTTCCAAGACGGTAAAGCAGGATGATCAGCAGAGTAAAGAGGATCTTCTTGCGGAGATCTTCTATACGCCATGCGTTACGTAATGTCTTCAGCACTTATACCACCTCGGCCTTTCCGCCAGCTGCTTCGATCTTCTCTTTAGCAGACTCGGAAAAAGCAGAAGCTTTAACCGTGAGTTTCTTAGTGACCTCACCACGTCCCAGAATCTTTACGCCGTAGCGGCACTTGGACAGGATGCCTGCATCCAGAAGTGCCTGTGCATCAACGACTGCGCCGTCTTCAAACTTATCCAGAGCAGAAACATTGATGGCCTCCAGAGGCTTGGCAAAAATGTTGTTGAAGCCTCTTTTGGGGATACGACGTGCTAAGGGCATCTGGCCGCCTTCGAAACCGATACGGGTACCGCCGCCGCTGCGGGCTTTCTGACCCTTGTGGCCGCGTCCTGCGGTTTTGCCATTGCCAGTTGCGTGGCCTCTACCTTTACGTTTTGCAACGTGGGTGGAGCCTTCAACCGGAGAAAGTTCATTAATATACATTCTCGTTGCCCTCCTTAATCTTCTGTTACCTGGAGGAGGTAACCGATCTGTGCGATCTTTCCTCTGGTCTGAGGATTATCCGGCTGAACGGTCTCATTGCCGATCTTGTGCAGACCCAGAGAGTTTGCGGTGGCAATGTGCTTGTCCAGTCTACCATTTAAGCTTTTAACCAGCTTAATCTTGATTGTCTTATCTGCCATGATGCAACCTCCTTAACGCAGAATCTCAGAAGCAGACTTGCCGCGAACGGCTGCAACTTCCGCTGCATCTCTCAGAGATTTGAGGCCTTCCATCGTTGCTGCAACCACGTTTGCGGGGTTGTTGGAGCGCAGGCATTTCGTACGAATGTTCTTGATGCCAGCTGCTTCTACAACTGCACGGACTGCGCCACCGGCGATAACGCCAGTGCCTTCCGGTGCCGGTTTCAGCAGGACACGTCCGGCGCCAAATTCACCGATCACTTCGTGAGGAATGGTGTCGCCGTACATGGTGATGTTGACAATGTTCTTTTTGGCGTCTTCCAGACCCTTGCGGATTGCTTCGGAAACTTCGCCTGCTTTGCCCAGGCCGTAACCAACACGACCCTTGCCGTCGCCGACAACGCAAAGTGCGGAGAACTTCTGAACACGGCCGCCTTTAACGGTCTTAGAAACACGGTTCAGGGAGACGACCTTTTCAGTAAATTCAGAGGCTTCTTCGTCGCGGTTGCGGCGAGCTCTATCGTTATTATATGCCATTTACTCGTCCCTCCCTTAGAATTTCAGGCCGCCCTCGCGGGCACCCTCTGCCAGTGCTGCAACACGTCCGTGATAAATGTAGCCACCACGGTCGAAAACGACATTCTCAATGCCCTTTTCCAGTGCGCGTTTTGCAATGGTCTCGCCAATCTTCTTGGCTGCTTCGACGTTGCCGCCGTTTCCTTCAAAGCCCTTCTCAACGGTGGATGCAGAGCAGAGAGTGTTTCCTGCCACATCGTCGATGATCTGAGCATAAATATTGCTTTCGCTGCGGAATACGCTAAGACGGGGTCTCTCGGCTGTGCCGGAGATCTTACCGCGTACTCTGGCATGGCGTTTTAAACGCTGTCCCTTTGTATCTGGTCTTTTAATCATTCAGGCACACCTCCCTTTATTTAGCACCAGTCTTGCCTTCTTTGCGGCGGATATGTTCGTAATCATATTTGATTCCTTTGCCCTTGTAGGGTTCGGGAGGTCTCTTGCCACGAACTTCAGCTGCAAACTGGCCGACCTTCTGCTTGTCAATGCCATTGATGACAACGTGGTTTGCATCGGGAACATCAATGGTGATGTCTTCGGTCTCGGAAACGATGACCTGGTGGGAATAACCAAGGTTCATAACCAGGTTCTTGCCCTCTTTGGATGCACGGTAGCCAACACCGTTGATCTCCAGTTTCTTGGAGAAGCCTTCGGTAACACCGACCACCATATTGTTGATCAGAGTTCTGGAAAGGCCGTGGAGAGAACGGGATTCCTTGCTGTCGTTGTCACGGGTCACATTAATGACACCTTCGCCTAATTCCACGGAGATCTGCGGAACGATCTTCTGGGACAGAGTGCCCTTCGGACCTTTTACAGTGACGGTATTGTCATCTGCAACTTTGATCTCTACACCTGCGGGAACGGTAATTGGAGCTCTTCCTATTCTAGACATAATCCGTTACCCCCTTACCATACGAATGCCAGGACTTCGCCGCCGACATGCTCTCTGCGTGCCTGGTGGTCGGTCATGACGCCCTTGGAAGTGGAAATGATGGCGATTCCGAGTCCTTTGAGGACTTTGGGAAGCTCATCTGCTCCGGCGTAAACACGCAGGCCCGGTTTGGAAACCCGGCGCAGGCCCTGAATGGCGTTTACCTTACCCGGAAGATACTTCAAGGTGATTCGAATAATTCCCTGGGTTCCGTCATCCAGTACCTGATAGCTCTTGATGTAGCCCTCGTTGTTGAGGATCTCAGCAATAGCTTTCTTCATCTTGGATGCGGGAACGTCGACTGTCTCATGCTTGGCAGTACCGGCATTGCGGATTCTAGTCAGCATATCGGCAATCGGATCTGTGATTTGCATTGTTTTTTCCTCCTTGTTCGAAGTTACCGTATTTCGGTTTAGGCGGCGAGGTTCCGTGCCAATACTTGATTGGTCATGGCCTTTCGCCGTCCTGACGGTTTCTTTCTCGAAGCCGTCGAAATCTATTCAATCGGCCCGTGAGGCTTTCGCCTCACAGACAGTATTGATAAGTGATTGCTGGATTACCAGCTTGCTTTTCTGACTCCGGGGATCTCGCCTTTGTAGGCCAGCTCGCGGAAGCAGATACGGCAGATGCCGTAGTTGCGAAGATAAGCATGCGGACGACCGCAGATTTTGCAGCGATTGTACTGACGGGTGGAGTACTTAGCAGGACGCTGCTGTTTAATTTTCATCGATGTCTTTGCCATAGCGAAACTCCCTTCCTCAGTTTGCAAACGGAGCGCCCATCAGACGGAGCAGCTCTCTTGCTTCTTCATCGGTCTGAGCGGTGGTGGTGATTGCGATGTTCATGCCACGCAGCTGCTCGATCTTGTCATACTCGATCTCCGGGAAGATGATCTGTTCCTTCAGACCCAGGCTGTAGTTGCCGCGGCCGTCGAAGGCGTCTGCGGAAATACCGCGGAAGTCACGGACACGGGGAAGTGCCACGTTGAACAGACGATCCAGGAAATCCCACATACGGTCCTGACGCAGTGTTACTTTAACACCGACGTGCTGACCTTCACGAAGTTTGAAGTTAGCAACGGATTTCTTTGCCACCGTGGCAACAGCGTGCTGGCCGGTGATGGCAGAAATGTCTTTGATAACTGCATCCAGTGCTTTTGCATTGTCCTTGCAGTCACCGCAGCCGACAGATACAACGATCTTGTCGATCTTGGGGATCTGCATGGTGGACTTGTACTGGAATTTTTCCATCAGAGCAGGAGCTACTTCATTGAGATATTTATCTTTCATTTCTGGCATAATAAGTCACGCTCCTTTCTCAGATTTCTTCGCCGCACTTGCGGCAAACACGGACTTTTTCACCGTCATTGATTCTGTGACCGACGCGGGTTGCTTTTCCGCACTTCGGGCATACCAGCTGGACCTTGCTGACGTACATCGGGATCTCCACATGGATGATTCCGCCTTCGTCACCCTGTCTGCGGGGTGCCTGATGTTTGGTTGCAACGTTTACGCCTTCCACAACTACTTTACCGTTTTTGGGATCTGCAGCCAGAACCACACCGGTCTTACCCTTGTCTTTGCCAGACAGTACAATAACTTTATCGTCTTTTCTGATATTCATTGTCTGCACCATCCTTTAAATCACTTCGGGAGCCAGGGACAGGATCTTCATGTATTCCTTGTCACGGAGCTCACGGGCGACTGGCCCAAAAATGCGGGTGCCGCGCGGGTTTCTGTCTTCGCCCAGAAGAACTGCTGCATTCTCATCAAAACGTACATAAGTACCGTCGGCTCTGCGAACCGGTTTCACGGTGCGAACGATAACAGCCTTGACGACATCGCCTTTCTTTACCTGTCCGCCCGGATTGCATTTACGTACGGAAGCAACGATGACATCACCGATGCTTGCATATTTGCGCTTGGAACCACCGAGCACGCGAATGCATTTGATTTCTTTGGCGCCTGTGTTATCAGCGACCTTCAGATAGGTTTCTTCCTGTATCATTATGCCGCCCCCTTACTTAGCTTTCTCAATAATTTCAACAACGCGCCATCTCTTGTCCTTGGACAGAGGACGGGTCTCCATTACTCTGACGGTATCGCCATTGCTGCATTCATTCTTTTCATCATGTGCTTTCAGGCGATAAGTTCTACCAATGATCTTTTTATATCTCTTGTGAGCCACACGGTCAGAAACCGCAACGACTACAGTCTTGTCCATCTTGTCGGAAACTACTTTGCCGACACGGGTCTTACGGGAAGATTTTCTCTGTTCATCCATATTAGCCTACCTCCTGCTCTTTCTCGCGGAGAACCGTCTTGACACGCGCGATATCGCGGCGCACTGCAGTAATCTGCGTCGGGTTGTCAAGATGATTGGTTGCGTGTTGCATGCGAAGCATGAACAGGTCTTTCTTAAGATCAACGAGCTTAGTATTCAGTTCTTCAACTGACAGTGAACGAATTTCATTTGCCTTCATCTTAATCACCAACCTTCTCGGTCTCTTCGCCTTTCTTGACGATCTTCGTCTTGATAGGCAGTTTATGGCTGGCCAGACGAAGTGCCTCACGTGCTGCAGCTTCGCTGACACCAGCAATCTCAAACATTACACGACCGGGTTTTACAACTGCTACCCAGTATTCCGGGGAGCCTTTACCGGAACCCATACGGGTCTCTGCGGGTTTTGCAGTGACGGGCTTATCCGGGAAAATCTTGATCCAAACCTGGCCGCCACGTTTTGTGTAACGGGTCATGGCAACACGAGAAGCCTCGATCTGGTTGGAAGTGATCCAGCCGGGCTCTACAGCCGCCAGGCCATACTCACCGTAAGATACTTTGTTGCCGCGGGTTGCTTTACCCTTCATGCGACCACGCTGTACTCTGCGGTACTTAACTCTTTTCGGCATTAACATCAGTCATTTCCTCCTTCCTGAGGAGCAGCTGCTGGTGCAGCCTGACGGGGTTTGCGCTCTCCGCCTTCCTGGTTGTTCTTGCGGTAACCGCCGTTGTTGTTGCGGTTGTAGCCACCCTGGCGGTCGTTGCGGTTGTAGCCGCCCTGACGATTGCCATTGGCATTGCGGTCACGGTTGTAGCCGTTTCCACGACGATCATTGTGTCCGCCGCGACGGTCGTTACGACGACGTCTGTCGGCCGGCTTATTCAGATCCATGGTGCGCGGAGTGCTGCGCAGGGTCTGGGAGAGGACTTCTCCTTTGTAGATCCAAACCTTTACGCCGATACGGCCGTAAGTGGTTGCTGCTTCTGCAAAACCGTAATCGATGTCTGCACGAAGAGTCTGCAGAGGAATGGTTCCCTCATGATATGCCTCGGATCTGGCGATTTCAGCACCGCCGAGACGGCCGCTGCATTTCACCTTGATACCGCGTGCGCCCATTCTCATGGCGCGGCTGATGGCATTTTTCATAGCACGGCGGAAGCCGATTCTCTTTTCCAGCTGCTGAGCAATGTTCTCTGCAACCAGCTGAGCATTGGTATCCGGAGTGCGTACTTCAACGATGGAGAGAGCGACGGGCTTGCCGATCAGCTTCTCAACAGATGCACGCAGTTTCTCAATCTCCTGGCCGCCCTTGCCGATTACGACGCCGGGTCTTGCACAGTGGATGAATACGCGTACTTTTGCGGAATCTCTTTCGATCTCGATGGTGGGAACACCGGCAGAATAAAGATTCTTTTTCAGATACTCACGAATTTTGTGATCTTCTACGATCAGGTCTCCCACTTTATCCGGTCTTGCATACCATCTGGAATCCCAATCTTTAATGACACCAACACGGAGTCCATGCGGATTTACTTTCTGTCCCATTGATTCTGCCTCCTTCCCTTAGTCTTTCTCAGCCACGACGATAGTGATGTGGCTGGTTCTTTTATTGATGCGGTACATACGTCCCTGTGCGCGGGGCATACCGCGTTTCAGGATGGGGCCGGCGCCGCAGTAAGCTTCTGCTACATACAGCTTTTCCGGATCCATTTCGAAGTTGTTCTCAGCATTGGCACATGCGCTCTTGAGAAGCTTGGTCATGACTTCACAACCGGCTTTCGGAGTGTTCTTCATGTAAGCCATTGCCAGGTCCGTTTTCTCTCCGCGGATCATGTCGCAGATGATCTGGATCTTACGAGGAGCGATACGAACATATTTCGCTTCAGCGCGAGCTGTTTTCTTTTCGTCCATTATTCAAACTCCTCCTTACTTATCGGTCTTAACACCGGAGTGTCCACGGAAGGTTCTGGTGGGAGCGAACTCGCCCAGCTTATGACCAACCATATCCTCGGTGATATACACGGGAACATGACGGCGACCGTCATGGACCGCGATAGTATGACCTACGAAGGAAGGGAATATGGTAGAGGAACGACTCCAGGTTTTCAGAACCTGCTTGTTGCCTGATTTGTTCATTTCATCGACTCTCTTCAGCAGTTCAGGAGCTGCGTAAGGGCCTTTCTTGACACTTCTGCTCATTTACTCATTTCCCTCCTTACTTCTCGTTACGGCGTTTCACGATGAACTTATCCGTACGATTCTTTGTCTTGCGGGTCTTGTAGCCCAGTGCCGGTTTGCCCCAAGGTGTTACAGGACCGGGACGTCCGACAGGAGACTTGCCTTCGCCGCCGCCGTGCGGGTGGTCATTCGGGTTCATGACGGAACCGCGAACGGTGGGACGAACGCCCATGTGGCGTTTACGACCGGCTTTGCCGATGTGGATGTTGCCGTGGTCGATGTTGCCGACCTGGCCGATGGAAGCCTTGCACTCCAGACGGACCTTGCGGTATTCGCCGGAAGTCAGACGGATCGTGGCCATGCCACCCTCTTTTGCCATCAGCTGTGCGGAGCAGCCTGCGGAACGAACCAGCTGTGCACCTTTGCCCGGATAGAGCTCGATGTTGTGGATCATAGTACCGACAGGGATGTTCTCCAGCGGCAAGCAGTTGCCCGGTTTGATATCGGCGGAGGTGGAGGAGAGAACGGTGTCCCCAGCCTTCAGGCCGACAGGAGCAACGATGTATCTCAGCTCACCGTCTTCGTATTTCACCAGTGCGATGAAAGCGGAGCGGTTGGGGTCATACTCCAGACGCTGAACAACAGCGGGCATATCCATCTTATCGCGTTTGAAATCGATAATTCTGTATTTCTGACGGTTGCCGCCGCCTTTGTGGCGAACGGTAATGCTTCCGGAAGAGTTGCGTCCGGCATGCTTTTTCAGCGGCTCAACCAGGCTCTTCTCAGGAGAAGCATGTTTGTCTACTCCGTCGAAGCCCGAAACGGTCATCTGTCTGCGGGCCGGAGTAGTCGGTCTGTATGTTTTAATAGACATTATTTCTTACCTCCCCTATTACGACATGCCTTCGAACAGTTCAATGTTCTTGGAGTCAGCGCTCAGTTTAACGACCGCTTTCTTCCAGGAGGCAGTTTTGCCAGCGGGGAAACGTCCCTGACGTTTCACTTTACCATGAACATTCGTGGTGGTGACTTTGATAACAGTCACATCAAAAATCTCTTCAATTGCCTTTTTGATTTCCACCTTGTTTGCATCCTTGGCGACCTGGAATACGTACTTTTTGATATCGACGTCTTCCATGGACTGCTCGGTGATGATGGGGCGAATCACGACATCATATGCGGTCTTTGCCATTATGCATACACCTCCTCAATCTTTGCCAGGGCAGCCTTGTCAATGACCAGCTTACCGGAGGTAAGAATCATGTACGGGCTGAGAATGGTTGCGGTAGTAGTGGTGACACCGGGGATGTTTCTGGCGGACTTGATCACGTTCTCATTGACGTTCTCAGTGATAACCAGTGCTTTTCCTTCGGCGCCGACGCTGTTGAGGAATGCTTTGAAAGCCTTGGTCTTGATCTCATCCATCTTCAGACCGTCGATGACAATCACTTCATTCTCTTCTGCAGCTTTGGAGGACAGAGCAGACTTCAGAGCCAGGCGTCTGACCTTCTTGTTCAGCGTGTAGCTGTAATCACGGGGCTTCGGAGCAAATGCTACGCCGCCGTGGGTCCATACCGGGGATCCGGCATAGCCAGCGCGTGCACGACCAGTGCCCTTCTGTCTCCAGGGTTTCTTGGTGGTGTAGCTGACCTCACCCTTGGTGAGAGCGCTCTGGGTTCCCTGACGGCAGTTTGCCAGATGATTCTTAACGGAATCATACATGACGTTTTTGTTGGGTTCGATACCAAAGATGGCTTCAGAGAGATCGATCTCGCCGACTTTTTTGCCATCCATATTGAATACGTTAGCTTTAGGCATTTCCGATACTCTCCTTCCTTATTTGTTACGCGCAGAGGCCTTCTGCGGGTTGACACGGGCAGATGCTTTCTGCGGGTTGAGGCTGATGCCTGCACCCTCGCCCTTCTTGACGGGCTGAGTCTTTGCGGTGCTCTTCACATAAACGATTCCGCCTTTGGGGCCGGGGATGGCTCCGCGGATGACCAGCATATTCAGTTCCGGATCTACCTGAACGACATCCAGATTCTGAACGGTGACCTGTTCAACGCCCATATGACCGGCGCCGATGTGTCCTTTAAAGATACGGCTGGGATCGGTGCTGGAGCCCATAGAACCGAGATGACGATGGACCGGGCCGCCGCCGTGGCTCATCGGGGTTCTCTGTGCACCGTGACGTTTGATAACGCCCTGGTAGCCATGACCTTTGCTTACGCCAGTGACATCGACTTTTTCGCCGGCAGCAAATACGTCTGCCTTGACGATGTCGCCAACGTTCATCTCATCAGCATCCTCAAGACGGAACTCCTTCAGGTGTTTCATCATGCCGACACCGGCTTTTTTCAGGTGTCCCTGTTCCGGCTTGGAGAGTTTCTTTTCAGAAACTTCTTCGTATCCGAGCTGTACGGACTTGTAGCCGTCGCGCTCTTCTGTCTTTTTCTGAACTACCACGCAAGGACCTGCTTCAATGACAGTAACAGGAATGACCTTGCCGGCTTCATCGAAGATCTGCGTCATGCCGACCTTCTTGCCAATAATGGCCTTCTTCATAATATATCCTCCTTTGGTTATTGGTTGCCTCGCTTAGGTATTTCCCAGAGGCTGGCAACTTAACCCCCCGCATACGCAAGCTACGGGATCGGGTCATTGACTTATAATAATGTAAGAATTACAGCTTGATCTCGATTTCCACACCAGCGGGAAGCTCCAGAGCCATCAGTGCATCCACCGTCTTCTTGGTCGGATTCAGGATGTCGATGAGGCGCTTGTGAGTGCGGCGCTCGAACTGCTCACGGCTGTCTTTATACTTATGAACAGCTCTCAGGATGGTCACGATCTCGGTCTCTGTGGGCAGAGGGATCGGTCCGGAAACCTTAGCTTCGGTGCGCTTTGCGGTCTCAACGATGGTTTCTGCTGCCTTGTCGATCAGCTGATGATCATATGCCTTCAGGCGAATTCTGATCATATTCTTGTCATTCTTTGCCATTTGTTTTCCTCCAAATCGT
>CAJOQP010000084.1 GCA_905236515.1 uncultured Oscillospiraceae bacterium | reverse complement strand
TTGATTCCTATTAAGCTTTATCAGGCATACAGATGATACAGGAACGTGACCATCTGGCAGCGGGAACAGATATCGTCCGGTGAGAAGATATTTGCGGAGGTGCCGGTAGTGATCTTGTTCTTCGATGCCCAGGTCACCGGTACGGCGTAGTAGCTGTTGGCTGCTACATCATAGTACTGGTTGTTGGCAGACTCTTTGGGAGAGCCGTATGCATGCCACAGGAAAGTAAGTACTTCAGCACGGGTGCAGGGCTTATCCGGGGAGAACTGATCCGGTGCGGTACCGGAGGTGATTCCCGATTCTGCCGCCCAGCGGATGGCGTCGTAATAATACGTGCCAGGTTTCACATCATTGAAGGGGTTGGCGTTGGAAGAGGGGGCAGGACTTGCCAGCGTCTTCCAAAGGAACGTAACCACCTGTGCGCGGGTGCATGATGCATCCGGTGAGAACAGGTTCTCGCCGGTTCCGACGGTGATGCTTCGTCCCACAGCCCAGTAGACCGGAGTATAGAAGTAGGTGCCGGAATCACGGACATCGTTAAAGGTAACAGTGACGAGGCAGGCATCGCTCTTGCCACCGGCAGATGCGGTAATTACTGCATATCCGGATCGTATTCCGCGGATAGTACCGCTGGAATCCACCGTTGCCACATTGGGGTTGGAGGAAGACCAGGAGACATTGGCTCTGGAAGTAGCCGGAGTGAAGCTGACGGACAGACGAGTCGTTGCTCCCAGATTCAGGAATACAGAATCCGTGGACAGCGCGATCTTCGTGACCGGGTTGTTGGAGGAGGTCGTTTCCGTGCAGAACTGCAGTGCAATCCAGCCGGCCTGACCATTGTAGTTGATGCGGCCCCAGCTGCCGTTGGTTGCTGTTACGTTGACGACAGCTCCTTTGGCGACCTGACCGATGACCTGATAACTGTCACCGGCGCCGCTGCGAACGTTCAGAGCGTCGCTCAAAGTGGTGATCTCGTAGAGACCGGTCTTGTAGTTCTGTGCAGGGGTGGGGCTTCCGCCACCGCCGCCGGAGACGCCCAGATAGACGTAACCGAGGAATTCACCCAGGGAACCGTTATCGCCGTTTTCCACTTCCTGCAGGGTCTTCCAGTGGATGATGCAGTAACCGTGGTCGGAATCGGTGTAACCGCCTTCACTGACCAGAACGTTGTTGCCGTCCACCGCTTCGATGACACTGACGTGGTGTCCATAGCAGGCAAGCGCTTTGGCCCGGATGGAAGTACCGGTGGTGAACCCAAGCTCGGCGCCGCGTCCGCTGATCCAGCTTTCACCGCTCCAGATGGTATCACCCTTACCGGTGAGCTGATTGACACGGGCGGATGCGAACCAGGCACATCCGCCGGCATTATATGCATACTGTCCCCAGTCCTTCTGAGCAAAAGTAGTATAGGGGGCGGTGTTGATATCGATATACAGTCCGCCGGTTCCGTTGCCCATGATGCCGAGGGGGGCACCGTCTGCCAGTACAGCAGAGGGAAGAAGCATTACGGCAAGAGCCAGGGAGACAAGAATACTGAGTATTTTTTTCTTCATTATAAATTACCTTTCGTTTTGGCTGGATGACCAGTTTTTTCTTAAGGTCCTTAAATAAATTACAATATATTTACAACTTACAATCTTACGTGAGACATAGGCCGAAATCAAGGTGAAGATTACACTAAAAAAGACGTAAATTATCGGCGAGTTTTTGCATAATTGGCCTTGACAGTACGTTTTTTACTCAATTGCGTGGAAAAATCGCGAAAAACCAGACACAAGATGTAGATTGCCTCTCGATTTTGACCACAATTTGTAGTACATTATCTGTATCCTATCATATCACGGAGGAAATGTCATGCTGAAAGCAGGAAAAACTGAGATCACCCGTACGGATTTCCTGGAACGGTATCGGAAGAGTCACGGAGAAACAGAAGGTCTGTCGGAACTGGGATGTGCTCTGGCATGGGCATATTTTTCCAGGATGAATGCCTTTTTCCCGTCAGAAGAGATGCTGGATCAGTTCATTGCCGGATCCGACAAACGCTTTATCTCACTGGATGCCAAATTCCGGGAAGTGGAGGCAAAACAGTTTTTCCGGATGGTCACAGGCGAGGAGGATCCCACGGATGAACTCCTCAGTCACCTGTTCTGGGAGATGCTGGAGAAGGAGCCGGACACCGGATCCATCAATTTTGATGATGCGGATCTCTCCGATGAGGAATATGAGAAGAATCAGAAGGCGGTGGAGGCCTATGAGAAGGAACACCGCTTCCGCTATGAGAAACTGGAAGAATCGGCAAGAAAAAAGTTCAATGAGCTGACGGACGGTGAACTGATGGAACTGGCCTGGCGGATGGAGAAGAGATATCGTCTTCCGCCCAACGGAGACATTCAGTCAGTGATCCTGCCCAACGGACATACATTTTATGTGCACGGCTGCACCGCGGATCCTGTGAAAGTTTCTCTGACGGAACTGCTGGATGAAGTGCTGAGAGAAATGGAATAACTGTGGCAGAAAACACAGTTTCAATGCTCTGCTTGTGTTATTCTTTATAGGTGAAATAATCGCAATACAAAAAGGGGATTTATACCATGGCAGATAAAATTGGAAGACTTTTCGTCGTTTCCGGACCCTCCGGTGCCGGGATCGGCGATGTAATGAAGAAGACCATTGCCAGCCGGGAGGATATCGGCTTTATCATTCCTGTCACTGCACGGAAAATGAAAGCCGGAGAAAAAAACGGCGTTGGTTTCTATTTCTATGATTTGGAAGGATGGGATGCGCTGGTTGCAGAAGGTGATCTTCTGGAATGCACTGAGTTTGCCGGCAACGATTACGGTACGTCCCGCCGGCAGGTCAATGAGCAGACTGCTCAGGGAAAGAACGTCCTTTTGAACCTGGAACTGAGCCGCGCCAGCCAGATCAAAAAGAACATGCCGGAGGCGGTATGTGTCTTTATGATTCCTCAGAGCCGGGAGGAACTGGAGAAACGGTATCAGGCTACTGCCCGCAACCGGTTTGAAGTTCCCATCCGCATGGAGGAGGCCGAGCGCCAGCTGAAAGATTCTTCGTTCTGTGACTACATCGTCTACAGCGATGATCTGGATGCCGCCGCAAAAGAACTGTCTCAGATCATGGATACGGAATCCAATACGTATGCATCCAACGAAAAGATCGTGGAGGAACTGAAGAAATAACAGCCGAAAAATAAGGCTCCCGGAACTTGTTTCCGGGAGCGTTTCCATTTCCGGCAACCTTGTTTTCGAATAGGGACTTTGCTATACTGTTTAGGATATACGGAGCCGGCTTTTCCCCCGAAAAACCAGCGGTTCCGCATGAAATCAATCATTATTCTGGAGCTTTTTATGGAAGAGAAGAGATACAATCAAAGATCTGCTCCCGGTTTTGGCCTGTGGGATCGGGTGAAACAATGCTCTCCCGGTGTCCTTGCCGCATTTCTGGCGGCTTTCATCTTCGGGTATGTCATTCATCTGTATGCCTTTACCAACACCATCCCCAATCCGGACGGGCTGAGCCGCATCTATGATACCCAGCAGATGACCATCTCCGGACGGTGGTTCCTGCATTATGCTTCCTATTTCCATGGCTTTGTGCAGTCACCGGCTCTCATCGGCTTCCTGTCGGTACTGTTTCTGGCACTGGCCGCTGCTTTGGTGGCGGATGTGCTGGA
>CAJOQP010000083.1 GCA_905236515.1 uncultured Oscillospiraceae bacterium | reverse complement strand
GAGGCGATCCGAAAAGCTGCCAATGCCGCAGAACAGTCGATTTTCCAGAGTGCCGCGGTATTCTTTATGGCTACTTTCGGGGTCTATCTGGTCAGCAATATCAATATCGTCTGCGGAATGTGTGCCTTGCTGGCCCGCGGGGCGATCATCAGTGAACTCGCGATCATGTTCTTCCTTTCGCCCCTCCTGTACACTTTGGAACCTCTAATCGCAAAAACAACGAAAAACTGGGTTACCCCGGCGAACCAGCCGCGGGGAACGGATCCCTATATGGAGGAAGTCAATTGAAGAAACGTACCCTTACTCAACGATGGATCGCAGGTGCCGCGGCCGGTATGCTGCTTCTTTGCTGTGGCTGCAGCCGTGGTACCTCGGAGGAAACGGTTTCCTCCGGAGATACGGGAAAGCAGAAAGCAGCTCCGGTGTATGAACTGACACAGGAGCGAATCACGAAAGACGAAACGGTCTACACAAACCTTGCTCCCGATGGGTCTCTGGTCAATGTGGTCGTGACAGATCATCTTCACAGTGCCATGCCGGAAGTCCGCGTGGCAGACCGCACGAATCTCACCGACGTCCGGGATACCCGCACGGATCTGGAACCGGTGACGGAACAGGATTCCATTTACTGGGATATGAGTTCCACGGATCTGTATTATTCCGGAAGTACAAAAGAGGAACCTCCGGTGGGTATCAAGGTTCGGTATTATCTGGACGGGGAAGAAAAGAGTGCGAAGCAGATCCGGGGGAAAAGCGGGGATATCCGTGTGGAGATCACGGTGGATAACCGAATTCTGAAATCGGACGGGAGCGGAGACTATCGCTGCCCGATGCTGTTCATGGGAGGTATGATCCTTCCCATGGAAAACTTTGAGCAGATCACCGTGTCGAATGGCCTTATGATAGGGGATGGAGAGCGGCAGATCGTATTTTTCGTCGGTGTGCCAGGAATGAATGAGAGCCTGGATCTTAATTCTCTCGGAGGCGAGGCAGCGAATCTGATTCCGGATTACAGCCACTTCACTGTGTCGGCGAAAGCAAAGGATTTCACTCTCGGGAATATCATGATGGCGGCGGTTCCGTTTTCTTCTCTTCGTGCATTGGGCGGAATTGAACTGTCCGAAAGCCTGGAAGGGATCAAAGGTGTGATGACGGATATTGATGCTGTGATGGCCTCCATTTCCAGCCTCGGAGTGCAGGATCTGATCCAGATGATCTACGGAGACGCAACACAGGCGCAGCAGCTGCTCAATGCAGTGAGTGACGCGCAGTCATTGTATCAGGAAAATCAGGCCCTGCTGCAGGCATTGTCGGAATTTGCTTCCGCAGAGAATCTGTCGAAAATGGAGCGACTGATCCAGGATATCGGAAATGTGGATACCGGGTATCTTCAGCCGCTGGTAGATTCCCAGCTGTATCAGCAGTGGCTGAACTGGCTGTCTTCCCTTGGGGGAGGTATCGGATCTACCGCAGACCTTCTTCGGGATCTTCAGGAAGTGAAACCGGTGCTGGATCAGCTCAATGAGACACTGTCCAGTCCCGAAGTCGCACAGGCCATGGAAAATCTGCCGGATACCAGGCAGAGACTGCAGAATCTGGTGGATGCTATGAACAACAGCCAGGAACTGTTTGACCGGATGCAGCAGCTGACAGGAGAGAGCGCCCGGTCACAGATCGGAACTGTTACCGGAATCCTGCAGAAATATTCGCTGTTGGACAGCCTGAGCGAAGAGCAGGCGGAGAGCCTGGCAGGCAGAGTGCAGAACTGGATCGATTATGGAAAAGAGTACACGGTCTTTACGGAAAAGACTGAACAACAGGATACTTCGGTGATCTTCGTATTCAAGGTCGCCTCGCAGGAATAGAAAAATCCCGCCTCCAGATTTCATAAAAAATCGGAGACGGGATTCATTCTTCGTGTTGCGCTAACGCGCTTCGATTTCTTTAATATTATATTCATTTCCGGCGACCAGATAGGTGTGCTCACTGTTGCAATGCGGACAGATCTTTGCATACTTCAATGTCTCGTAGGTCTTGCCGCAGTCTTCACAGTAGGTGACAGCTGGAAGGGTCTCGATTTTCAATTCACAGCCCTTCATATAATCGGAACGATCCACTGCCCATCCCCAGACACTTTTCAAATAGTCCGGGATGATGCCGCTGACTTCTCCGACTTCCAGTGTAACACTGCCGACTTCTGTCAGATCATTTTCTTTGCAGAGTTTCTCTACTTCCGAAATCACATATAATACTGTTCCAAACTCGTGCATGTATTGTCCTCTCTTCCCTGGACCCGGACAGAATGGTAATGCCGGGCCCCGTTTCCTCTTAAGCATTGTACATCAGAACCCATGATTATTGCAATCGGTTTTGATCAAGAACAAAAACACAGACACTCTGCAGACCATACTGCAGAGTGTCCAAGATGAAAGAGAGACGAACTACGTCAGTTGTATGGAAACAACAGACGACTCGTATGTTGTATAATAGCCGGCACCCATGGGATTGATATGGGAGGTCTACACATTTGTATAGACTAGTGAGAAACGGACTGCGCTAAGTACCGGCTGAGGGGATAAGAAGGGGGATTCAGAAAGACCCGATATTGCGGATGCGAGTCAACTGTAATCATTCCCTTATCAATATTGACGTAAGATTATGCGAAATCTTGCAAAACGCGTAGAATTAAAAAAGGAAATAATTCCCACTCAAAAATGGAATCTTTTATGTAAATGAGAAATCTTTTTTCAAAATTTCGAAAAAAACCGGTTTTTTCCAACATATTTCAAATTTTTGTTGCTTGTCTTAACACGGGAATCCAGTTAAAATGAGGGGCATAAGATGAAGAGGAACAGACGAACTGTTCAGAGAAGGCTTTTTAATTTTGCTAAAGCAAGACAGGAGGCTTCTTAGATGGAGAGGACGATGCACCCGTATGCAGATGAACGACTGATTCTGCAGACCGGTCAAGGTGATATTGCAGCATTACAGCGCCTGTTTGAGCAGGTGTATGATGTTGTTTACTGCTATGCACTGTCCATAGTGTGTGATGATTGGACTGCAAAAAACATTACGGAAAAGACCTTTCTGGCAGTGTGGGAGCATGCAGGAGATTATCATGTGGAAACCAATGATGCTCTTCCCTGGATTCTGAATCTCTGCCATTGGCAGGCCAGGACGGTGGAGTCAGTGAAGGCTTCGGAGCGGAAAAACCCGTATTCCAAAGAAGCCGACTGCCCCTTTATGAACCAACTCCTCCATGGGTTGCCGCTTCGCATGCGTCAGGTGGTAATCCTGAAAGCGGTCATGGGGCTGGAACTGCATGAGATCGCCAGGATCGTTGGCGGTTCGTTCAGCGGAACCGGCTACCGATATACGCACGGAATGATCCGTTTGGAGCGTGATACTTCCGTCATGAAGAGCCTCTCCAGTATGGAAGAGGAACTGCGGATGGAAGCGGCCAAAGGGATTCCCGAGATGACCAGCAGTTTTCTGAATCAGTGTGAAAAGATTCCGCAGAAAAGCAACCGGAGCGGTATGATCCGTAAGGCCAGCCGTTATCAGCCGTTGCGACTTGTCGTTGCGGCTCTCCTTGTCATGGCGCTAGTGGGAACCACGGGAGTATACCACATGGTCAACCGTCAGCATTCCGAAATAACGGTAACCACGGAGGACAACATGTCCCTGTCCGTGAACGGCATGGATCGTGTCAAGAGCGTGGTAGCGGATAAGGAGAATAAAAGGGCAGGAGCCAATGCAGACGGCTCAACATTAACGGAAGTAATGACTTCCGTGACCAAAGAGGAACTGGATGATGAGCATCTGACTCCTGACAGCAACAGTATGCTGCTGACAGTGCAGGAGGATGACGACAAACGCTCCGAACAGCTGCAGAAGCAGGCGATTCAGACCATCCTTGATACTGCGGATAAGAAGGGCGTCAGCCCCGCGGTGATCATTCAGACATTGAGTGAGAATACGGATGCTGAGAATGGCAAGAGCGCTCTGGTCCGTGAACTGAAGGAAGTGCTTCAGGACTGCAGCGATCAGGGAATCGAAGAGCTGTCCATTCAGGATCTGGCTTATCTGTATTACCGCAGAGGTCTGGATCTGGAGTCGGTCAGCCTGCATGGTGTCCCTAGTGAGGAAAAATACCAGAAAGGCCGGGAAGCGGCGGACAAGATCTTCGAAAAACTCAATTCCGATGAGACCTGGGTCGATATCTTCCTTACGGTGTGGAACAATCAGCTGGTGTATCAGGTCACGGTTCTTCAGGACGGTGTCAAGAATATCTATGAAGTCAATGCTGAGAGCGGTGATATCGTCTGTGTCGTGATCGATAATGAGGAAGCGGCGGCGGAGACACCGGAAGCCGTGGAAAGCCCTGCGCCCCAGGGACAGAATACGCAGACGGACAGCAGTTCCGGCGGTTCCTATTCCAATGAGATTGATTTTTCTGACATCGATACCTGGCTCAATCAGGGGAAAAAGGTCGTGAAGTCTGCAACATCTTCCGGAAGCGTGTCTTCCAAGATAGATAACGTGATCCGGGATGCTACTTTTGGACGGATCAATCTAAATCTCAGCTGGTAAGACACAGTCTCGCAATGATTTCAATGAGTGATTATGGTATAATGCCACCGTAATCACTCATTTTTGCTTTTTGCGGAAGGAGAATGTGGTATGAAACGATTATTGATATATAGTCTCGTCCTGACGCTGCTGATGCTCTGCCTTGCGGGATGCGGACGAAACGGCTCGGATTTTTCTTTTGTATCCGACGACACGGTATGGGGAGATGGTCAGGAGAGTGCGGAGACTGCAGCTCCCAAGCAGACCAAGAAAGTGAAGAAGGAAAAAAAGACCGCTGTTTCCCAGGCACCGGAGGCCAAAGAGGATGAGACGGTAAGAAAAAACGATGATGTTACCATTGTGGAAGGACCGCAGGACGGTTCCGCCCGTACCGCCATCGACACACAGTTTTATTCCGTATCGGTTCCCAAGGACTGGGAAGGTAATTATACTTACGAACTGGATTATCAGCCGCAGGGAGGATACTTCCTGGCTTTTTATGAATTGAAGGATCACCAGTCTTTTGGCGGGGGAACCGTAATGACGATCGGCCTCTATCCGGAAGGAGAAGATTATTCCTACCTGCCGGACTACAAACAGTATGGGACTCTGACGACACCGGATGGCTCTTATCACATCGTGATCCTGTATCCCACCGACTTTCAATACACTACCGAAAATGCATCTGTTTATGAGAAAATGGCGGATCAGATCCCGAATGTTCTGGATACGATAAAGGCATCGGACGGCTGTACGATCCGAAAAGCATAATTCCGAAAAGGAGAAGACATCAAGTTGAGCACGATCCTAAACAGAATCCTGATCATAGTGTTTGCAATCATTTTTCTCATCAGCGGTGGGTTGATCCTGCGGTACTTCCTCGCCAGCCGGCAGGTGGAACAGCAGTATGATCGGCTGGCACAACAGTTCCATCAAGCGGAAAAGAAGGAAAAAAGCAGGACATCGGAAGATGAGATCCTTCCGCAGTATAAAGAACTGCTCACACAGAACTCCGACCTGGTTGGCTGGATATCCATCGAGGGAACCGGGATCGATTATCCCGTGGTGCAGGCAAAAGACAATGAAAAATATCTGCATCATGCATTCGACAGATCCGAAAGTGCGCACGGCTGTATCTTTGCCGACGCTTCCTGCGACGTAACGAAGCCCTCGGATAATATCATCCTCTATGGCCATCATATGAAAGACGGTTCCATGTTTGCCATACTGGATCAGTATAAAAAAGAGTCTTTCTGGCAGGAACATCCCGTGATCCGCTTTGACTCACTGTACCGTCAGGGACAATATGAGGTGATGGCGGTATTTACCGAGTCGGTAAATACCGGAGGCAGCGGAGAGTTCCGCTATTATGATTTCACGGATGCGGAGAATGAAAAAGAGTTCCAGGATTTCGTCCATGGATGCATCGAACGATCCATCTATACCACCGGAGTGTGGGCAGAGCCCGGAGATGAGCTGTTGACGCTGTCGACCTGTGAGTATACGAAAAGCAATGGTCGTATGGTGGTCGTTGCCCGACGGATTCTGGAGGGAGAGACGGAACTCGAGGACAGATAAAAAAGCCGGAACTTCCGAGTTCCGGTTTTTGGTTTTCAATCCCTGCGATATCATGTTTCCGTTGGTCCAATTAGTGGCAAAGTCTCTTGCAAACCGACATGTTCTCTAATATAATATAAAAGCAATATTATGTCATCCGTTTCCAGTTTTTGGAGATGGAGTATCACTGGAATGAGGTATTCGTTTTGGAAAATAATATCAACAACACCGAAGAAACCGTAGAGATCGACTTAGGTGAATTGTTTCATGTAATCTGGTCCAAGATTTGGATCATTATCGCCGTGACAGTGGTGTGTGCCGCGATCATAGGCAATGTGACCTATTTCCTTATCGATCCCACCTATACGGCATCTTCTACTGTATATCTGCTTCCCCGTGAAGGTGAGACCATGTCACAGGTCGAGATGCAGATCGGTACACAGATGACCAACGATGCAGCAAAACTGGCGAAGTCAAAATCCGTCATCGAGCCGGTACTGAAAGATCTGAAACTGCAGATGGATTATGAGACACTGGCAAAGAAGATCTCCGTGGATAACCCCACCGATACACGACTGATCGATATCAGTGTCCGGGATGCTGATCCGCAGATGGCTGCG
>CAJOQP010000082.1 GCA_905236515.1 uncultured Oscillospiraceae bacterium | reverse complement strand
GGTAGGTCAGGAACTGGCCGAACCCATAACGCTTGTGGAGCCCACATCCGCTACCGATGGGAATGCGTTCTTATCGGCAAGGTGTAGCGTTGAAGCAAGAAGCTCAGTCATTCATGGCTGAGTAGTTCACGAGAGCCGGGGAACCCCAGGATCCTGCCACCAAAACGGCATTGGAGGCCGCGGTACAGGAGGCAAAGGATTCCATCCAGGATGTTCCGGACATGCCGGAAGAGCCGGATGCGATCCGCAGCGAGACGGAAAAGCTGAAGGTCATCTCCTATGACGCACAGACGAAGAAACTGATGGACGCTCTGATGGCCTTTGAGGACAGCCGGGAAGAGACGGAGAGCTTTGAGCCCAACGGAGAGGATTCCGTATCCGAAAGCACGGTCTCCGACGGCTGCTATATCACCGCCCTGCTGGGCTCCTATCACGGCCAGGCAGTGGACGGCAGCGGCAACAGCTATTCCATCGCATGGGAAGATCCCCTGGTGGTGGTCACCGGAAGCTGCAACTACAATCAGGATCCGGACCTGACCTATTTCACCGATTCCACGGACCTTCTCATTAACGCACCCATCCGATACCCGGTGACGGCGGAGACAAAGTATGTCCTCCGCTCGGGAGACGGGGAGGAGGAACTGACCCGGGAGGAGTTCATCGCCACGGCCCAGGACTACATGGACCGGGACAACGGTCCCGCTCTCATCGTGTCTGTTCGAAACGGCACTGCCGTGCAGATGATGATCACATCCTGACCCGACATACGAAAAACAGAAGGATCGGACGATTCCCTCAAAAAGGGGATCGTCCGATCCTTTCGGTATTCTATGGGATCGCTCTCAGAAGATGCGGTAGAACCGCCGCCCCAGATCCCAGATGTTCTTCCGGGAGATGGGCCGTTTGCCGTCTTCGATTTCCCGGATCGTCTCCGTCATCCAGGAATTCACTGGAGTGGGCACGCCGAGCTCCAGACCTTTGGCGGCGAGATAGCCATTCATAATGTCGATCTCCGTCTTCTTTCCCTTTTCCAGAGACTGCAGTGTGGAGGGGTGGACCTTGCCGGACTTGATGCCCATGCCGATCTCCAGAAACCGACCCATGAAGATATTAAACAGCCGGGAGTCGTGGGCGGCGATGAAGCTGTTTTTCGGAAGGACATTAAAGCGGGGGACGTCCAGACCCATGGCCTGGGCCACCGCGTCGCCCTCCCGCATGATATCCAGCATGGCCATGCGTACCGGCCGGTAATGCAGGGCCTTTCCCAGATCCAGCCCGGAGATACCGCACACGGAGTTGATGCAGGAATTAAAGACCACTTTGGAAAACAGCCGGGCGACGATATCGTCATCGATCTTCGTGGGGAGCACGGCGCTCATCATCTCCGCCAGGGATTCCAGATGAGGGCTGGTCCGCCCGCCGGGCATGCCGATGCGCAGCTCATCTCCGGCAGTGACTTCCACCAGATTTGGCTCCCGCAGAGTGGCGCCGTATCCGATCATGACCCCCACGGTGCGCTCTTTGCCCACTACATCGCTGAGCAGATCCAGCACGATGCCGTTCTGCAGGGACACCACCAGGGAATCTTTTTTCAGATGGGGGAGCATGTCCCGGGCAACCTGGGGCATCTGCTGGTATTTCGTTGCGATAAAGCAGATATCGTACTGCCCCTCCAGGGCATCCACCGACGGGAAAGCCTGCAGGGGAACGCATCTGTCTCCGAAGGCTCCCGTGAGCCGGAAGCCCGGGGCGCGGAAGAGCGCCGCTTTTTCCTCACCGTGAGCCACCACATCCAGCGGAAAACCTGCCTCCGTGATCATAGCCGCCACGGAACCGCCGATGCTTCCCGCACCGATGAGTACTGATCGCAGCATGGAGATCCCTCCTCAACTGTTTTTGTTGATCCTGACCCTGATTGTACCATGCTTTCCGAAAAGAACACAATGCAGACCCGGATGCAGCCGGGAATCCGGACAGAAGGATCCCCCGACCGGATTCCGGCCGGGGGATCTGGGGAATTATTATGCGGTGTTGCGGATCATCCCGCTACAGCCTCTTTCAGGATCGCTTTCTTTCCGGTGCTGGTGGAGACGGTGAGAGTACGGTCATTTTCCGTCAGATACACGGTCTGTGTCCGTCCCAGTTTCAGTGCCCGTCCCAGCAGGGTGAGGGACACCTTGACGGAGGCGGAGAACTCACCGTTTTTGTAGGACCAGACGAAGGGCTTGTCGGAGAAAGTCACTTTCTTTCCGTCGGTAGCCAGGTACTTTCCACTGTCATTCCGCATGGTCCATCCGCCGCCGGAGGATGCGAAGGTGTATTCGCCCATGTCCGCACCGTTCATCACCAGGGTCAGGGTGCCTTCCTTCGGGCCGTCCACTTTCTGCAGAGTCACCGTGACTATCGCGGGATCCAGGACCGTCTGAGCCTGGACTGTGACCTTGCCGCCGTGCTGGGTGATGATGTCCACTCCGTCATTGGTGACGACACAGCGGTACAGAGCTTCCTCCGCAGTGGGAACGTATTT
>CAJOQP010000081.1 GCA_905236515.1 uncultured Oscillospiraceae bacterium | reverse complement strand
TCCAGATAGGATGTGGCGATCCGGCAGTTGGGGCATGTCGGAGTGGCAAAGAGAATGGAGCGCGGTCCGTCAGAAGGAACGACCGGTGCTTCCTCTCGGGAAACTTCCACATAGGATTCCACCGGACCCTGATGGGTCAGCTTGGAAGTTCCGATGTTGTATTCCCTGCGGTCCTTGTATTCCTGGGTCTTTCCGGCATTCCAGTTCTTGACCGGACGGTAGTAACCGGTGATACGGCTCCAGACTTCGGTCTCCTCTCCGCAGTCGGGGCAGGAGAACACTTCGCCGGTGAGGTATCCGTGGTTCTTGCAGACGGAATAGGTCGGGCTCATGGTGTAGTACGGCAGACGATAGTTCTCTGCGATCTTACGGACCAGATTTGCCGCTGCTTTCCAGTCAGGCAGTTTCTCGCCGAGGAAGGCATGGAATACGGTACCGGAAGTATACATGGTCTGCAGTTTGTCCTGAACGTCCAGTGCGGAGAAGATATCCTCCGTGTAACCCACCGGCAGGTGGCTGGAGTTGGTGTAATACGGAGTGCCGCCGGGTTCTGCTGCAGTAATGATATCGGGGAAGTCTTCCGTATCGTGTTTTGCAAAACGATAGGTGGTGGACTCTGCCGGAGTTGCCTCCAGGTTGTAGAGATCGCCGTATTCTTCCTGATAATCTTTCAGACGCTCCAGCATATGGGCGAGAACTTCCTGTGTGAAGTCCTGGCATGCTGCGGTGGTCATATCGCCGCGTACCCAGTTGGCGTTGAGGCCGGCTTCGTTCATGCCCACCAGACCGATGGTGGAGAAGTGGTTGTTGAAGGTTCCCAGATACCGTTTGGTGTAGGGATACAGGCCCTCGTCCAGAAGCTTCGTAATAACGGTTCTCTTTACTTTCAGAGACCGGGCAGCCAGATCCATCATCTTGTCCAGTCTGCGGTAGAAGTCCTCTTTGTCCTTGGACAGGTAGGCCAGTCTCGGCATATTGATGGTGACGACACCGACAGAGCCGGTGGATTCACCGGATCCGAAGTAGCCGCCGGATTTCTTGCGGAGCTCTCTCAGATCCAGACGGAGCCGGCAGCACATGGAACGTACATCGGACGGTTCCATATCGGAATTGATGTAGTTGGAGAAATACGGAGTGCCGTATTTTGCAGTCATCTCAAAGAGAAGCTTGTTGTTCTCAGTCTCGGACCAGTCAAAATCCTTGGTGATGGAGTAGGTGGGAATCGGATACTGGAAGCCGCGTCCGTTGGCATCGCCGCGGATCATCAGTTCGATGAAGGCTTTGTTGACCATATCCATTTCCTTCTGGCAGTCACCATAGGTGAAGTCCAGCTCCTTGCCGCCGACGATGGCGGGAAGATCCTTCAGGTCGGCCGGGCAGGTCCAGTCCAGCGTAATGTTGGAGAAGGGAGCCTGAGTGCCCCAGCGGGACGGAGTGTTGACGCCGTAAATGAAGGACTGGATGCACTGCTCTACTTCTTTCTGGGAGAGGTTGTCCACGCGGACAAACGGAGCCAGATAAGTATCAAAGGAGGAGAATGCCTGTGCACCGGCCCATTCGTTCTGCATGATGCCGAGGAAGTTGACCATCTGGTTGCACAGAGTGGACAGATGTCCTGCAGGGCTGGAGGTGATCTTTCCGGGAACGCCGCCAAGGCCTTCTTTGATGAGCTGCTTCAGGCTCCATCCGGCGCAGTAGCCGGTGAGCATGGACAGGTCATGGATGTGAATATCGCAGTTGCGGTGTGCTTTTGCGATCTCTTCATCATACACTTCGCTCAGCCAGTAGTTCGCGGTAATGGCGCCGGAGTTGGACAGGATCAGTCCGCCGACGGAATAGGTCACGGTGGAGTTCTCCTTCACACGCCAGTCCAGCTCGCTCAGATAGCTGTTGACCGTGTCAGCATAATCCAGATAGGAGGATTTTGCATTGCGCAGCTTTTCACGGTTTTTACGATAGAGGATATAGGACTTGGCTACAGCTTCGTAACCGGCGCGGGACAGAACGGCTTCCACGCTGTCCTGCACATCTTCCACTGCAACTTTATCGTCTTTGATCTTATCCTGGAAGTCCGCAGTGACTTTCAGTGCAATAAAGTCGATGATGTCCGGAGTATACTGGCTCTCCGTAGCCTCAAATGCTTTCTGAATCGCAGCTGAGATCTTGCTCAGATCGAAGTCTACAACTTTTCCATCTCTTTTAACTACCTGATACATTTCTTTCGCTCCTCACAATCTATTTAAACTCCACGTACCTGGGTCACGGGGACGAATTCCCGGGCACAGCTACATAATTCTTTCATTTCCTCTGCAGAAAACGCACCCAATCCCTGTGGTGCAATGACATTGCCGGAATCCACATACTGCTGCAGATAGTATTCACGGGCTCCCTGGATCCACTGAGCCGCGTTTCGGATGCTCTCTTCCGTATGGATCCCTTTTACTACCGTGGTACGGAATTCATACTCGATACCGCATTCCATCAGGAATTCCTTAGACTCGGTGATGGGTCCCAGATCCAGTCCGGGCACACCGGCCGTTTCTCCGTACAGTGCCGGATCGTTTTTGATATCCATGGCGATTCGGTCGGCCAGTTTCTCATCCACCACTCTCCGCAGCCGCTCTGGAAAAGATCCGTTGCTGTCCAGCTTGATGGCAAATCCAAGTTCCCGGATCTTTCGAAGAAGATCCAGCGTCCCGTCATAGAGAAGCGGCTCTCCTCCGGTGATGGCAACGCCATCCAGGACACCCTGCCGGGTCTTCAGGAAGCGAAGAATCTCTTCTTCCGCCATGTCGTCCGGCATCTCTTCCGGGAGCACCAGTCCTGCGTTATGGCAGAACGGGCATCGGAAGTTGCACCCGCCGGTAAAGATCGTACATGCGACCTTCCCCGGATAATCCAATAGTGTTAACTTTTGCAGTCCGGATATTCTCATTCGTTTTTCCTACAGACAAATTTCGGCGGAATCTTCCGCCTTCTACAATATAGACTTCCTCCCACATGAAGTCAAGCAACAAAGCACTATATATTGATTAAAATTTCGTAACAGAACACAAGATATAGTGACGCAGACCCTTTTCTGCCCGCAAAAATGCCTTCCTTTTCGGCTTTTTGCTCAAAAAAGGAAGGCGTTGCACCACAAGATATTGTGTTCTAAAGATTCTGAAGCCTGTCGAGGAGGGATTCGGCACATCGCATCCCGTCCACCGCAGCAGAACTGATACCTCCGGCATATCCGGCTCCTTCTCCACAGGGATACAGGCCCTGCAGGCCAGGACTCATCCGGTCCGCTCCCCGCAGGATCCGTACCGGAGAAGAGGATCTTGTTTCCGGCGCCGTCAGCACCGCTTCCGGATCATCGAATCCGCTCATTTTACGTCCCAGTTCCGGAATGGCCTTTTCCAGTACGGAAGTGATCCGTTCCGGAAGGACTTCATGAAGGTCTGTCCAGCACACACCGGGCCGGTACGTCGGCTGAACGCGTCCGGGACCACGGCTGGGCGTTCCCGCCAGAAAATCTCCCACGGTCTGCGCCGGAGCGTAATAGTTTTCTCCGCCCATATGATAGGCAGTCTGTTCGATCTGTCGCTGCCAGTACATCCCGCCGAGCACGGAGCGGTCCGGGAAGTCCTCCGGATGGAGGGTTACCAGCAGTGCTGCGTTGGCATTCTCTCCGCTTCGTCCGGAATAGCTCATTCCGTTCGTAACGACGCCTCTCTCCTCTGAGGCAGCCGCCACCACATAGCCGCCGGGACACATGCAGAAGGTATAGGCGCTGGTGCCGTCCGGCAGATGGACATTCAGGGAATAGTCTGCCGCGGGCAGTTTTCTGTCCTGTGGCCCGTATTGTGCCTCATTGACGTTCTTCTGAAGATGCTCGATGCGAACTCCCATGGAAAAGGCCTTGGGTTCCATTGGGATCCCCTTCCCGTGGAGAGATTCAAACGTATCCCGAGACGAATGTCCGATGGCAAGGATCACATGCCGGCACGGAAGGACTTCTTCCCGGTCTCCCTGCCGGATGCGGACTCCGGATACTTCCCCGTTTTCCGAAATCAGTTCCGTCATCTTTGTCTGGAAAAGGACTTCTCCGCCGTTGGCGATGATTTCCTTCCTCAGCTCCGTCACCACACGGATCAGCACATCCGTTCCGATGTGAGGCTTGGCATCATAGCGGATGTTCTCCTGTGCACCGTGTTTTACCATCTCTTCCAGCACGAACTCCAGCCGGGGATCATGGATTCCGGTGTTGAGCTTTCCGTCGGAAAACGTTCCGGCACCGCCCTCCCCGAACTGAACATTGCAGTCAGGATCCAACGGCCCGCCGTTGAGGAATGCCTCTCTCTTTTGCGCACGGGTCTCTGCGTCCGCGCCCTGTTCGATGACGATGGGCCTCAGCCCCGCCCGGGAGAGGACCAGGGCGGAAAAGATGCCAGCCGGACCGAATCCTACGATGACCGGTCGGCTGTCACTGGAAACCGCGGGGATCCGGTATTGCTTTTTTTCATAGGTCTGCGCCTTGTTCTTGCGTATCAGGTCGTCCTCGCCGCGGCGCAGGGACAGGGCCGCAGAACAGATATAATGAAGATCCTTCTTTCGCCGGGCGTCCAGAGATCGCCGGATCAGTTCCGCCGAGAGGATCTCGCCCTCCCGGATCCCCAGCCGCCTGGCGGCCTTCTGTGCCAGGCGCTCAGGCGGATCGTTCAGCTCCATCCGGATATTTCTTACAAGAATCATGGCATCAGTCTCCCGGCCAGACGTCCGCTGGACCACGCCCACTGCAGATTAAATCCACCGCAGTCGCCGTCGATATCCAGTACTTCCCCGCAGGCATAGAGCCCGGGTACGATCCGGCTCTGCATGGTCGCAGGATCAAATTCACTTGTTCGGATCCCTCCTGCCGTGACCTGTGCCTGTTCAAATCCTTCGGTTCCTTTGATGGAAAGAGTGAATCCCTTCATGGCATGAGCGACACGCTTCAGCTCATCTTCCGATAATTCCCGAAGCGTCCGGTTCCCGTCCACCTGCGCGTATTTCACCAGCATCTTTCCCAGACGGTTATGGACGGTCCCCACCAGCAGCTCGCCTGCTGTTTTTTCCGGCAGGGCCGCGCAGCGCTTCTTCAGGAGTTCTGCGATCTCCGTCTCGGAATAGTCCTCCATGAAGTCCATCGTGAGATCGATCCTTCCCTCCGGGACCACGGATACACAACGGGACAGATCGAAGATGGCAGGGCCGGAAATGCCCTTCTCGGTAAACAGGATCTCTCCCCTTCCGGTTCCCTTTGCCTCTCCGGACAAGGTCAGCTTTGCCTGTGCTTTGACCCCTTTCATCGCCCGCGGATAGCGGTTGTCCCGCGCGGTAAGCTGTACCAGCGAGGGAAACAGTTTCGTTCTCGTATGTCCGAGGGACTGCAGGATCCGGTATCCGTCC
>CAJOQP010000080.1 GCA_905236515.1 uncultured Oscillospiraceae bacterium | reverse complement strand
CCGTTAAATGTGGGGATCGGCATCTGTCTCGGCATGACGCCTCTCGTGGCCTTCAACCACGCCGCCGGCGACCGGCAGCGGAGGGACGCCTTCTTCCGCCGGGCGCGCACCGCGGGACTCATCGTCTCCCTCGTCAGCGTGGTGCTCTACCGCATCTTTGCCGCCGACCTGATCCGGGCATTCATCCATGATCCGGAGACGGTAAGATACGGGACCCAGATCCTGCAGGCCCGGTGCTTTGCCACTCCGGTGATGTTCCTGAGCTTCCACATGGTGCATTTCATGCAGGCGGTGAAGAAGGGCGGCGTGTCCTTCTGGCTGGCATTCATCCGGCAGCTGTGTCTCAACATTCCCCTGCTGCTCCTGCTCCATTCCCTCTACGGTATGACGGGACTGGTGTGGACCCAGGCCGTCGCCGATCTCATCAACGTCCTCATCTCCTATGTCATCTATTATTTCGTCCGGCGCCGGCTGGACGCCGGTATTCCGGGACCGGCAGTGAATCTTACATGATGGAAATGTTTCCCTGTATCCATCTGTGTGGTATAATGATAAAAACTGATTCTTCAAGGAGGAACGATTATGGCAGTCGTACATTACGAGTCCGATCTGGACATCCAGTTCATGGGCCGTCATCCCGGCAAGCTCATTGCGGATATCGACTGGGATGAGAACAACGAGGGACCGCTGCGGGGCGAAGCTTCCATGAAGATGCTCAAGACCTTTGTGTATCCCTACATGGACACTTCCCATGCCACCCGGGATCCCGACGGCAGCATCCATGCCAAAGCGGATCTTCCCAGCCATTTCGGCAACGGCAGCAGCATCAAGGCGACCATTGAAGTGGATCCCGACGGGAACATCACCGGTCAGATCCCCCTGCTGAAGGGCATCGTCCTCAAGCTCTCGGGAAAACTGAAATAACCCAGAACAGCAAAAAACCTCTTTCTCCCGGTATTCCATCCGGCGGAAAGAGGTCTTTTTTTCGCGATTTTACAATTTATTTTTATTTTATTCATTTCTTTCTGATGTCAAACGGGTATTTTAATATACGGAAAACCCTTGCGACGGAACATTTCGGCAAAGGAAGGAAACTCTATGGCCCGATTGGACAAACCAAATTCCATAGCGGAACACAGCGAGAAGACACGCTCCTTCACGGAGAGCAAAGGGCTGCGCATCGCGGTACTTGCGGTGTGGGCACTGGCAGTGATCTTCATGCTCACCCAGCAGGGCAGCATCTCTCTGGACAGCATCATGGCATTCTCCCAGGAAAACTGGCTGATCATCGCGCTGGTGCTCCTGTCCCTGTTTGCTCTCAAGGGCATCGTCATGATGATCTATGCGGGACTGCTGTTCGCGGCCAGCGGACTGCTTCTTCCCCTGCCTCTGGCGGTTGCGGTGAATGTTCTGGGCGTTGCCGTCATGGTGACGATCCCCTTCTTCCTGGCCCGTTTCATCGGCGGAGACTCTGCCGAGGCCATCCGCAGCAAGTATCCCAAGGTCGCCGCTCTTCTGCAGCGCCGCGGTGAGAGCGATCTGATGTTCACCATGATCCTGCGTATCATCAAGGTGATCCCGGTGGAGGCACTGAGCATCTACCTGAGCGCCACCGGCACCCGCTATCTCCCCTTCCTGCTGGGAAGCGTGCTGGGCATGCTGCCCTCCTGCGTCCTCTTCCCCATCATGGGGACCAATGTGGGAGACATCCACTCGCCGGAATTCCTTACCGCCGCCGGCATGGAACTTGCCTTCATGGCCGTGTCCCTCATCTTCATGGCGATCTACCGGAAACGCAAACCGCAGGCCGCCTGACCGATCAATCAAATAACAGAACCGGATCCCGCGTACGGGATCCGGTTTTTTTACGCCTTATTATACGGCTGTTATTCCGTTTTGCCGCCGGGTCCATGATACTCGACGCACATCATGGTCAGATCATCGAACTGTTCCGCCCCGTTGACGAACATATCCACATGCTCCCGGACATGTTCCAGGACCTCCTGCGGGGAAGAACCGGTAACCTCGTTGAGTACATTTACCGTCCGCTCGACCCCGAACATATTGCCGATGGTGTCGGAGGCCTCCGGCACACCGTCGGTATACAGGAACAGCTTGTCGCCGGGGTCCATCTGAAGCTCATATTCCATGTAGGGCACACCCTCCATGGCACCGATGACGAGACCGTGCTTGTCCTTGACCAGCTGGAAAACTCCGTTCTTCATCAGGATGGGATACTCGTGGCCGGCGTTGGCTGCCGTGATCTTTCCGGTGCTGATCTCCAGGATGCCAACCCAGACCGTCACGAACATCTCCGCCTGATTGTTGGAAGTCAGGGCTTCATTGGTCTTCAGAAGGATATCCTTCGCGGAACTGCCCAGCATGGCGCAGCTCTGCACGATGACCTTGGAGACCATCATGAACAGTGCCGCCGGAATGCCCTTTCCGCTGACATCCGCCATGACAAGGCCCAGGTGATCCTCATCGATCAGGAAAAAGTCGTAGAAGTCACCGCCTACCTCACGGGCAGGGTACATGGCTGCGTAAATATCAAATTCACCGCGGTCCGGGAATGGCGGGAATGTATGGGGCATTGCGGCATTTTGAATGGCGCTTGCCGTTTTCAGTTCCGTGTCCAGCCGCTCCTTCGCCACGGATTCCGCATGTTTCCGTTCCAGTTTCCGGTTGTTGGCGCGGATATACGCGGCCACGGCGCCTGCGATCCCGATCCCCAGAAGAGACAGGACCGTCACGTAGAACCACGGTTTCTCATAAATGGCCTTTTCCTTGACGATGGTCACCGAGGTGGAATTGTTATTGCGCCCCAGCGCATCCTGCAGGCCCACGACGAACCGGTACGTACCGCCCCGCAGATTGGTATAGTCCACCGGGACCAGATCGCTGCGCTTCAGCGACACCTGCTCCTGATCAAATCCCTCCAGGCGGTAGGACACCTCGGGATCGGTCAGCGAGTAGTTGAAGACATACGGAAATACCGTGAGTTTCTGGGTCTTGCTCGAGATATGGAAGACATCGTTCTTCTGGGGATAGATCCGCTTGCCGTCCGCTTCCACATAGGGAACTGCGATCTTGATGTTGTCCACATCCTCCAGAGGATCGTCGATGTTCACCTTCATCACGCCGGTGTTTCCGGCAACATACAGGTTCCCTTCCTCCGTCAGGGCACTGTAGGAGTTGGAGGTGGAGACGCAGGAAAGACCGTTTTTCATCCCGTAGTGGGCGGGCTGCATTTCGCCGTTGGCCATCAGTTCCTCCGCCGGGATCACATAGAGTCCGTTACTGCTGAGGATCCAGTAATTATCCTCACGGTCCAGGAGCATGTCAAAGTTATTGGTATAAGGAAATTTCTTGATGGAAGTCACATTGTAATCCCGGTCCATATAGGCCAGCGAGTTGCTTGTGACGAGCCAGTAGACCTCCCTTTTTTCATCGTAGCGGATACGCATGACGATGCCGGAACGCAGACCGTCGTCCAGTCCGATCTCCCGTATGCCGTCCTTAGAGATCACATAAAGTCCCCCGCCGTTGGAGCCCGCCAGGATGTCTCCGTTCTCTCCCGTTGCGATGCAGAGGATCTCATTGTTCTTCAGACCGTCCTTTTCGTCATAGGTCTGGCTCACCCGGTCCCCGTCGATGACGCATACACCGCCGGAATTGGTCACGGCGATGGAACCGTCGGGAAGCTCGCACACGGCCCGTGTCTGATCGGAGATGAAACCGTCCTCCTCCCCGAACACGGTGCACGCGCCGTGATCATAACGCAGCAGGCCGAGTCCTTCCCAGGTGGAGAACCACAGCCGTCCCTTGCTGTCCGGAAGGATGGACCGGATACGTGCGCCCTCCAGCATTTCGATCAGATCCGTCTGTTCCAGATCCTTTCCGGAGGCCGTGACCGCCTTCGTGATGGGATACCGGTCCAGCGGGCCGTCTTCCCTCAGAACGATCAGTCCGAAATCGGTACCGACGAACAGATCGTCCCCGGCCACACAGGTGGTGTTGACCACCGCATCCGGCAGTTTATACCGTGCGAACAGATCGAAGAAACGGTTGGCAACGATCTTCATCACGCCCTGCCGGGTGGAGGTGAACCACAGATTGCCCTCATAGTCCACGATGACGTGTCCCACCGAGTTGTTCATGGGGACATCCTCCAGGACATGCACCCCGTCTTCATCCATCACACCGATACCGTTGCGGGCACAGATCCAAAGTTTTTCATCAATGACACGAAGATCCATAACACTGTTGAGCGGAGCGATATCGATCACTTCCATCTTCTCCAGCGGGTCTCCCGGGTGTCCGTAATACAGATTGGAATCCTCACTGCCGAAATACATCTTTTCCGCATCCGCCGGATCGGGACAGATGAACCAGAGCCGGCTGACGGCATTGTCCTCATGGCTGAGGAAGCCGACCATCTTGCCCTCCTTGATGGAGAAGATGTCGCCTTCGTTGGTCACGGCGTAGACCTTTCCGTCGGCGCCGGGCCGGAGGATGTCCACGTAACTGTTTACCACTTCGGGTTCTTCCATGTATGTGATTTTCATGTCATCGCCGATCATGGCGATGCCGTTGGTGGTCCCGAAATACACGGTGCCGTCGTCACCCTCGGTAATATCGTTGATCTTGACGGAAGGAATCCCGTCTTCGGCAGAAAACTGTCGGAATTCTCCGTTTTCCAGCAGGAATACGCCGTCATCATTGCAGCCGACCCACAGCCGGTCGCGGCTGTCGGTATACAGACTGATGACGCTGTTGATGCCGGTGGTGGACGGAATTCGTTCGAATTCGTTTCCGTCATAGCGGATCAGTCCGCTGTAACTTCCGATCCACAGGAAACCGTTGCTGGTCTCCGCAATATCATTGGCCTCCGAGGTGGGCAGTCCGCTGGTGTTGTCATAGAGCACCGCGGAATACCGGTCTCTGGAGGAAATGGGATCAACACTCAGTTTTCTGGTGGTGTGATCGGAGCTCTCCTTCATCACGAAAGTGTTCTCTTTTGCCTGTGACTGCATCGGGAACAAAACGGATGCGCACAGCAGAAGTAACAGCAGGAGGCTCGCTAGGAAACGGGGATAGTGTTTGCCCATCAGAGTAAGACCTTCTCTTTCGTCATTTGTTTATCAATTTTATTTTAGTGGAAATCCGTCCGAGAATCAACTTGACATTCCCTCATATCCAAAAAAAGAGAGCATGTCATCCCGTGGCAAAATAGGTTGATTTT
>CAJOQP010000079.1 GCA_905236515.1 uncultured Oscillospiraceae bacterium | reverse complement strand
GTATTGATATGATATACTTTCCCTATAGTCGGTTTAAGTTCGACTCTGTACCATTCCTGATACGCTCAACCTGTATATATGAGGAGACCTGATTATGGCCGCACCAAGAAATGACAATGTAAAAGAGAAGATCCTGAATGCAACGGAATCGCTGCTTCAAAAGAAAGACCTTTCCGACATCACACTGGCGGAGATCGCAACAGAAACCGGCATTTCAAAGGGAACTCTGTATTATTATTATAAAAACAAGACGGATATCTACATGGATATCACGTCCCGCTATCTCGATCAGCAATGGGAGGACTTTATTGCCTGGACGGAGAACAAGGAAAAAGACACCTCCATCACCCGACTGATCAACTATGTCGTCCATAGAAACATCGCTTCCTACCGGACCCGTCTGCATCTGATCAGTGCAGCCTCTCTGGGGGATGAAGATCTTCGTCAGAAACTGGTGAATCTGTATGGCCGGTTCGAATCCATTATCAGTGAGAAGGTGGGCGAACGTTCCAATCTCTTCTCCCCGAAATTTTTCGCTCAGCTTATGCTCCTAGTCTCCGACGGTCTTATCGTTCAGGAAGCACTGGGAAGTGAGGCGATCAAACCGGAGGAGTTTGTCAAACAGTCTCTGGAGTATATCAAGATCCTGGATCAGCTCGTGGATTAACAATAATTACAAATACAGCGAGGCAGCGGAATCTCTACTTTCAGATTCCGCTGCCTCGTTTTTGGCTTGTCATCTGCTTTGAAAGGCAGCGTGGTCGCCCCGGGTCTGTACCACCTGATATCCGATGGCCTCCATACGGCGCTCCATGCAGGACCGGCATTCCGCCGCCTCATCTCCGGTACAGATCTTGCCGTCATACAGCAGATACTTTCCCCGCACATCCTGCGGCGAAAGATTCGGCATCACGACGTTTCCGCCTGCCTGGATTCCGAGCTCTCTTCCCCGCGGATGGATGGTCCCCAGTGCCGTTGTCGCAGGAAGAAGGACGGATGGCAGCATCAGCCGGATGATGGCCAGCAGATGCAGTGTGTCCTTCAGTGTTCCCGCCGGTTGCTCTTTAAACGGGGTGTCCTGATGCGGAATAAAGGGTCCGATCCCCACCATATGCGGCTGAAGCTCTTTCATATAGTGCAGATCTTCGATGATATGATCTACCGTCTGATACGGGGCTCCCACCATGATCCCGCAGCCGATCTGGTACCCGATCTCTTTCAGGTCACGCAGGCACTGCTTTCGGTGTTCACAGGACAGCTCCGCCGGATGCAGTTTTCCGTAATGCTCCGGATTGGCTGTTTCGTGCCGAAGAAGATACCGGTCCGCTCCGGCATCAAAATATGCCTGATAACTGGCTCTCTCCTTCTCACCGATGGACAGCGTCACCGCACAGTCGGGATGCTGTTTCTTGATGGAGGAAACGATATCGCAGATCAGCTCGTCGGTATAATACGGGTCTTCACCGCTCTGTAAAACGATCGTGCGGAACCCCAGTTTATATCCGTCGTCGGCGCATTGGAGGATCTGTTCTTTCGTAAGCCGGTAGCGGTCACAATTCCGATTGCTGCGGCGAAGCCCGCAGTACAGGCAGTCGTTGCGGCAGTAATTTGAAAACTCGATCAGGCCGCGAAGGTATACCGTGTTTCCGTAATACTGCCGTCTCACCTTATCGGCCTGCTGATAAAGGAGCTGTTCCTCTTCTTCAGACAAAGAAGTGAGCAGTGCACGGAGATCCTCATCCTGCAGCATCTGCTCTTTGGCAAGCAGCCGGATCCGTTCCTTGTTCGTCATTCCTCGTATATCCCCTCTCCGTTCGGGATCATTTCCCGGTTTCTCTGTTCTTCAGTGTATCCCGCACCTGCTGTTCCAGTGCCGGAAAAATGCTCAGGCTGCGCGCCAGGATCCCCTGCATATACGCGATGGTGATCCCATAATTCGTCATGGGAACATTCTGATCATCCGCACATTTCATGCGGTACCGGACTTCTCTCTCGTTAAGCATACATCCTCCGCAGTGAATGATCATTGCATATGGCGAGAGATCTTCCGGAAATTCCCGTCCGGAGGATGTCTCGATCTGAAGATCCTTTCCTGTGTAGGCCCGAAGCCACCGCGGGATCTTTACCGTTCCGATATCATCACACTGCCGGTGATGCGTACATCCCTCTGAGATAAGTACCCGGTCTCCGTCCTTCAACTGTTCCACGGCTGTGACCCCGCGCACTGCCGTCTCCAGCAGCCCCTTGTACCGGGCAAGCAGGATGGAAAACGATGTCAGGGGGATCTCCTCCGGCACATCCTGTGAAACCTGTTTGAATGCCTGACTGTCTGTAATGACCATGGCCGGGGTCTTTCCCAGCTCACGGAGCGTCTGTTTCAGTTCCGTCTCCTTCACGCAGACCGCCGGCGCTCCCGCTTCCAGAAGGTCCCGGATCACCTGCTGCTGAGGCAGGATCAGACGGCCCTTCGGTGCGGCGCTGTCGATGGGGATCACCAGGACGACAAAGGCTCCCGGCTCCACAAGATCTGCGGCCAGACGTTTGTCATTATCTCCGGTCTTTCCCAGTGCTGCGATCCGTTCCTTGAGCTCATGGATCCCGGTGTTTTCCAGTGCGCTGACACAGATCCCCTGCTCCGTAGGTTCCGGAAGTTCTTCCAGAAGATCTGTTTTGTTCCATGCGATGACATAGGGGATCTCCTTTTCCCGGAACAGTTCCAAAAGCTCCTCATCACAGGTCTTCATTCCCTCGGCGGCATCCACCACCAGTACGGCAACATCTGCCCGATTTAGGATCTGTTTTGCTTTCTGTACCCTCTGCATGCCCAGGGTTCCCTCATCGTCAAATCCCGGTGTATCTATGATCATGACCGGTCCCATAGGCAGAAGTTCCATGGCTTTCATGACCGGATCGGTCGT
>CAJOQP010000078.1 GCA_905236515.1 uncultured Oscillospiraceae bacterium | reverse complement strand
TGAACCATATAAGGAGACTGGCCGCGTATTTCTTCTGGGGAGAGATCGGAAGATCCGTCCCATTACATGGGGACAGCTCCAGAGCGCCCTCACACTGGAACCTCTGGGAGAAGGAAATCTGGATATTCACAAATACGATAATTAATACCGAAAAATGCTGAAAAAGGAGCGCATCTGCGCTCCTTTTTCAATATTCCACATTCCATAGAAAAAGACCTTGCGGCGGTGCCGTAAATCCGGCGTCCGCCCGGATTCCGCTTTCCAATGCATCAATCAGATCCTCTTTGGTTTTCTCTCCCAGTCCCACTTCGATGAGAGATCCGGTGAGGATCCTTACCATATTATAAAGAAAGCCGTCGGCGGAGTATTCCATTATGATCTCCGGGCCTTCCTTGCGGATGGTGATATCGCGAATCGTTCGCACGCTGCTGTGTTTCTTGTTCCTGCTGGAAGTGAAAGCGGAGAAATCATGGGTGCCGAGGAACAGAGTGGCGGCATTCTGCATGGAAACAAGATCCAGAGGTTCTGTCAGAACGGTGCGGTATCTCCGCTGGAATACACAGGGATCTTCCGAATTCCATAAAAAATACCGGTAAGTTTTTCCGGTGCAGTTGAGACGTGCGTGAAAATCATCCGGAGCTTTCTCCAGAATCAACGCTCCGATATCCTGCGGAAGCTGATGACGAAGCTGACTGAGAATCTTATCGGTCTCCAGATCCTGACTGCTGTGGAAGTTCGCCACCTGCATATGAGCGTGCACCCCGGCATCCGTTCGGCCTGAAGCCTGAAGAGAAGTCGGTTCGTGAAGAATATCGCTCAGGACCATTTCCATTTTATGCTGGATCGTGTTGGTTACATTGTTCTGATTCTGCCAACCGCGATAGCGGGTACCGTCATAACAGAATGTGAGTTTGTAATTTGCCATATGCGAACCTCACTGATAGATTTTAACTTCAATAAACATCCGGCCACGCCGGGTCGTCCCTTCAAAGGCAGCCACGACTCCTTTTCCGCGGCCGCGGAGAGAGATCACATCACCTTCCCGTACCGGGGCATCCGTTTTCACACATTCCTGATAATTGTGCTGTACCAGCCCCTGACGGATCCGTTCGGCACTTTCCGTCCGGGATAGACGGAACATTCCGGAGACTACGGCGTCCAGCCTGGGCGACATGACCGTGAAACGTTCACTTCGCATCTGACGGTGCAGATCCGGAAGCTCTCTTGCGGAGATCTCTCGCACGGTGACGGTGTTGTGGCCGACCTGTTTCAGTTCATTTAAGATCGTTTCTTTTATGGTGCTCATGCAAAAGAGATAGGCGGTCTCTTCCTCCATCCAGATGTCGCCGAGAAATTCCCGGCGGATCCCCAGTCCCATCAGGGAACCAAGATAATCACGGTGGCCCGGCTTCCCAAAACGGCAACGGCTCTCAAGGACGGAGATCGTCTCACTCCAATCCAGGTCATCCTCTGTCATGTAATAGGGGAGGAAGAAGAGAATCTTCCGTTCGGATTCCTCCGTTCCTCCATACAGAACAGAACTGCCGTCCGTGCCCGGCAGAAAAGTAATGTTCGAGATCTGGTGCTGTTCTGCCGGTGTCAGGAAATGGGAATGGGTGATGACGGACCTGCGCTGACACTGAGCCGCCAGATCATCCATTCGGGAAATGAGTTCATTCTTTTCCATAGAGTGCCTCCAGCTTGGTGCCGTGCAGACTGTTCTCGTTCTTTTTCAGAACGGTGTCGATCTGATTCATTGCCCATTGGATCTCATGACGAAACTCCCGGGTGGATACCCGCAGTACTCCGGCACTGAGAGCCGTGAGCTGAATGAGACTGTCGGATGTGACAACACGCACGGAATAGTTCTTTCCGATGTCATAGGAAAGCGTCTGGATGTAAGAATCGGCAGACTGCTTCGGTTTGGTATACACCACATGGATCCCGTGGTAATCCTCGGCTTTTCGGGAATAATCCCGGACACGGTAGGCGTCAAATACCAGGATCACCTCCGTCTGGGTAAAACCATGGTAGTTGGCGAGGATATCCATCAGTGTGCCACGGGCAAGATCCAGATCATCCTGAGCCAGGCGTTTCAGGTCTTCCCAGCCGTAAATAACATTGTATCCGTCGATGATAAGATAGGATTTCTTTTCCTTCTGTTCCTTCTGGTCCGGTGCTTGGTTGACCTGCGGCTTGGAATAGACGGGACGTCGGATCGGGCCGAATTCCCGGTCCATGATCTCCTCCAGTTCCTTATCATCAAAACTGATGTCGCGATAGCGGATGATGGGTCGGATCTCTTCCTGCGTTTCCTTTTCCACACCGGTATCGATGTGCATGTACTCGCTCACCTGATCCCAGGGGATGGTGATCCCGGAACCGTGGGAACAGAAAACGGAACCGGATGGATTCTCCGTATCCCGGAGTGCATCATATCCGGACTGCTCTATGATCTCATCGGTGTGGGCGCATTCTTCGTATCCGTCCGGCCATACGCTGATACGGCCCTTTCCCCGAGTGATGGAAGGAAAGGTGGGGAGGTAACCGGACATTTTGTCGACCGGCGCTCTTCCCCGGACAGTGCCGGTGGTACCGTCCGGGGAAGTATCGGTATCCGTGATGGTGCCGTTAAATGATTTGATATCGTTGATGATCCGGCCCACCATCTCCGATGGACAGGTCGCTGTAAACGAATAATAGGGCTCCAGAAGAATGCTCTTTGCCTTCATCAGCCCCTGCCGGACTGCGCGATAGGTCGCCTGACGGAAATCACCGCCTTCCGTGTGCTTTGCGTGCGCTCTTCCGGCGATCAGTGTGATCTTCATGTCGGTAATGGGCGAACCGGTCAGAACACCGCGGTGCTGCTTTTCTTCCAGATGCGTGAGAATCAGCCGCTGCCAGTTCCGGTCCAGTGCATCTTCACTGCAGTCAGAATCAAAAATCAGGCCGGTACCGCGGGGAAGAGGTGAGAGCCATAGATGGACCTCTGCATAATGGCGGAGAGGTTCAAAATGACCGACGCCTTCCACACCGGCTGCGATGGTCTCGCGATACATGATCCGGCGCTGCCCGATCTCCACCTCGATGTCAAAACGGCGGCGGATCTGATCTTTCAGTACTTCAGTCTGGATATCTCCCATGATCTGGATCTGCATCTCACCCAGATTCTCGTCCCAGACTACGCGGAGTAATGGATCTTCTTCTGTGAGGATCTGCATCCGATTCAGAAGAACAGGCGCACTGGTGCCGTCCACCGCTTCGATGCGGCAGGTCATAACGGATTCCATGACTGGAACGGTACTGCCGCTCTCTGAACCGATCCCAAGGCCCGGAGAGGTCTTCTCAAGTCCGCACACTGCCACGATGTCTCCGGCGGAGGCCTCGGTGACAGCGGTAAAGTGATCGCCGGAATAGGAGCGGATCTGATGGATCTTCTCCTCCACGGGCTGTCCGTGATAAAGGTAGGAGATGGTATCTTTGACGGAAATGGTACCGCCGGTCATCTTCAGGAAGGTGAGGCGGGTGCCGTTTTTGTCATGGCGGATCTGAAAGACCCGGGCGCCGGGATCCGTGTGATACACCGGAGCGCTTGTGAAGCGGTCCAGGCCATCCATCAGATCCAGAACCCCGTCGCCACGGAGCCCGGAACCGAAGTAAACCGGGAAAAGTTCCCGGGAAAGGATCATGTCGCGGATGGTGTCGTCCGATACATTGCCGTTTTGAAGATACTCCTCCATGGCTGTTTCAGACAGATAGGCGAGTTCTTCCTGATTCCCTGCGCTAAGATCCGAGCATCCCGGATGCAGGATTTGTCTACATTCCGCCAGAATCGCTCCGGATTCCCGGTTGGAGATATCCATTTTGGATACAAAGAGGAACACTGGAACCTGATAGCGGGCCAGAAGTTTCCACAGGGTCTCGGTATGGGACTGAACACCGTCGATACCGCTTATGACCAGAACGGCATAGTCCAGAACAGGGAAGACCCGTTCCGCTTCTGCAGAAAAGTCTACGTGTCCCGGTGTGTCCAGCAGGATAAATTCCGTTTCACGGTAGGAGAAGGGAGCGGTGTTGGAAAAGATGGTAATCCCGCGCTGGCGTTCCATCTCATCCGTATCCATGTGAGAGCTGCCGTCGTCCACCCGTCCGCGGGAACGGATCGCTCCTGCAGTATAAAGCATCTCTTCTGAGAGCGTTGTCTTGCCGGCATCAACATGAGCCAGTGTACCGATAGTGATTTTCTTCATGCTTTTATGAATCCGTTCGCTTTGAAAATAAATCAAACTTTGAATTTGTCGGAAATTCGGAGGTTTTTGCACATTAAGGAGGTGGAAAAATGAGTAAATCTGCACCAAAAGTGCAACATTAACAAATAACAATGACGATATATGTGCATGATTCACGAAATGTTTGGAAAGTGGTAACAAAATGTCCAATAATTAACCGACAAAAAAATAACTTTGCTTTACAATTATTAGTGTGGATGGTTTACTGAATTTAAGCAGTAAAAGGGCATGTAAATGCAGACAGTATTATAGCATAGTTTCCAAAAGCAAAAAACAAGGCAAAAAAAGTAAAGGAGGAGTTTCATGAAAGTAGATTTTGAACTCATAGATTCCATTCTGAAAGATCATAACTACGATGCCACTCAGGTTATCGGCATTATGCAGGATATTCAGAAGGAATACAGATATCTCCCGGAAGAGGGACTCAAGTACGCTGCCGAGAAGATCGGCATCAGCCCTGCGAAGATTTATGGTGTTGCCACATTCTACGGCAACTTCTCTCTCGAAGCAAAAGGAAAATATGTTGTGAAATGTTGTAATGGTACTGCCTGCCACGTCAGCCGCGCGGATGACGTTACCAATGCTATGTATGAAGCAGTCGGGATGAAACCCGGTCAGCATACTTCCGAAGACGGCCTGTTTACCATTGAGCGTGTATCCTGCCTTGGTGCATGCGGTCTGGCTCCTACCATGATGGTCAACGATGTTGTTCATGGTAAAATGACTCCGGAAAAGGTTCATGACTTAGTCAATTCTCTTCGAGAGGAGAGCAGATAAATGAGTAAATTAAAGAGCTTAGAAGAATTTAAGGCCTATCAGCAGGAAGCTGCTGAAAAACTGGCCAAGCAGACCAACAAGGTTCTGGTCTGCTCCGGTACCGGCTGTATGGCTGCCGGCGCCAAAGCTGTTTACGATAAGTTCGTAGAAGTTCTGTCCAAATCCGATGTCCCGTTCTCCGTTTCCTGGGAAGATGAGAAGGACGGCGCATTCAATCTGAAGAAATGCGGATGCATGGGCTGCTGTGCACTTGGCCCCCTGGTCCGTATTGATCCTCTGGATGTATATTATGTTCATGTCACAGCCGCTGATGTCGAAGAGATCGTTAACAAGACTCTGAAAAACGGCGAAGTCGTGGCAAGACTGGTAGAATATGAAGACGGCGTGCAGTATCCGCATCTGACCAAGGACTTCCCGTTCTACAAGAAACAGTCCAGATACCTGATGGAGCATTGCGGCAACATCAGTTCCGAATCCATCGAAGAATATGTTGCGGTCGGTGGTTACGACGGATTTGTTAAGGCGCTGTTTGAGATGACTCCCGAAGAAGTCGTCAACGAAGTAGACGCATCCAACCTGAAGGGCCGTGGCGGCGCAGGTTTCCCGGCCGGCAAGAAATGGTCACAGGTCGCTGCACATTCTGAAGAAGTAAAATATGTCGTCTGCAACGCAGACGAAGGTGACCCCGGTGCATTTATGGACTGCTCCGTTATGGAAGGCGATCCGCACCGTATGATCGAGGGTATGATGATCGCAGCAAGAGCAGTAGGCTCCAAACGCGGTTACATCTACTGCCGTGCAGAGTATCCTCTGGCGGTAGAAAGACTGACCAAGGCTATTGAAGCAGATAAGGCACTGGGACTGTTGGGCGACAACATCCTCGGAACCGATTTCAGCTTTGAACTGACGATTTCCAAAGGCGCTGGTGCTTTCGTCTGCGGCGAAGGTTCTGCTCTTCTGAAATCCATCGAAGGTAATCGTGGACAGCCGCGTCCGAAGCTGCATCGTACCGTTGACAAGGGCCTGTTTGAAGCTCCTACACTGCTCAATAACGTTGAGAGCTATGCGAACATCCCCATGATTATTACCAAAGGTGCCAAATGGTTCTCCGGTATCGGCACCGAAGGCAGCACCGGTACCAAGACCTTCTCTCTGACCGGCGCCATTAACCGTACCGGCCTGATCGAAGTTCCCTTCGGAACCACCCTGAGAGAGATCGTTTATGATATCGGCGGCGGCCTGAAAAACGGCGGCGAATTCAAATCCGTCCAGATCGGCGGCCCGTCCGGCGGCTGTCTGACGAAAGATCATCTGGATCTTCCGCTCGACTTCGATTCCGTCAAGAAAGTTGGAGCCATCATCGGTTCCGGCGGACTTGTTGTAATGGGTCAGGATTCCTGCATGGTAGAGATTGCTCGCTTCTTCATGAATTTCTGCCGTGAAGAGTCCTGTGGTAAATGTTCTGCATGCCGTGAAGGCGTGCCTCAGATTCAGGAAATCCTCGAACGCATCACCAAGGGTGAGGGCAAGGAAGAGGATCTTGACCTTATGGCTGAGATTGCCGATACGGTCAAGAACTGCTCCCTGTGTGGTCTCGGCAAGACCGCGACCAACCCGGTCATGTCTACGATGAGATACTTCCGCGACGAGTATCTTGCCCACGTAAATGACAAGAAGTGCCCCGCTGGTGTATGTAAGAGCCTGTTTAGTTACTGGGTCAATCCGGATAAATGTATCGGCTGCACGAAGTGTGCACGTAACTGCCCGGTGGATGCCATTTCCGGCGCCGTCAGACAGCCTCACACTATCGATACCTCCAAGTGCATAAAGTGCGGTACCTGTGCTGCTGGATGCCCGCAGAACGCGATCGAGGAGGTCTGAGACGATGAAACATATGATTATTGACGGTACCACCGTTGAATTTGAAAATGCGCGCAACGTACTGGAAGTTGCCCGTCAGAACGGCTTCGACATCCCTAACCTTTGCTACTGCGAGAATCTGTCCATTTATGGCGGCTGCCGCATGTGTGTGGTAGAAAATGACCGCGGCAAGATCGAAGCTGCATGTACCATGGTTCCCAAAGACGGCATGGAGATCAAGACCAATACCGCAAAACTTTGGAAACATAGAAAGCTTATCACCGAGATGCTTCTGGCCAGCCACCGTGTGGAATGCACCACCTGTGACCAGTCCGGCATCTGCAAACTTCAGGAATATGCGAACCGCTTCGGCATTCACAAGGTCCGTTTTGACAATGTGTACAGCCAGGAGCCTATCGATAAGACTTCTCCGTCTATCGTTCGCGATCCTTCCAAGTGCATTCTCTGTGCCAAGTGCGTGAGAATGTGTGCTGAAGTACAGAATATCTCTGCAATCGACATCTGCAACCGTGGCCGTGAGTCCTATGTATCCTGCGGCTTCGGTCAGAGCATGATCGACACCAACTGTGTTGGCTGCGGTCAGTGTGCTGCAGTATGTCCCACCGGCGCTCTTACCGTTAAGAACGAAGTGGACAAGATGTGGAACATGATCTTTGATCCTGCCAAGAAGACAATGGTTCAGATCGCTCCCGCTGTACGTGTCGGCGTCGGCGAAGAATTCGGCATTCCTGCAACTCAGAATGCCATCGGCAAGATCGTAACCGCTCTGAAGCGTATGGGTGTTGACTACGTATTCGATACCTCTCTGACTGCTGACCTTACCATTGTGGAAGAATCCAATGAATTCCTCAACAAGGTAAAGACCGGCCAGAAGCTTCCGCTGTTCACATCCTGCTGCCCCGGCTGGATCAAGCACATTGAGAAGACCTATCCGGAGATCATGCCTCAGGTCTCTACCTGCGGTTCTCCGATGGAGATGTTCGGTGCGGTCCTGCGCAAACAGTTTAAAGATGAGCCGTTCTACTCCGTAGCAGTCATGCCGTGTTCTGCAAAGAAGATGGAAGCTGCCCGTCCGGAACTGGAAAAAGACGGCGAGCGTCTGATCGATCTCGTTATCACCAGCCAGGAACTGGTTCGTATGATCAAGTCCGCTGGTCTTGACTTTGCCTCTCTGCCTGATACCGAACCGGATCAGCCTCTGGATATGTACACAGGCGGCGGCGTTATCTTCGCTGTCACCGGCGGTGTTACCGAAGCTGTTATCCGTCGTGTCCTTGGAACTACCACCGACGAAGAAGTGGCAACCGTTGCGGAATGTGGTGTCCGTGGTCTGGATGGAATCAAGGCATTTGAAGTAACTGCAGGTGATCTGACCATCCGTATTGCTGTTGCAAACGGCCTTGGCAATGCCGATAAGCTGATTGCCAAGATCCGCAATAAGGAAGAGCAGTTCGACTTCGTAGAAGTCATGGCCTGCCCCAACGGCTGTATCGGCGGCGGTGGACAGCCTCCTGCTGCCAACGCACGGAAGGCCGAGCGTTTCACCGGTATCTTCAATGCAGACGGCGAATGCGAGCTGAAGAACTGCGATCAGAACACAGAACTGAAGTATGTATACGAGCTGCTTGACGGCCGTGAGCATGAACTTCTGCATATTCACTATGCCGATCATGCCAGAACTCCGGAACCCTGATCGGGGATTCAGGTTCTGAAACCAACATACCTATAGAGAAGGGAGACAGTCTTTTGGCTGTCTCTCTTTTTTTTTGAAAGATTTTCATGGCTTTTGAATAAAATGATTTTCGTTTTGGTAGTATTTCATACATTTTATTGACCTTTTTGCTTGAATTGGATATAATTTTATTAATCGTTTAGCAAGGAGTAAATAGTCAAGATGACATATATCTATGATGAGGATATGAAACTGTTTTCTCCAGAAATGATCGAGGAGATTCAGAATCAAAATCCCTTTGTACGAATCAGTGAGGCAGTATACAGCATCCTGGAGGATGCCATCCTTACATCGAAGCTGCGTCCCGGCAGCAAACTGAAGATTAATAAAATCGCCGATGAACTGAATGTTTCCGGTACACCGGTCCGCGAAGCGGTGGAGCGGCTGACGGCCCGCGGCCTGGTCCTTGAAAGCATGATCAACGGCGGAAAGTATAAAAACTATTATGTGTTCGATCTTTCCGAGGACGACATTGAGAATCTCTTCGAAGCACGCAAGGCGATCGAAAGCGCAGCATGTTATGCCTGTGCGGAAAAAAACTGGAAAGTGGACATGAAGAAGCTCCATGAGTACGCAGACGGGTTTGAGAAGGACATGCGTGATTTCATAAGCGGAAAGAGTGAGATCCTGCGCAACAAGTATGACCGTCAGTTCCACACATTTATCGTGCAGAGTGCCGGAAATCCGTTTCTTCTGGAAATGTATGAGACGCTGGATAAGAAGCTGTCCTATCTTTCCATTCGTACGGTGGAGTATATGGCCTTCGGATCCCGTAATGAAAAGCTTCATTTGCTGGTCAATCAGCATCATTCCGTGATGAATGCCATCGAGATGGGTTTTCCGGAACTGGCACAGCAGGCGATGGATACGCACATTGATTTCTGTGAGCGCAACTGCCTGTCCAACAAGAAGGAATTTGAAAGCGGCATGGAAGCGGCCGGAATAGGGAAATAACAGATTGTATTAATCAGGAAACAGAGACAGAAGTCTCTGTTTCTTTGCTTTTTCATATGATATAATGATTGCATTCTTTTTCTGGAGACTATTGTTATGATTAAAGAAAAGCAATTACGGTTTCAGATTCAAACGAAGTCCAGTACGTATCTTTTTGAAGTTACGGAATCCGGACATCTGAAGCATTATTATTACGGGCCGGTACTCAGTGAGAAGGATGCGGAGAACTGGGATGTCTCCAGCAGTGTCGGCTGGGGCTGTGCATTGCTGTATCGTCAGGATGATCCATCTAGCAGCCTTCATACCACACCGCTGGAGTGGAGCGGATCCGGATGCGGTGATTACCGGGAATCTCCCATCGAACTGGAAGATGCAGATAGAGTCCTTACCACGGATTTCCGGTATGTGTCTCATAAGATCTATTCCGGGGAAGAGCCCCGACATTTCCTTTGGCCACGTGCGGAAGGTGCGGAAGAGACTTTGGAAGTATGTCTTTCCGATCCGGAGATCGCCATGGATCTTCATCTGTTCTGGAGTGTTTTCGGTGACGTGATCTGCCGTAAAGCAGTGCTCCTGAACAAGGGGAACGATCCCCGCTATGTACGCAAGCTGATGAGCTTCTGCGTGGATTTTTCAGGGGAATACCGGATGATGAATCTTCACGGGGACTGGATCCGGGAAGCACATACGGAGACGGCTCCTGTGGGATACAGCCGCATCGTCAATGAGAGCCTTACGGGCTTCTCTTCCAATCAGCACAATCCCGCTTTTGCGGTCATGACAGAGCAGACTACCGAATGGAGCGGAGATGCCTACGGGTTCAATCTGATCTATTCCGGCAATCACTATGCCTCCATGGCGCGCTCTTCCGCCAATCTTACCCGGATCATGCAGGGAATCTCTCCGGCCAATTTCCGTTTTGAGCTTGCGCCTGGGGAAGCCCTGGAGACACCGGATGCTGTCATGACATTCTCCGCGGAGGGACTTAATGGGATGAGCCGAAATCTGCACGAGTTTGTCAACAACAGTCTCGTGCCGGCCTACTGGAGATACCGGGAACGCCCAATCGTGTATAACAGCTGGGAAGGCTGTATGTTTGATTTCAATGAGAGAAAACTGCTGGGACTTGCCAAAGAGGCCAAGCGGCTGGGGTGTGAGCTGTTCGTTCTGGACGACGGATGGTTTGGTACGAGAAATGATGATACACAGGGATTGGGCGACTACAACGTCAATATGAAGAAACTTCCCCACGGACTGACGGGCCTTGCCGAGCGTATCAACAAAATCGGGCTTCAGTTCGGACTCTGGTTTGAACCGGAAGCAGTGAATGAAAACAGTGACCTGTACCGGATGCATCCGGACTGGGTCCTTCAGGAACCCGGACGAAAACCGCTGCAGGGAAGAAATGAGTATCTGCTGGATCTGCGCATGGAATGCGTGCGGGACTATATCGTGAAATCCGTTTCCGATGTGCTGGATTCCGCCAATATCACCTACGTGAAATGGGATATGAACCGGCATTCCAATGTTCTGGGTGCGGGCAGTATGGAATATGTTCTCGGTCTGTATGATGTGATGCATCGCATCTTTGATCCCAGACCGGAGATCCTCCTGGAGTCCTGCGCTTCCGGCGGAAATCGTTTTGATCTTGGTATGATGACCATTTCACCTCAGATCTGGGCTTCGGACAATACCGATCCCATGGAACGGCTGTATACCCAGAAGGGGCTGTCCTATTTCTATCCGCAGTCCACTATGGGATGTCATGTATCTGCGTCCCCGCATATGCAGACTATGCGCCATTCGGAAATGGAAACACGAGCCAATGTGGCATTTTTCGGCGATCTCGGGTATGAGCTTGATCTGGATCATGTAACGTATGAGAACAAGAAGAAGATCCGCGAACAGATCAAATTCTACAAACAATATCAGAGGATCTTTCAGTTCGGTACTTTTTACCGATATGATACGGATGAGAATCACGAGCAGTGGCAGGTTTCTGACGGGGACTGCTCCTTTGTCGGAGTGTTCCGCCGTCAGGTCTCAGCGGCTCCTGGGTATGAGAAACTCTTCATCTATGCACTGGATCCTGAGCAGGAGTATCATGTGACGACTCGTCCCCAGAACGTGAACCTCAGTACGGTGGGAGGGAGTATCAATCATCTGTCACCCATCAAGATCAATCCCAACGGTCCGCTGTTTTATGTTGCGGATCACAGGATACATATCACGGCTGCCTCGGAAGACCGGACACACACCGGACGGGCACTGGCCGGAGGTTTTGTCCCGGTCCCGCTTTTTGCCGGTTCCGGCTATGACGGCCACCAGAGGCTGGTGGGAGACGGTGGATCCGAACTGTATGTGATCGAAAAGACCGGAAAGTGAGAGTTTTATGACGATGAATAAAAAAGATGGACCGGTCCTCGCCATTGTTGTTCCGTGTTACAACGAAGAGGAAGTCCTGCTGGAGTCCGCAGCGATCCTGAATCGGTTTCTTCAGTCTATGATCGATTCTGCGGAAGTGTCAGCGGACAGCTATATCCTGCTGGTGGATGATGGATCAAAAGATCGTACCTGGTCGGAGATCTGTGCCCTTCACAGGGAGGACCTCAGCTTCCGGGGACTGAAGCTTGCCCACAACCGGGGACATCAGAATGCCCTTTATGCCGGTCTGATGGAAGCACGGTCAGACTGTGATCTTTCGATCTCCATCGATGCCGATCTCCAGGACGACGTTGATTCCATGGCGGAAATGGTCCGGAAGGCAAAGGAAGGTGCAAACATCGTTTTCGGTGTGCGAAATGACCGGACTACCGATACCGTGATGAAACGCACCTCTGCGGAGTATTATTACAGGATACTCAATGCCCTGGGAGTCCAGACGATTCCCCAGCATGCGGACTTCCGCCTGATGGACCGTTCTGCGTTGGATGCTCTGAGTCAGTACCGGGAAGTCAATCTGTTCCTGAGAGGGATTGCCACGGATATCGGACTGAAGACGGACCGTGTGTTCTATTCCAGAAAGGCGAGAACAGCAGGAGAGAGCAAGTACTCACTGAAGAAGATGCTTCTTCTTGCAGAGGATGGAGTGACATCTTTCTCTACGGCACCATTGAAGCTCTCCTTCGGATTCGGAGCCGCCGCGGACGGTGCCGCGCTGCTGCTTCTGTTCCGTGCAATGAGAGACCGGAAATCTCAGGCAGGGATCATGGCATGGATCTGTTTTATGCAGAGCCTTCAGTTTTATCTTTCCGGGATCTTGGGCACCTATATCGGAAAGACTTATACCGAAGTAAAAGACCGGCCGCGGTATTATATTCAGGAGCGGACCGGAGAGAAATAAGCAGACAGGAGGAGACCCTTATGGACTGGCTGGACGATGGTCCCATCAGCGGGGAAGATCTCATGGCGGAGATTGTTGAGTTTTATCCTGAAACACTGGACTATCTTGCAGGAATCGGCATGCACTGCCTTTCCTGTTCCTCATCTCAGCTTGAGACACTGAGTGAAGCATGTCATGCGCACAATCTCAGACCGGGCCCTGTGGTGGCGGAACTGAACCGAATCGTGATGGAATAAAAACAGGTGAAGGAGTGATCAGATTGATCAGGCTTCCTTCACCTGTCTTTTATACGAATTGTTCCCACTGTTCATAGAGCTCCAGAAGCTCCTGATCCAGTTGTGTTTTTTCCTCATTCAGTTCCATCAGTTTTTCATAGTCGGTACTGAACTGCTCTTCCTCGCTGGTCAGCTGCGCCATCCGTTCTTCTTTCCTTGCGATTTCCCGCTCGATCTTTGCTGCAGTTTTGGAATTGGGAGATCGTTTCTTTGGCTTGGGTTCCGATACCGCTTTCTTTTTCTCCGCTTCGTTGTTGCGGTATACGATCTGACGGGCGAGATAGGATCGGTATTCGGGATAGGTACCCTGATAATCCAATACTGTGCCGTCCGCAGAAAACGCCCAGATCCGGCTGGCAAACCGTTCAATAAAGTAGCGGTCGTGGGATACGAAAATTAGAGCCTCGCTGTAGTCTTCGATGGCGTCCTCAATCCACTCGCGGCTGTCGATATCCAGATGGTTCGTCGGTTCGTCCAGAACAAGCAGATTGATATTCTTTCCCATCTCAATACAGAGCTTCAGACGGCTCTGTTCTCCTCCGGAGAGGGAATCCACCGGAGTAAATACCTTTTCGCCCCGGAAACCGAAAGCCGCCAGACGGTCTCTGGCATCCTGTGGTTTGCATCCTGCTTCGTAGAGCATGGTGTCGAGACAGCTGCGGGAGGCATCTTCAAAGGTGACGATCTGCGGAAGATATCCCACTTTGGCATTGGCGGACAGCAGAATCGTTCCGGTATCCGGTGACAGTTCATTCATGATCATCCGCACAAGAGTGGACTTCCCGGTGCCGTTGTTGCCTATGACGGCAATACGTTCTTTTCCCTGCACCTTCATTTCCAGAGGAGAGAAGAGCGTACGGCCGTCATAGTTTTTTGTGACACCGTCAATCGTGAGCATATCGTCGGCAAGAAATTCCATCTCCTGAAACCGGGTGTTGAGCTTTTTTGCGGCAACCGGCTTTTCCACGCCACGCTCTTTCATCCGCTGGATACGCTTTTCCATGGAAAAGGCACGCTTGTGGAGCTTGTCATTTCCGAGGAAGGCCCAGAGGTGCATCTGTTCTGCGGCCCGTTGCAGCTGTTCGATCTTTTCCTGGTCTTTTTCATACTGACGGAGCTTTTCCTCGTACCGCTTCTGTCGTTCCACTACGTAGAAGGAATAGTTTCCGCTGTAAAACTCCGCTTTTCCGGAGGAGATCTCGATACAACGCTGGCACACAACATCCAGATAGTAACGGTCGTGGCTGATGGTAAGGACCGTACCGTGGAAATGATTCACGTAATCTTCCAACCATTCAATGGACTGCATATCCAAATGGTTGGTGGGCTCGTCCAGAAGAAGGATATCCGTATCTTCCAGAATGAGTCGGGCCAGATTGACCCTGGTCTTTTCTCCGCCGGAGAGGCTGTCAAAAGTCTGCGTTCTCATGGCTTCGGTGATGTCCAGACCATTTGCCACACGGTTTCGGATGGCGTCGATCTGATATCCGTCCATAGTGTTGAACTGTTCCATGAGACGGTCATATTCATCTAAAAGAGCAGGAGATGAGTCCTGCTCCATTTGCTGTTCCAGGTCCTGCATCCGTTCCTGGATATTATAAAGATGTTGATGGGCAGATTTCAGGACGTCTTCCGTCGTCCATCCCTCGGGAAAGCGGGGGATCTGAGAGATCAGTCCGATGCGTTTTCCTTTGGCAACCGATACCTGCCCTTCATCATAATCGAGACTGCCGGTGAGGATCTTGAACAGTGTGGTCTTTCCGCAGCCGTTGGGGCCGAGGATACCGATATGCTCGCCGGTATTCACATCAAAGGACAGACCGTCCAGGATGTTGGATCCGACCTCATAGGATTTTACAAGATCCTTCACGGAAATATCTATCATTGCTTTCGTTCCTTCTGTTTCAGTTCACAAGTGCCTGCAGAACCGTATTAGCCACAGAGCCTGCAGCAGCCAGTCCGCCGCCGCCGTGTTCCACGACGACCACAAAGGCATAGGGATTTGACGGGTCGTCCAGGAATCCTACGAACCAGGCATGACTGGTCCCGTCGCCAACTTCAGCCGTACCGGATTTTGCACAGATCTGAAGACCGGGAAATGTCCCGGTGCCATAGTTGTTGGTCACGTTGTTGCGCATGAATCCCTTGATTGCACTGGCGCTTTTCGAAGAGAGGAGGGAGGTCTTACGATCGGTGGCGCCATGTTTCAGGATCGCCGGTTCCAGCATGGATCCGCCGTTTCCGATTGCGGAGACGTAACGAAGCATGGAGTAGGGGCATACCAGATCGTTGTACTGACCGATTCCGGACCAGGACAGGAAAGAGGACCCTTTTGCGGCTTTGTCAAAACGGCCTGCTGCCGTTGGGATCCCGTTCATGGAATGGGATTCCGTAAAGCCCAGTTTGTCCGCATAGGTCTCCAGAGCATCAGGTCCCACTTCCTGCGCGATCTGTGCAAAGGCGCAGTTGCAGGAGTTGGCCAGAGCACCGTAGATGTCCTGCGTGCCGTGAACACCGGTGCAGTTGATGGTGTCTCCACCAATATCGATGCTGCCGCTGCAGGTATAGCTTTTGTTATAGATGTCCGGTATGGTATCGATGGCGGCGGCCAGCGTAACCAGTTTGAAGGTGGAACCGGGAGTCAGTGCGGAGGAGATTCCCTTGTTCAGATAGGTTCCTTCTGCCGGGGAATCCGACGGATCTGCAGGATCCTGGGACGGTGTGGAAGTCATGCAGAGGATCTCACCGGTACGGTAATTGGAGACAAGCACCGCTCCGGGACGATCGCCCAGCGCTTCGTAGGCCCGCACATTCAGGGCAGCATCCAGTGTAAGGCTCACATTTTTTCCTTTGCTGTTGGTCGTGCCGTACAGGTAATTGAATCCGGACAGGCGGCCGGCAAAATGGGTCAGAGCACCGGTCCCGATGTTGCCGGACTTGTCGCCGATGACCTGATAGCAGGCGAGACGGGTGGTGTAGTCGTCCGCATAAGAGATATCACCGGAGGACATGGTTGCCAAGGTTACTCCGTAACGGTCCGACAGGACACTGGTACCGGAAACATTTTCATTACCGAAAAACGAAGCCCAGTTGGCACCGTACTGAATATAACGGAATCCGTAGGTCAGTATGCCGAGGATCACCAGCATGGCGATCAGAATGGCAAATCCTGCGCGTCGAGTTACAGTTTTCATGTGTTAACCCTCCTCTTCCTGCGCAGGCTTCACTACGAAGCTTGCTCCTTTGCGGGTATCCGAAGCTTTGACGAACGCCAGCAGCATCCAGCAGGACAGCAGGGAGGTGCCGCCTTTGGATACAAAGGGGAACGTAACGCCGGTAAAGGGAAGGATATCCATGGAACCGAACACATTCAGAGACATCTGCACCATCAGCATACTGACGGTGGCACATGCCGCGATCACATAATAGGAACTGCGTCCGTGCTGAGCCGAACGGACGGCGAAAAATGCCAGGACCACGATAGCAAGCAGCGCACACAGAGCGATAAGAAGCCCGTTTTCTTCACAGATGACACCAAATACCATGTCGGTGTTGGCTGCGACGATATCTTTCAGCCAGCCGCTTCCGGCACCTTTGCCGAACATACCGCCGGAGGCAGCTGCAGACATGGCACGGGTCTGCTGATATCCGGCACCGTAAATGTCCTGCCATGCATGTCCCCAAGTGGCAAAACGCTGGGCGATGTATGGCTTAATGGACAGGACCAGGAAACCGGCAAGACCGGCACCGGTGATGGCGAGGGCCACTGTTGCAAAAGAACCGGAGCGCATGAAGGAGATCACAAGGAATGTGGCAAAGAAGATCAGTGCCGTTCCAAAGTCTCCCATCAGTGCCAGCGCCATAACGCAGATTGCGGAAAATCCGATGAATACGATCAGGTTTCGTTTCTGGAAAAGACGATCCAGCGTTGCGGCGCCTACATAGATGTAGGCCACTTTCACGATCTCAGAAGGCTGAATGGAAAAGCCGCCCAGCAGGATCCAGTTCTTGGCACCGTTGGTCACACGGCTCACCAGCAGGTTCAGAATCAGAAAGATCAGAGCCACGATGGCAACTGTCAGCCGGTACTTTTTGGAACGCTCCAGATCCCGGAGCCACCATCCCACCATAAAGAACAGGACGATACCCATTACGATCAGGATAATCTCCTTAAAGATGTCTTCCGGCGTAGAGGTTGCCACGACGCTCAGGCCGAGCGTCGTCAGGAAGAACGCAAGGATCTCCACTTCAAAACCGTTCCTTCGAATGCTCCGCATGATAAAATAACAGAACCATTCGATCAGGATAAGGGCAACGAATCCGAGAATAACATTGTTGATATGTTCTTCCGTTGCAGACAGGGTGTGCTGCAGAAGGAGAAAACTCTGGAATACCGTCAGACCGAACAGTGTAAGACCAGGGCCGACGTTTCGTCCGGCCCGTGTGCGGCGGGATTCCAGCTGTGCATGCTTTGCCGAGGAGATTTCTGCAAATACCAGCGGTTCATTACCGATGGTGAGGCTGTCCCCGGATTTGATGGCAGAACCGTCGGGCTGCACCTGTTTTCCGTTTACTGCGATACGGCCTCGGGAGAAAGTATCGAAAATTTTCCATTTGCCGTTGTCATCACGGACAAGGACACCGTGGACGCGCTGTACCGACCGGTTTGTCAGATGAACATCAGCATGACGGGTACGCCCCAGCATGTTTTCCCAGTGGGTGAGGGGATATGTCGTTTTATTTCTGCCGTCGAGGATATAACCCCAGATCTCCGGCTCATACCGCTCACGGAGCATGGAGCGTACGCAGCGGATCAGAATCCACAAAGACAGAAACGGCAAAACGTATTTGCTCGCATCGACGACGATGCGTACCATTTCTTCCAAATTCCGAACCCTCCTTTCCACTAAATGGTTGGGTTGTAAAACTTTTGTAATAATAACACAGATACGAAAATACCTCAACAATTGACACTTTTCTCAAAGCGTTTAAAAAATACGCAAATGGCAGTGAAAAACCATTGTATTTCCACTGCCATTGTGTTAAAACCATATAGAAGAAAGAAAAACGAAGGAGCGGTACAAATGAGCGCAGAAGATTGCACCCATGATTGTTCAACTTGTGGGGAAGATTGTGCAGAACGCAGCGGGATCGTTAAAGAAGAACTGTTCCCTGGTGCTTCCGTAAAAAAAGTATATGCAGTTGTTTCCGGTAAGGGCGGTGTTGGCAAGTCTCTGGTCACCAGTCTGATGGCTTCCGAGATGCAGCGCAGAGGATATCAGGCAGCCGTGCTCGATGCAGATATCACTGGTCCGTCCATTCCGAAATCATTCGGCATCAACCAGCATGCCACTGCTACCGAGGACTATTTGTTCCCGAATTATTCCACCAGCGGCATTCAGGTCATGTCTACCAACCTGATCATTGAGAATCAGACTGATCCTGTCGTATGGAGAGGACCGGTCATAGCCGGAGTGGTCACACAGTTCTGGAATCAGGTCATGTGGCAGGATGTCGATTTCATGTTTGTGGATATGCCTCCAGGAACAGGTGACGTACCTCTGACGGTGTTCCAGTCTCTTCCTGTGGATGGCATCATCATCGTCACTTCTCCTCAGGATCTTGTTTCCATGATTGTGGAGAAGGCTGTGAATATGGCGAACATGCTGAATATTCCTGTTTTTGGAATCGTTGAGAACATGTCTTATTTCAAGTGCCCGGATTGCGGGAAGGAACATCATATATTCGGCGACAGCAAGGTAGATGAAGTTGCTGCTAAGTTCCAGATTCCCAACGTGGCAAAGATGCCTATCGATTCGGTATACGCCACTATGGTGGATGCCGGTGAAGTGGAACATATTCCTGCGGAATTCCTGGCACCCATTGCCGATGCACTGGAAAGCGTGGAGTTCCCCGCAGAATAAAGAAAGATATCATGAAAAAAGTCTGCAGATCACAATTCTGCAGACTTTTTTTATGAGCGCTTTTTATTTTATGGTGATGCTGACGCGTACCGGGTTGTGATCTGAGTTTGCGAAATCCACCGGAATGGTACGAACGCCGTTGACGGTGAGGTTGGGAGATACGATGAAGCCGTCAATCACATAGTACTGCGTGTTCTCCGTATCTTCCGGGTTATAGGGCTGATTGAGCAGCCTACAACTGGGAGTGTTCAGGTCGTAGGCATAGGTCCAGCCTTCGGGAATCATGGATTCATCCAGAACACCGGGAGACCAAAGATCCGGATGGGTGTTGGGATACTGGTCAAGCGCACCGGGGAACTCCTGGTTGAAGTCTCCGCCGGCTATGACATAGTTGCCTTTTTCATATTCCGACTGAATGAATTCCTTAAGCTGGTTTGTCTGAGCAATCTTGCCGTTGCCATCGTCGTAGGCCTCAAGGTGGAGATCCACAACCACTAGATATTTGTCCGTCCCCTCAATGGGGATATAGTTTGCCAGCAGACACCGTTTCAGATTGGCGATGCGGACCGGCCATTTGAACGGGCAGGGAAGTGCGATGCGGTCAGCTTTTTCAATGGAAAAATCAGATGCAGTCAAAAGACCGCTGTTCACTTTTCCGATGGGCGGAACCGGGTAAGGGACAAATCCGCAGGAATAATTCAGTGCATAGGTGTTGCTTGCTCCGGCAAGGGCCTCTGTTTCATCTACGTGATAAGTGCGGCTGGAATCCTTGTCAACTTCCTGGAACAGGTAAATGTTGGCGAATGCATCCCCTTCGAAGGCGGTGCTTCGGATTCCTTCCAGATAGGAGTCTACGGTTTCTTTATCTGCGCTTTTCACATCACTGCCGCCGTCCATGAAGAATTCGGAATCTTTTCCGAGTCCGGCATAACCGACGTTCCAGGACAGAACAGAGATGGTGTTTCCGATCTGAAGTGCTTTTGCATTATCGTTTGTCTGAACGGTGACTTCTTCTACTTCGGCCGGATTGAATTCCGTAAAGGACAGCCACCCGAAGAGGATTACGACACAGAGGATCAGGGCAAGCAGTATAATGCCAATGGATTTCAGTACCTTTTTCGTAGAAACCACTTCCTTTTCTTATTTATGTCTTCAGTTTAGTTTAAACAGGGAAGGGAATCAATTTTTTTCTTTGCATTTCACATGGTTTTTCGTTTATATGTGACGAATAGGAAAGAAATGAATAAAAAGAAAAAAGATTTTCTACAGAATCAATATTGCTCTATGGAAATAATTTCATGTATAATATCTTTTAGTATTTTTATTTGGAGGATAATGCTTTATGAGTTATGACATTTTGAAACAGCAGGATCCGGAACTGTATGCTCCGTTTATGAAAGAGCTGGAGCGTCAGCGTTCGCATATCGAACTGATCGCATCCGAAAATTTCACAAGTCGTGCAGTCATGGAAGCAATGGGCAGTCATCTTACCAATAAGTACGCAGAAGGATATTCCGGCGCTCGTTATTACGGCGGCTGTGAGTTCATCGATGAGGTAGAGACACTCGCCATTGAGAGAGCAAAGAAACTGTTTGGTGTGGAATTTGCCAACGTGCAGCCCCATTCCGGTGCACAGGCCAATACCGCAGTCTATGCAGCTCTGCTGACTCCCGGCGATACCATCATGGGTCTGGACTTAAGCCACGGCGGACATCTGACACATGGTTCCAAGGCATCCATTTCCGGCAGATGGTTCAACGCTGTTTTTTACGGCGTGAACAAGGATACGGAAGTCATTGACTATGAAGAAGCTCGGCGTATTGCACTGGAGACGAAACCGAAAATCATCGTTTGCGGAGCAAGTGCTTATCCGCGCATTATCGATTTTCCGAAACTGAAGGAAATCGCAGATGAAGTCGGTGCTTACTTGATGGCAGACATTGCCCATATCAGCGGACTGGTTGCAACGGGTCTTCATCCTTCTCCGGTAGGGTATGCTGACATCGTGACCACAACGACTCACAAGACCCTGAGAGGTCCCCGCGGCGGCTTGATCATGACCAATGATCCGGATCTCGCCAAGAAGATCAACTCCGGTGTATTCCCGAGAACCCAGGGCGGTCCTCTGGAGCATGTGATCGCTGCAAAGGCAGTCTGCTTCCACGAGGCACTCTCTCCTGAGTTCAAGACCTATCAGGAACAGGTCCTGAAGAATGCACAGGCACTGGCAAAATCCCTGCAGGATGGCGGAGTTCGACTGGTTTCCGGCGGTACGGATAACCACCTGATGCTTGCTGATGTGATGAGCAAGGGCAAGACCGGTCTGGAAGTACAGGATCTTATGGATGCTGCTAATATTACCGCAAACAAAAACACCATCCCCTTTGATCAGCAGAAACCCAGTGTGGCAAGCGGCGTTCGTATCGGAACTCCTGCAGCTACCACTCGCGGCATGAAAGAAGAGCAGATGGATGTCATCGGCAAACTGATCGTTCGCCTCATCGATGAAGGTGAAGCGGCCGTTCCTGAGTGCAAGAAGGAAGTCCTGGATCTGTGTGAGCAGTTCCCGCTGTATCCCGGACTGTAAGTTATTTTAAAGAAATCGAGGATCACGTTGAATGGAGTCATTAAAAAGGATTGCAGCTATCAATGATATTTCCGGATTGGGGAAATGTTCTCTGACGGTTGCGCTCCCCGTGATCTCAGCAACAGGTGTGGAGTGCTCGGTCATTCCCACGGCTCTTCTGTCCACACATACCGGTGTTTTTTCCGGTTGGACGCTGGAGGATCTGTCTGATCAGATCCTTCCCATTGCAAATCACTGGCACGAGATCAATGCTCATTTTGATGGGATCTTTACCGGATATCTGGCAAATCCTGCACAGGGAGACCTGATCCGCAAGACCATTGAACTGCTGCGCACGGCAGACACGAAGGTTATCGTGGATCCCGCTATGGCAGACAACGGAAGATATTACAGTAATCTTGATGAGAGAATGACACGTTGTTTCAGGAATCTGTTTCAAGATGCCGATATTGTCACACCGAATTTTACGGAAGCGTGTTTTCTTGCCGGCATGGATTATGTGGAAGGTCCGGTTTCCGTTTCCTATGTGGAGAAGATCATTGACCGGATCCTGGAACTTGGACCCAGCACGGTTGTTGTTACCAGTGTATCACTGGAGGAGAACAACATCGGAATGCTTTCCAAAGAGCGGGGTTCCAATCGAGTCTATCAGGCAATGGCACATGAACTTACCGGGATGTTTCATGGAGCGGGAGATGTGTTCGCGTCTTCGTTTTCTGCACTTTTGATACGAGGCGCGAAACTGTCCGATGCGACAGAAATCGCAATGCGGTTTACCTCTGATTCCATTGGACGTACCGCCGAGCGTGGAACGCCACGGCATTATGGACTGGATTTTGAAAGCGCACTACCCGCATATGTTCAGGAAGTGGACAGATATTTCAATACGTGATCCGATAACTGAAGATAACGATGTTTTTAATATGACCACATGGGAAAAGCTCCATGTGGTCATATTAATTTTAAAATCAAAACAAAATGATATAAGAAGCTTCTGTTATTAGTTAAAATTGGCAAAAATCAGGCCGGTGAAGGTTAAATATTTAAAGATTATATTGAATAATTTTTACGCTCATGTTAAGATGTTATCAATATAGGCAAATTATGTTTTCTTAGGGGGGATTAAATGGTCAGTAGGGTCAAGTGAGACGTCAAACAATGATTTTTGTGAGACCAAAACTTGACAAGAGAGAGGGATGCAAACGAATCCAAAAGTCTTGTTTGCAGTGTTTTAAGAAGGAAGTTATTTGTTCATCAATCCAAAAGGAGAGACGGACACACCGGGCAACCGGTAAAACAGGAAATTATGGAGAATGAGGAACTCCATATAGAGGAATAATTAAAAAAGAGGTGTAACATTTGAAGGATCTAAAGCATACAATTTATTTTGAAAACCTGCTTGAAGATGCCCATAACGAGCTGATTAAGCAGGCACAGGCTGACGGACAGATTTGTCTGGGATACACTTGCTATCACATTCCTGAAGTAATTCTGAATGTCGATAACTGCTTCTCCACTCGTTTGAGAGCTCCCAACACAGGTTCTGTGGATATCGCAACTTACTACATGTCCAACTATACCTGCCTGTACGCCAGAGCCATCGTGGAACGCGCCATTGAAGGCGGCTACAACTTCCTCGATGCCATGATCGGTGTTGACGCATGCTCCATGATGAACCGTTCCATGGAACACTTTGATATGCTCAATATCAATGCGGACAAAGAGCATTTCT
>CAJOQP010000077.1 GCA_905236515.1 uncultured Oscillospiraceae bacterium | reverse complement strand
GACACACTGGACGGCGTGATCATCCTGGATCAGACCGCCCTTCCCGGTGCGGAGCGTTATCTCTGCCTGACGACCCTGGAAGAAATGACGGAAGCCATCTGTTCCCTCCGGGTGCGCGGTGCTCCCGCCATCGGCATCTTTGCCGCTTTCTCCCTGGCCGCTCTCGCCCGCAGGATCCCGGCGGAATCCTCCGTGGAGATCCTCCTTCGGCTTCGGAAAGACGGAGCCGTGCTGGCCGCCTCCCGCCCCACAGCGGTGAATCTTTCCTGGGCCGTTCAGCGGATGCTGGATGCTGCCGAGCCCTGTGCCGGACTGGCTCCGGAGGATTTCCGGGATCATCTGTATCTGGAAGCGCAGAAGATCCTGCAGGAGGATATCGCCATGTGCCGGGCCATCGCCGGGCACGGCCTCACCCTGCTCCATGACGGGGACGGTATCCTTACCCACTGCAATGCCGGCCCCATCGCCACGTCCCGTTACGGTACGGCCCTGGGTCCCATCCTGCTGGCCGCGGAACAGGGCATGAAGCTTCATGTCTTCGCCGATGAGACCCGGCCGCTGCTGCAGGGTGCCCGTCTGACATCCTGGGAACTTCAGAGAGCCGGTGTGGATGTTACCCTCATCTGCGACAACATGGCCTCCTCGGTCATGAAACAGGGCTGGGTCCAGGCCTGTTTCGTGGGCTGTGACCGCATCGCCGCCAATGGAGATACCGCCAACAAGATCGGCACCAGCGGGGTGGCGATCCTGGCAAGACACTACGGGATCCCATTCTATGTACTGGGTCCCTCCTCTTCCGTGGATCTCTCCCTTTCCAGCGGATCCGAGATCCCCATCGAACTTCGTCCCGAAGAGGAGATCCGGTCCCGGTGGTATGCCGAAGACATGGCTCCGTCCTCGGTTCCCTGCTACAATCCCGCCTTTGATGTAACGGATCACGATCTGATCACCGGGATTGTTACAGAGAACGGAATCTGTCTGCCTCCATTTAAAGAGAATCTTCCAAAATACGTATGAAGGCGGGTATTTTTTCCAGTTTTTCCTATGAATATTCTTAAAAATTATCAAATCAGCGTTTTTCTCGTTGAAATTTTATTACGAATTATTGACAAAATGGTTACTTAAATGCTATAAATTTTATACTGGTATTATGTCAGCCGGAAGTATTATTTTTCCGGCCGAATGTTTCTTTAAATAAAATACCTGTAAGAAAAGTCCTAAGGAATCATTCTCTCTCCCGGGACCGGGAGAAGGAATGGCTCCGTTTTTGTACGTTCAGACGTGCAAAGCAAAATAATACCAATTGGGGGAACATGTAGCAATGAGAACGAAGACAAAACGTTTGATCAGTCTTCTGCTTGTTCTGGTGATGTGCCTGAGCATCAGCTGCAGCGTCTTCGCTGCCACACCGGAATCAGTCGGAAAGTACAGCACCTACCTCTGCCTGGGCGACTCCGTCGCTGCCGGCTATGGCCAGCCGGATTACAACAGGCATGGTGAACTGGTCCATATGTTTGACCGCATCAAGGACAGCTATCCCGACGTGTTGGCAAACTACGTACATGCAGATACCATGTACCCGTATGCCATTCCCGGACTGAGCTCCCAGACCCTTCGCTATCTGTTTGATGACACCTATGACGGCGGCCACCTGCTGAACACTACCCAGATCGAAAACCTGACCGCAGGCGCTTTTGACAAACAGAAGCTGAACGAGTGGAGACCGAAATACCGTCAGGCTGCCACACAGGCTGACCTGATCACTCTGGATATCGGTCTGAACGACACCTGGGAAGGTGCCATCGGTCTGGTGTACGAGATCGCCGAGTACGGCACTCCGCTGGGCGGAGATCCCCGCGCGACTCTGCAGGAAGAGCTTGCAAAGTACGGCACCTGGGATACTGTTATCCGCAACGTGGAGGCATTTCTCACCGCATGGGCTCTGAATCCGGATAAGATCGCCTACTGGATGATCTGCTGGATCCAGTTCCTGATGACCTACTTTACCGACTTCAGCGCAAACTTCCCCGCTATTGTGGACAATATCTACAAGCTGAATCCGGATGCCATCATTGTGGCTACCACCAGCTTCAACAGCTTCAAGTCCTTCAAGCTGGTTCCGGGCGAGCGCGGAGCCTACCTCCTGACGATCCCCACCACTTCCGGTGACCCGCTTCAGATTGCCGGATTCACCATCCCGAAGGAGATCCACGTTTCCAGCACGCTTCTGGGCAACATCCCGCAGGGCAGCTATGACTTCTGCTACGATGCCGTCCGTGAGGCCATGGAAGTGAAATATCCCGGCAAGTTCTTCGTGGCAAATGTCGGCGAAGTCGAACTGATCGGCGATCACCTGACCGCTCCTCTGTTCGAGAACCAGTCCATGGACAACTCCGGATACAACCCGCATCCCACCACCGCCGGACACAAGTTCATTGCGGATCAGATCCTCTCTGTCCTTCCGGACAGCCCGGTTCCTTACGATCCCAGTGTAACACCGACACCGGCTCCCAGTGGCGATCAGGGCTATCCCGCAGTACATGACAACTGCCCGTCCGTGAAGTATACCGATCTGAATACCACCATGTGGTATCATGAGCCTGTAGACTATGTCCTCAACAAGGGTATCATGACCGGTTACACCGACACCACCTGGGAACCCTTTGCAAACATTACCCGCGCACAGGTCGCCACCATCCTCTATGCCATGGAAGGCAAACCGGAAGTAACCACTTCTGCCGGATTCACGGATGTGGCCGCCGATGCTTGGTACGTCAACCCCGTGAACTGGGCTGCCTCCACCGGCGTTGTTGCCGGCATGGGTGACGGAACCTTCTCTCCCAATACCAATGTTACGAGAGAACAGCTTGCCACCATGCTCCGCAGCTATGCCGAGTATAAGGGCAAGAATGTGACCGCCACCGGCGATGTCAGCAAGTTTGCCGATGCTGCCACCATCAGTGGCTGGGCTACCGAGCCTGTATCCTGGGCAGTCGGCGCCGGTCTCATCAACGGCCGCGACGGCAATCTCATTGCTCCGCAGGGAACTGCAACCCGTGCCGAAGCTGCCACGATGCTGTGGAAATTCAGCACCGGTGTGATGGGCATCTAAGACCCTGTCAAAACTTCAGAGGATCCGTATTCAAAAGGATACGGATCCTCTTTTTTG
>CAJOQP010000076.1 GCA_905236515.1 uncultured Oscillospiraceae bacterium | reverse complement strand
GATCTCCAACAGAATATTCTTGCAGTCCTCATCGATACCGTCGGTCAATACACTCCTTCTGTATTTGGTGCACCAGACGAGGTGATATTGCAGGGAATAAACGTATCCTCTACCATGGGTTAAATCATTATTTCTTATATGAAATATATCTTTATCCATATAATGATACTATCATATGTTAATTATTTTGTCCATAATAATACGCCAGCTAACTCACGACTGAAGTCACGAGAATGCGCTGGCGATTGTTTTCAATATAGAAAAAATCAGAAACCGTAGCAACCATCAATTTTTTTCGGTTTGGTGCAATTCCGACAGAATTATGGAAACTGTCGGAAATCGTCAAAAAACTTTTGCTTTTTTAAGTTATTTTCTGCTATTATTTGGTATTTTTATCCATTTTCGAGACAATGTCGTCCATTTATTTCGAATTTCGGCGCAAAAAGAGACACTGCACCAAGTGCAGTGTCTCCTGATTTTTTTGAGCTTATTTGCCCGCTTTGATGATCTTGTAGACGCCGATGGTCAGCATGGGGATGGCGTAGATGATCAGGAATCCCCAGACGGCGGTGCCGTAACCCTTGACGATGAGGTTCAGCAGGCCGAAGGTGGAGATGCCGATGCCGATGATGGCCATGCCCACGACGAGAGTGGGATGGACCCATTCGGCCAGCTCTCTGCCGCTGCGGGTGACAGCCACTTCGATACGGTCGGTAACGGCCTTGATGAAGCCGGTGCCGGTCTCGATGAGGGTACCGAAGAGGACGATCTCAAAGACGATGTACAGCCAGCGCATATCCAGCATGTCGAAGATCACGGTGACCGGAGTGGCGGCCTGGGTGACGTTGGTAAAGTCTGCGCCCATGACCAGGAGCAGCAGGATGCCGGGAACGACGCCGATGATGCCGGCGAGGACACCGCAGCCCATGGCCTCCTTGCGGGTCTCGCAGTCACGCACGGTGTAGAGGATCAGAGGCACGACCACCAGATTGTACAGTGCGTAGTTGGCACCGTTTCCGAACCAGTTGGGAGCGATCTCGCCCTTGGCAAATTCCGCAGCGATGTTGCCGCCGAACTTGGCAATGACTACGACGAGGAAGATGATGTACACAGCATACAGGATGTAGGACCAGAAGGACAGGACCTTCTCGATCATCTCGGTGCCCTTGAATACCAGGAACACCACACCCACAGCCAGGATGAAGATGCCGATCCACTGGCTGGCGCCGGTGAGAGCGGTGACCATGCTGCCGGCCGTGGCGTTCAGAACGCCAAGAACGATGAACATCATCAGGTAGTACAGGATGTCATACAGGAATCCCAGAGGGCCCAGGAGCTGTTTCATCATGGAGCCGTAGTCGTAGGTCTTGAAGACACGAACGAATTCGAAGGTGACGGCACACATCAAAGCCCAGATCACGAGAGTGACCAGTGCGGAGAGGAGGCCTCCCACCATGCCGCTGGCGCCGAAGTACTGTGCGATCTCGGCACCGGTTCCGTATCCGCCGCCGATGGTGACGGACTGGAAAATGAATCCGGGGATCAGCCAGCGAGTCCATTTTTTCTTTGTCATTATATCTCCTCCAAAAAGATAGAATAAATATAAGAGCGGAACAAACTTCACTTCACCTTGTATCTGCCCCGGAAGATCCGGTGTCCCGTATTCTCTGTGGTGATCGGCTTACCAGCCGGCTTTGTAGCGGAGCACATCGTCGCCGATGGCGCCGTTCTCGTAATCCGTCACGGATGCTTCCAGGATATCGAAGGCCCGGTTGATCAGTTCCGGCTCGATGTTCAGAGGCGGCTGCACCCGGAGGACGTTGCCTGCCACGGAAATGATGAGCAGCCCGTGCTGATAGCTGTTAAAGAGGATCTTGAACGTTCCGTCCAGATCCGGCTGTCCGTCCGGACCCACCACGCCGAGTCCCATGGACATGCCAAGCTGTCGGACAAAGGAGATGGTGTTCGGGTGGTTCTCTTTCAGCTGTGCGCCCCGTTTGGCCACAAGCTCGATGTTGTTCTTCAGCAGTTCCTGGAACTCATCGGAATAGTAGATATCCATGGCGGCGAGACCGGCGGCACAGGCCACGGAGTTTCCGCCCATGGTGAACAGATGCGCCGGTGCCGGCAGGCAGTCCATGATCTCGCTGCGGCCCATGAAGGCACCCAGCGTCAGGGATGCGCCGATGGATTTTCCCATGATGATGCCGTCGGGGATGATGTCGTAATTCTCGATGGCGAACATCTTGCCGGTGCGCCAGAACCCCTGCTGCACTTCCTCGGAAATGAAGAGGATGCCGTTATCCTGACACAGCTGGTACAGTTTCTTCATGAAGATGGGGTGTGCCGGCAGCAGTCCGCCGTCGCCCTGTACCGGCTCGATGATCACCGCGGCGATCTCGTTGACCGGAAGGAAGGATGCGAAGGCCAGCTCCATCTGAGCCAGGCACTCGCGCTCCACCACGTCATCGGGCTTGTCGATGCCGTAGAACGGGAAGGCGTAGCATTCCGGAAGGAAGGGGCCCATCTTCTCCTTCATACGGGTGGTGCAGGTGGTGAGGGTGGCGGAACCGTAGGTGCTGCCGTGATAGCCGTTTATGAAGGTCACGATCTTCTGCCGTCCCGTGTAGGCACGGGAGAACTTGATGGCGGCGTCGTTTCCGTCGGAGCCGCAGTTGCCGAAGCAAACCTTGGCATCGATGCCGCCGGGATAGACGGACACCAGACGCTCGGCATAGGATGTGGTCTTGTCGTTGTAGCAGTAAGCCGGGGTATACTGGGTGAATGCATCCAGCTGCTCCCGGATGGCCTTGGTGATCACCGGGTTGGTGCTTCCCAGATTCAGACTGGAGGCACTGGACAGAAAATCGATGAACTGATTTCCGTCCTCGTCGATGATGATGGAACCCTTTGCCGCTTTCACTGCCAGAGGAAAATAGGACAGATGAGAGCAGGGTGAGATAACTTTCTTGTCGCGCTCGATGAGCGCTTCGCAGCGTTCTGTTTTCATTTAATTACACTTTCCCGATCCTGAAACGGATCCTTGATATTGCTCATTCCGCTGTGCAGTGATTTAACACTTTAATTCAAAGCAGAATAGAATTATTTTCCCACAAAAAGGGTTGGTTTGTCAATGAAACCAACCCGCTTTTTGCATTTTTGATTATCCCTGTCTTTCCCCTGAAAAAGAAGATCCATCCCCTTCGGAAGAGATCTCCTCGTATCCAATATCTATCACATATCGATGGCAAACAGTCCGCCGGCGCCGCCGGTGTGGATGAACAGGACATTGTCATCCTTCTTAAACGCGCCTTCTCTGGCCAGGGCAATGAGTCCGGCAAAGGCTTTTCCGGTGTAGACGGGATCCAGGAACAGGCCCTCTTTTTCCGCCATGATCTGTACTGCGGCATTCCCTTCTTCGGAGGGGATGGCATAGCCGGGTCCGGCCATGTTCCGCAGCGTATAATCCTCGCGGGTCACCTCAATGTCCGTCTCCAGCAGCTCGCATGCGCCTTTCATGAGATCCGCTGTAATGGTGGCGAAATCTTCCGTATCCACCATCATGCCGTAGACTTTCGTGTCCGGCAGATAGAGCTTGGCTCCCAGCGCAAGTCCCGCGGTGGTGCCGCCGGAACCTTCCGCGGAGAGGATGTGATCGAACCGGATGCCCTGATCCCGGATCTCCCGGACACAGGAGACGTATCCCAGAGAGCCCAGAGAATTGGATCCGCCCACGGGGATCTTGTAATACGGGACTCCCAGTTCCTGCCCCACCCGGTCCATCTCATCGTAGATGTCCTGATAATCATCCGTATCCATAAAGCGCACGTCGGTACCCAGCAGATGCTCCAGGAGCACGTTGCCCTTCCGTTCCGTGACGCCCCGCTTTTTTAATATGAGGATCGCCTTCATCCCCAGCTTGTTGGCAGCGGCTGCGGTGAGCATGGCATGGTTGGACTGGGCGCCGCCGGTGGTGAACACCACTTCCGCCCCCTTCTCTCTGGCATCCGCCAGGAGAAATTCCAGTTTTCTCACCTTGTTGCCGCCGAGGCCGAGGCCTGTGAGATCGTCCCTTTTCACATAGACATTGGTCCCCAGCATCTCGCTGATGCCCTCCAGCCGGTGGATGGGAGTGGGCAGTACGCCCAGTTTCACTCGCGGAAACTGTTCCAGTTCTCTCATGATGATCTCCTTTCCCCGCCGGAGACGACGGGACGACGTGTTACCAGGATTATAACAGAAAAAGGACGGTCTGTCCTCATCGTCGGAAGTTTTTCTTCCCCCGAGGTTTTTCTAATTCGAAAAGGGTTGTTTTTATCGTTTCCGGAGTGGTAGTCTATCGGAAGACTGATTTGGACACGGGTGTTCTGTGTCCTGACTGCGAGGCAACTAACTTGAAGAAGACCATCCGACAATCCTTCATAAATAGTAGTGGCGGCGGAAACCCACTCTTCTTGAAGGGTGGGAGGAGCCGCCTTCTCCTTTCCTAGCCTTGCTCGGCTAT
>CAJOQP010000075.1 GCA_905236515.1 uncultured Oscillospiraceae bacterium | reverse complement strand
CCGGCCGATCATGGAACTCATATAACACTGTCCGGAGTGGCAGAAGCACAGCGCGCCGTGCACGAAGACCTCCACCTCCACTGACGTGTTCTGGCAGATAAAACGGATCTGTTCCAGAGACAGCTCTCTTGCCAGGACCACCCGGGTCATCCCCATCTGCTGTGCCGCCAGGGCACCTGCCAGATTGTGGATGCTCATCTGAGTGCTGGCATGCAGCGGGATATCCGGCACCGCTTCCCGCAGCACCGCCGCAACGCCCAGATCCTGAACGAGGATGGCATCGGCGCCGGTGTCGGAAGCCACTCGGGCAAGCTCCACCAGTTCCTCCATCTCCTTGTCACTGACCAGTGTGTTGAGTGTCACGTAGACCTTGCATCCGCGGATATGGCAGTAACGTACCGCTTTGGCAAATTCCGTAACGGAGAAATTCTTGGCCCCTCTCCGGGCATTGAATCCGTCCAGTCCCATATATACGGCATCAGCGCCGTTCTGAACTGCCGCGATCACCGCTTCCGGTGAGCCGGCAGGTGATAACAATTCCAGCATTGGTCTCCCCTTAAATCGCTATTATTCCATAGTAATACACGGTAATTATAGCACAGCGCCCGCTCTTGTAACAAGACAGAAAGCATGGTATAATTGTCAACAATCTATGAATGATTTCAAGGCCGGTTTCCGGCCTTATTTTCGCTCTGAATCTTTTGTCACAGGAGAACTCTCCCATGGATTCCAACATCATCCTTTCCAAACAGGATATCGAAAAGCTCATTGCCGCTCATGACGGAGACATGGCACTGGTCTACCTGTACTGCCGGTGCCGGGGCGTATCCGGCGAGGATGCCGCAAGGGATCTGTGCATGACAGCCGCCGCGGTAGAAGCGGCGGAGGAGAAGCTGCTCCGTCTCGGTCTGACTCTGGACCGTGCCGGAACTTCTGCCGCCTCCCCGGCTTCTCCCGTAAAACCGGCACCGAAAAAGGGCCGGGTCATCCTGGAACCGGCAGAGGAGCGTCCCTCCTATTCCAGTGACGACATCACAAAGCGGGCGGCGGAAGACGAGGCATTCCAGACCGTGATCTACGAAGCACAGCAGGTCATGGGGAGGATGCTCAACTCCAACGACATGAAGATTCTCTTCGGCATATACGATTATCTCGGTCTGCCGGCGGAAGTGATCATGGTGCTTATGAACTACTGCGTTCAGCGCTATGAGGATCTGAAGGGTGAGGGCCGAAAACCCACTTTCCGTTATATCGAGAAAGAAGCTTCCCGGTGGGTCAAGGACGGCATCACCTCTCTGGACGAAGCGGATTCCTACATCGTCCGGAAGAAGGAACTGGACGGACAGCTCCGCCGCGCGGCGGAAGTGCTGGATATCCGGGACCGGGATCTGACGGACACAGAAACCAATTACATCCGGAGCTGGCTGGAGATGGGCTTTGATATGGAAATGCTCCGGGAGGCCTTTGACCGCACCGTAACCAACACCGGAAAACGGGCGTGGAGCTACATGAACACCATCATGGAATCCTGGCGCGACAAGGGGATCTTCTCCCCGAAGGACATTCAGGAGAAGGACCGCCCCGCAGCATCGAGGAAGACCAAACCATCCCGCCCCGCCGGCGAACAGAAATCCAAGAAGGACAGTCTGGAAAAGATCATGAAGAAACTGGATCGTGAAAGAGGTGATTCCACTTGAAATATGACGGCAAACTGCTGGGTCAGGCCCGCGCCAATATTGCGGCACGGAAGGCCGCCAACGAGGAAGAACACCACCGCCGGGTCCGGCAGATCCATTCCCTCATTCCTGAGATCGAGAGGATCGATCAGACCCTGCGCTCCCATATGGCCAGCGTGGTGAGCCTGACCATCCGGCACGACCCGGATCTGGAATCAAAGATTGAAGGGCTCAAGCAGGAGAATCTGAATCTGCAGGCTGACCGTGCCGAGCTTCTGGTGAAGCACGGCTTTGACTATAATTATCTGGACGATCTCTTCTCCTGCCGGAAATGCGGGGATACGGGATACGTAAACGGTGCTCCCTGTTCCTGTCTTCTGGAGGAATACAACCGTGAGATGACGAAGGAGCTGGGCACGCTGCTCCAGACCGGAGACGAATCGTTTTCCCATTTCGATCTCACACTGTACGATTCCGTTCCCAAGGAAAACGGCGATATCCCGCAGGAAAACATGAAGATGGTCTACGATATCTGCAAAAAGTATGCAGACACCTTTGACCCCGGCAGCATGAGCATGCTCTTCACGGGAAATCCCGGCGTAGGCAAGACCTACCTGTCTGCCTGTATTGCCCGGGAAGTGGCCGCCAAGGGATACTCCGTCTGCTACGAAACGGCCACCGCCGCTCTGGGCACCTTTGAAACGGAGAAATTCTCACGGGACCCGGAGGAGGCAGAACAGGCCTCCCGCAGGACCGGGCGCATGCTCTCCTGCGACCTGATGATCCTGGACGATCTGGG
>CAJOQP010000074.1 GCA_905236515.1 uncultured Oscillospiraceae bacterium | reverse complement strand
GCGCTCTGGAGCTGTCCCCATGTAATGGGACGGATCTTCCGATCTCTCCCCAGAAGAAATACGCGGCCAGTCTCCTTATATGGTTCAAATGCCAGCCCGGCTTCTCCTGTTGTCTCAAACAGGATATACGCGATCAGCGCATCCTGCTCTTTCCAGTCTTCTCCGTGAGGAGGTTCCCAGTCTTCCGGAAGTTCTTTCCGGCGACCCACCTGAATCCCGGAGATACGCTGCCCGATAACTTCGGAAAACATCAGATCAAGATTGACGTTTCGCGCACCGTTTGCCGCTTCCAGACTCAAAGGCAAAGCATTGATACTCACCCGCACTTCACCGCCGTGAGCAAAGAGGACTTCCAGACGGTCTCCGGTATCGAACTGAATAATGATGGGATGATCCACCAGAATCAGACGGGAAAACACCGTCTCCGGCGGAATAAACTCGATAAGCGGAGGAATGAAATGATCGCTGTCACCTTCCTGCTGAGAAAGTGCAATAGCGAAGTTCTGCATCCATTCCTGAGACATATTGTAGGCAGGACCTACGGAAAAGATATGCTGAATACGACGTCCTGCAATACTGGTGTTGGAAAAGAAGCGCGTCAGTTCTTCCGGCATCTGCAGGATGGGCGCAGACCAGCTGTCCCCGTCGTAGTGATTATTCAGAAAACTATTGTTTCCGTTCGTATTGATCATGGAATCGACCCTCCCGATGAGATGATGGTCCGACGTCGGTCGGAACACCCTTCTCATTATAAGTCATCGAAATGTCAAACTCAATGGTTTTAGTGCCTTGACGGCAAAAGGAAAAGCTTTTACAATGCACAAAAAAAGCAGAAAAAGGACATATGATGGAAGAACGTATTCTGGAATATATAATACAGGAAGACATGGACGGTCTCACGGTACGGCGTGTGCTGAAACAGCATTTCCATTTTGCTTCTTCCCTGATCTCACGGCTGAAAACGAAACCGGACGGTATCTGCCTGAACGGCGAAAAAGTCTATACCAATGCGTTGGTAAAGTCCGGTGACTGCCTCACAGTCAACATCACGGATCTCAATCCGTTCAATCCCGCGGAGCCAAGGTATTACCCACTGGATATCCGTTACGAAGACGCGGACCTTCTCATCATCCACAAGCCCGCCGGCATGGCCGTTCACGGATCAGACCGGCTTCCCAGCATCACGGTAGCAAACGCCTGCTCCTGGCGGTACGGACAGGAGTGTTCCTTTCATCCGGCCCATCGGCTGGACAAAGGCACTTCCGGACTCCTGGTGATTGCGAAATCAGCCTACGTTCACGACCGGTTGCGGTCGCGGATGCATACTCCGGATTTTGAGCGAAACTATCTAGCCGTCATAAATGGAGTCATGGATCCACAATCGGGCTCGATCTGCAAACCGATCTCCCGGGAACCGGTGGAAGGTATCCGCCGTGTCATTGATCCGGATGGTCTTGACGCGGAGACCCGTTATGAGACACTGCAGGCACTGGACGGGCGGTCTCTTGTCTCCGCTTTCCCTGTTACGGGACGAACCCATCAGATCCGGCTTCACTTTTCTTCCTGCGGTCATCCGCTTTTGGGAGATCCGGTGTACGGAACGGCATGTGAACTCATTTCCCGGCCGGCTCTGCATTCCTCCCGGATCCACCTCATCCATCCGGTTACCGGTAAAGCCCTGGACCTTGAGGATCCCCTGCCCCGGGATATGGCCGACCTGATATGTTAACCATTCTCGATATTCAAAAAATAGTAATAATATGGTATAATTATAAAATCTGACGAAGCAGGTTTTTCATCAATATCGGATGCCAACCCTGCTTCATAATAATTCAATCACAAACAGGGTCTCTATCCCTCATCATGCTTTAAAAAATGAAGATTTTAAATCTTTTCTAAAACTGCATGATTCCCTGTTTTTTTACGTTATTATTAATGACAAAGGAGTTAATTGTGGAAGATCAATTCATTGTCGAACTGTTCTTCTCTGAACCTGATTCCGCACTGGAAGAATTAAGAACCAAATACGAGAATTACTGCCATACCATTGCATTTAACATATTGGGCAACAACGAGGACTGCGATGAATGTGTCAATGACATGCTTCTTCGCGTGTGGAACTCCATCCCGCCCAATCGACCGGAGAATCTGGCTGCGTATGTTGCGAAGATTACAAGGAACCTGGCGCTGGATATGCTGCGCAAAAACAATGCAGAACGAAGAGGCGGCGGTGAGTCTCAGATCGCCTTTGAAGAACTGGGCGATATTCTTCACGGAAACAACGAGCTGGCTCAGATGGAGGACTCCAAAGAAATACAGGAAGCACTGAACCGTTTTCTCGATTCACTTTCCAAGACCGAGCGCGGTGTCTTCATGCGCCGTTACTGGATGGTGGAACCGGTCGCCGTCATTGCTTCCACATACGGCATGAGTCTGTCAAAAGCATCTTCCATGTTGCACAGGCTCCGTCAACGACTGAAAAAACAGCTGGAAAAGGATGGTATCAACTTGTGAAAACTGAAGATTTTATGGATCTTCTCAACGAGGTTGACGACAAGTTCATACAGGAACTCTACGAGGAAACTGAGTTCAGCAAACCGGCGAAGAAAACTTCCCGCACCAGTATCGTCTGGACCCGGTGGGCAGGCATTGCTGCCGCGTTTGCTCTGATTATTCTCGGCTCCGTCCTGCTGATGAAGTACAAATCGGCACCTACCGTAATCGTTCCGGATTCCACCCAGCATCTTAATGATTCTATGGACTCCTCGGTAGTTTACACCGACGATGGTTCACCAGCCGTGATCCTGGACATCAACCCAAGTATCGAGATCAAGATCGACGAAGAAACCGAACAGGTCAGTCAGCTGATCCCGCTGAACAAAGACGCAGAAGAACTGCTGACCAACGTATTAATGACAACCAATAATGTATCCGACTGCGTGGATCTGCTTCTGACGGAGTTATCCGGGGAATCCTACATAACTCCTACCAGCAACTCCATCCTTGTTACAGTGGTAAACGGAAACGAGCAGCAGGCGCAACATCTGTCCGACCTCATGATAAACGGTCTGCAGAAATCAGCAAAGGAAGAACAGATGTCTCTTTCTATCGTCACCCAGTACCTGCCGGATCCCGAGCAATACGGTGAGCTCGCCATGCAGAATGAGATTTCCGTGGGCAAAGCCGCTCTGATCAGCAGCATCACAGAGAATCTGAACGCGACAGATTACGATTACACACGTTTGGCAGATATGAACATCCAGGCACTCAATCAGGTAGCCGATTACGTTAGTGCATCCATTAACCGTATCGGAAATGTTGCCGGAGACATTAATGAGCAGCAATTGGATGTGATAGGCATCGCCTCTATGGAAATTGAGGCCGCACTTCAGCTGGCTCAGGACATCTCCGAGACCTATGCGCAGCTGGTCGATGCAAATCCGTCTGCCAATGATCCGGTCAACTACAATCGCCGGATCACCATGGAGCAGAATGCCAATTCCGAATGGTCTCTTGTAATCCGGGATCCCAGTTCCGGCCAGTCTCAAGCTGTATTCAGTTTCTCCGGAGGCTCTTCCTCCGCGGATCGGGTTCCGAATATATTTGAGCATGCATGGCATGGATTCTTTGATTTCTGGAGTTCCTTCCTCCCCTTTTAAAACCAAGCAATCGAGTAGGAGGGGCTGAAAGCCCCGTCCTCTCACACCACCGTGCGTACGGTTCCGTACACGGCGGTTCAATCGCATAAGTGCACTGACTCGTACCGGCTCAGGATGCTATAATATCCTGCCAGTGCGAGTCTTTCATTTGTGATGGTGGTCGTGAGTATTGGGCTTCCGGCCACTCTCCAGTAGCCTTTCCCGTAGCTCCATTGTTTCGCTTTCCGTCTTGAAGCACCCAGTTTCCTCAAGTTCTTTGCTTTCGCACTAGGTTTCTTCCATTGCTTCCAGATATACATTCGGAAGCGTCTTCGGAGCCATTCGTCCCATTCCCTCATCGTTTGACGCATACTCGCTATTCCGAAGTAGCCAAGCCATCCGCGGATGAACACCTTTACATTGTGCATCACTCCTCGGACGTTTCTGCCCTGACTGCGGGAAGTCAGTTCTTTCAGCTTTTGCTTTGCCTTCTTCAGGGACTTCGCATGAGCTCGGATGAATACTCCATCCTTGCCCTTCCCGAGTGCGAAGCCCAGGAACTTAAAATTTCTTTTCGAGTATGTGCTTACCACTCTGCTTTTCTCCACGTTCATCTTGAGTTTTAGTTTTCCCTCAAGATATCTGCGACTGGATTCCAGCAGTCTTTCTGCCGCTCTTTTGCTCTTGGCCAGTACCACGATGTCATCCGCATACCGTATTACATGCACTCCTCTGCTTTCCATCTCGTGGTCAAACTTATTGAGATAGATATTTGCCAGCAGT
>CAJOQP010000073.1 GCA_905236515.1 uncultured Oscillospiraceae bacterium | reverse complement strand
TGCGGGTTCTGCCGGAATTGGAGAGAGAAGAAAAGAAAAAGAATTATAAAAGCTTGTTTAACTTTTATGGCTACACTATAACCCAATATTTTAACCAGGTCTTGAACGAATGATGAACAATTTATTAACATTGGAATTTAAATTGAGAAAATATTAGATGTAATTGGATTCCGTCTGGATGAATTATAATATATTTTTTAAAAAATTCAATTAAAAACAATAGAAAAATCGATGTTAAGCAGAAATTGTTATTAAAATGACAAGTGAAGATACAGTTTGCAACAAAAACAATTTATTCTTTGGTAATTCTTTCCGATGGTCGTATGGCCCGGGAACAGTGTGCAGTGTTCATCATGCGCTTTGACCCGCACATCTGCATCAATGGTCCTGTCGATTGTGCAAACGAGATCTATCAACAAGGCTCATGGCAAATCGCCATGAGCCTTGTTGCAACATTGAGGAAAGCAGAGAAGCTTCTTTAGGCTTTCGTGATGAATTACAACCATCAAGAGATATGGAATTCTTTTGATGGTTGTTTGATTCATCCTTTAATCGTAAATGTCAGAGATACTGATTCTGTCTGATCGGTTGAAAGCGTCACGCATGCAGTTCCGTCTTGGCCGGTGGTTCGCAGATAGGTTCCACCCATACCGCCTTCCAGCACTGCAACAGCAGGACCCACGACCTCCACGGGACCTTCCGCTTTAATGGTTACGGGAAGGGAAGCGTATACGGCCACGTTGTCAAATTCGTCCAGAAGACGGATCCTGACGGCGGACATGTCATAAACTTCGCCTTCTTTCAGTTCCGTGTGACTGGCTGTGACATCCAGATGAAGCTTCTGAGAGGGAGCTTTTGTAACAGAAGCGATCACTTCTCCAGCTGTTACGGCATCGAACCGCCAGGCAGTAGCCTGACCGCCCCAGTTTCCGAGATAGAGACCATAAAGACGGACTAGCTCTTCATATTTCAGACGGAAGCGGACCATGGCATATCCGAAGAGTGCCTTGTCAGCGGCGCTCAAACCCGCCAGTCCCTTAAGGCGGATGATGTTCATGCATTTACGGATCACTCTGGCTTTTTCACCGGTGAATCCTTCTTCCGTTTCCAGAAGTGCTCCTACGGTGTCATCGATGGTCACGGGGCCGTGGGGAAGGGCAGAAAACGAAGGATCGGGACGGAAAGTGGCTACGTATTTATCGTTTTTATAAAGCTTTACTTCTTCGGCATTGGTCAGACAGGTTACGTTTCCGATGATGCCGGCGGCGTAGTCTCCGATATCCATGGAGGATGTGACCTCCAGAACGGGATGACGCTGCCCCTGACTGGCATGCGCCGCAGCAGCAGGTTTTGCGTTGCGGAAGTAGTCCATGACTCCGTGATAACAGATCCGGTCACCGGAGCCGAAATCCTGATGCGTGGGGTAATCGAACATGCACCACTGATAACAGCCAACATGATCCCCATCTGCCATGGCGGCGTTGAGGACACGGGCATGGCGCAGCGCGTGTTCCTGACGTTTTTCCCAGGGATCCCATGATTTGGTGGGGAACATATGACCGTTGGCTTCGGAGATAAGCAGTGGGGCGTCATCTTTCAAGACATCCTTTTTTGCTTTGGCGCCGGGGGTCTTGCCGTTGTGGGAAAAGTCATTATAGGAGTATACGTCTTCCAGCAGATGGCTGTTCTCGATATAACGAACACCGGAGGTGCATCGGGAGGGATCCAGTTCATGGGCGATGCGGTTGGTCTCCCGATAGAACTCATCGTCGTCCAGACTTTCATTGATGCGGACGCCCCAGAGGAAGATGCTGGGATGATTACGGTACTGAAGCACCATTTCCCGGACGTTTTCACATGCCTGCTGTTTCCATTTCTCATCTCCTATGTGCTGCCAGCCGGGAAGTTCGGTAAATACCAGCAGCCCCCGGTGGTCGCATTCATCCAGGAAATAGTGACTCTGGGGGTAATGAGAGGTTCGCACAGCATTGACCTGCAGCTCTTCCTTTAAGATCCTGGCATCCTCCCGCTGCAGCTGTTCCGGTACGGCATAACCGACATAGGGGTAGCACTGGTGGCGATTCAGACCGCGGATGAAGACTTTTTTCTTATTGAGATAAAAAGCTCCGTCTTTAAACTCCACGGTACGGAAACCGAAGGTCTCCGACACCATATCCAAAACGTCACCGTTATCGTTTATAAGCTCCACCTGACACCGGTAGCAGACCGGCTGCTCCAAATCCCAGCACCGGGCTTCCGGAGCGGGAATGGAAACCCTCTGTTCCGATGCCGGGACTGTGACGGAAGCGATGGAATCACC
>CAJOQP010000072.1 GCA_905236515.1 uncultured Oscillospiraceae bacterium | reverse complement strand
GAGATGTCCGCGTCCAGATCAAAGACGCGGCAGAGGAAATCTGCAAATGCGCCTCTGGTCATGCCGTAATAGGGTCCGAACGTATGGGAACTGGTGGCATCCATTGCGCCATCCCGCAGCGCACGGATGGATGCAGCCTTCTGCCCGGCTTCCAGATCGATGTAACCGTCATACTGACTTTTATTGAAGCTTCCTCCGGTATACTTGGGCGTTGCGTATCCCATGATATACCGGTCATTCAGCGGTCGCTGGCGCACCAGGCAGAAGTCCGGAGCGGTGCTGGAAGAGGGGTTGGACTGTCCGTCCAGACGGTTGGCCGAGGTATTTCCCTCAATGCTGTAGAGCATTCCGTCTTCCGCCATCATAACGATGCCGGTGTGATCGGCATAGTTATTGACGTTCCAGTCAAAGAACACCAGATCTCCCGGTTTTGGCGTATACTCCGATGCCTTTTTATAGAGGTTCATTTTCTTGAACTTCTCCACGCCATCGGCCACCAGTGCATAGTACGGAATGGTGTTCTCTTTGATTCCCGCCTGATTGGCACACCAGGAGGTATACATGGCACACCAGGCACCATTGGCAAAGCCGGCGCTGCTTTCTTTGCGGGCATCCAGGACCGTGGCATACCATTGCCCGAATTTCGTCAGATTATTATTGCCCTCCGTATATCCCAGCTGCGTCAGGGACACTTTCAGGATATCTTCATTCTGATTCCCGGTGTTTCGGTGTGTGTTTTCATACGCTCCCATGACGGATGTGCTCAGCATAGCCACTGCCACTGCGGTAACCGTCAGCATCCGGATGCGTTTTTTTATAGTTTTCACACTGATTCCTCCAATGTGTTTTTCCATAGTTATTCATTTTATTATAATAATTTCGCCATATTACGTCAACCAGTCAGGTTTTTTCTACTACCTCCAAATCAACAAAATGTCCAGTTTTTTCACGTATTCTTGGTGATTATTCCCCCGTTTGTTCTGCTTATTTATGGTATAATGGGAATAGGAAAAAAGACATTACGTCAACCTGTGACGAATCATGGAGGTTTTTTCTGTGAACAATACAGAACAATGGAACGAAGCCGCAGGTTCCTTTCAGGATTCCTACAGTCGCGGTCTCAATCAGTACGACAAACAACTGTTGAACTTTCTTAACGAGAATAACATGGTCTTCCCCGGCGCAAAGATCATCGATATCGGATGCGGTGTGGGAAAATACGGTGCGGAGCTGCTTCGTCAGGGCTGCGAGGTCACTTTAACGGATATCTCTCCCAAAATGACCCAGCAGGCTGAAGCGAACCTGGGACAGATCTCCGAAGACTGCTGGGAAGTCTACACCCGGGATTTTGATGATATCCCGCTGGACGATCCCATGTTCGGCCTTGGATATCATCTGTCCATGTCCACTGTCAGCCCCGCGATCCACGATTTTGAATCCGTCAAGAAGATGACGGACATTTCCAAGGCCTGGTGCTTTGTCAGTCGCTTTTCCAAATTCAGTCCCGCTTCGCGGGATGCGCTGATGAAGTCTGCCGGCGTCACTCCGGCACCCATCATGGAAAGGATCAGTGACGATGTCGCCAACATGATCCAGTGTGTTTCCAGGGCCGGATATCTGCCCATGGTAAAATACGTTCCCTATCCGTGGGAGGATCTGCGCACACCGGAGGAAGAGATCCGTTATATTCTCTCCCGCTATGACTTTCCGGATACCGATCCGGAATTTGTCCGGGCACGTCTCCAGCGCGCCATTCCGGACTTTCTGGATGAGGACGGATTGTTCCACGACGCCGTCATCACCCAGGTGGCCTGGATCTACTGGAACAAGAATCTTCCTGAAAATGGATGAACGAACCTGCTGAGTGCGTGACATCCCTGCCTTGCATGCAAGGCAGGGATGTTTTTTTTGTGATCACAGCAGTTCCGTCCAGTTCAGCCGTGCATGGGGATCCTCTCTGGTCCCCGCTCCGCCGCAGCATACCGGCTCCCGTTTTACCACACACAGCCGAACGAAATGAGCTGTGGCAGCTTCCGTATGAATCTCTTTGGCGCCTTCCACGGAATCCTCATCTTTCAGTACATACCGTTCCAGCGGAGTGATGCGAATAGTGATCCCGTCCTCCCTCCGTCGGTACAGGAGTTCCGAGGCAAAGGGATCCGGTTCCGGCATCGTCTCCCGGACCAGCCGTTCATAGGACTGCCGGGCTTCCTGCTGGGCATCCGCCCACTGAGATACCAGGATCTCCGTTTCCTCGTCCAGTTCCTCATCCAGCCGTACATGACGGTCCATGAGTTCATGATAGATCCGCACCGCTTCCATACTGCGCTGATGGATCCGCTCCAGCCGGGCAAAGCATCGGTCGAAGTATCCGCCCCAGAGAAGGTCCGGATAGAACTCTTCCGGCTCCGGCAGATCCGGAGAAACCACTTTCTTTTTATACAGAAGGAGAACTTCCGGGATCCGGAGGCGTTCCAGGACCTGATTGGGATGAGTCTTGAACAGCTCAGCCTCCAGCATTTCCTCCATGCTGAGAGACGCTGCCGGTGCCCGTTTGGTCTTTTCCACTTTGACTTCTCCGCGACGATATTCATTAAGATCGATCACCGGAGATTCCCTCAGGCCGGTGAAAACCATGAGGAAATTACGCACGGCCTGCTGGTTCTCCACGAGATGGTCTGCGTTCCCATGGTAGGCATAGGATCCACGGTAACGTTTGCGCAGCCACCCGACCGGATCCTGTTCCTGTTCCGAGCAGCAGGCCTCCTCATCCCGGATCGTCGGAAAGCGGAATCGGGCCCCGCACAGGCGGCAGTACTCCGTGAACCGGTCATCCGTCTGGCGGATGAATTCCTCTTCCGGAAGCGAAAACTGATACTCCAATGTAGGAGACAGCGAAAACAGCTGATCGATCACATAACGCAGGATCCTCAGCGGCATGGATTCCGGTACCAGCACATCCCGCCATACGGATTCCTCTCCCACCAGTTCCACATGCAGCTTCCAAGCTGCGGAATACCACTGATGGGCGGCCGGTCCCTGAAATGCAGTCATCCTCTCTCCTCTTTCTCAAAAAACAAAAATACCGAAAACCCATTCGGATCTTCGGTATCATATCCATTGTTCAAACAGTCGCCCGGCACCCAATAAATACAGGTTCGGCACTGGTGGTCTCAGAGCAGATCCCCAGTTTCTCAAACAGAGGATAAATATAGGCAGCTCCGATGGTCCCCAGACGTTCCGGACGATCCACATGGCTCTGATGCTGGCGCAAAAACAGCGCCTTTCCTGCAAAATAATTCACGGCATTGCGGCAGAACACCTTGTTGAGACCGTTCAGTTCCATCTCATCATCATGAACGGAATAGGTATACTCCGATCCCTTGCTGTAAAACGGGACATTCTGAAATGCACAGATGGTCTCCCAGAGAAGATCGTAAAACTCTTCTCCGATCTCTTCATTCTCGTCCACGATCCGTCCGATGTCTTTCTGAAGACGCTTCAGTTTCCGGCTGCGGATCGATTCACTGTCTGTCATATATCTGAAATCTTTATTCATTACGTTATTGGTCATTGATCCCTGCAGCATTCAAAGATGCGCAGTTCACATCCTTTCCTGTTAACGGAATTGAGTGTCCATGAATCCCTCAAGATCCTTCTACGGCTATACATTATGCCATGACAAGGGTCTTTTTTAAAGATTCATCCTGCACAAAAAAGCATTGCAAAACCCCGGTAGATTTCTGTTAAAGCTGTGCTTTTTGCTGTCATTTTCCCTTCTCATTCCATTTTTTGAAGGTGTCTGAGAATTAATTCACAGACTTATCTCAAAATGGAAAGACCTGCGAAACCACGTTACCACGGATTCCGCAGATCTGATTTGCGATTAAAGACCGGCTTTTTCCTTAAAGGCCGTCATGATCTGAGCAACCTGGGCTCTTGTAGTAAAGGAAGTGGGATACAGCCGGCCGCTGTCCCCTCCCAGCAGTCCGTTTCCAACGGCCCACTGCAGCGGATAGATGTCATAATAAGGTACATTCCCCACATCGACAAATCCATCGAGTTCCACGGCATTACCGGGAAGCACATTCCGATAGCGGGCATAATTGTACAGGACTCCGTACAGATCCTGACGGGACAGTGCTTTATCCGGGGAGAAGGTATTGATATCATCTCCGCTGATGATATTGTTGCAGGCGGCCCAGAGTACTGCCTTGGCATACCAGGCATCCTCGGGAACGTCCTTGAAGGCACGTCCGCTGACATTGGGGCACCCTTCCATGCAATAGAGGATCTCTACCAGCATGGCACGGCTGACATAACGGTTCGGCAGGAATTTGCCGTCATCGTTGGTCTGCATGATTCCCTGTCCCATAGCCGTGAGGATGGGTTCCGAAGACCAGGTATCCTCTTCGAAATCTTCCGGGATCTCCGGTTCCACCTTGGCACGCATATCATCCGGCAGGCGGTACAGCGTCAATGCACAGGCGCCGCTGAAGAATCCGGGATAGTAATTGTAGCTGACATATTCATAATTGTGTGACACGATTCCGGCCATACAGCCGTCGGAGATCCACATTCCGTTTTCATCCCAGTCATGGATGATAATGTAGTGGGTCATGACTCCGTTATGTGCCCATACGATATCTCCGTTCTTCGCTCCGTTGGCGGTGAGCCAGGAAGCAACATCGGAAACGGCGCCGCCGGACTCCACGGATTCCGGTTTGGCATCATAGGTATCTTTACCGAACACGCGGAGCCACACCAGATTGACGAATGCGCAGCAGCCCCATGCCATGGCCATTCCGCCTTTGACATACGGGGTGGGATGCACGCCGCCGAGGCTGGTAACATAGTCCCGGATGGCCCGGGATACGGCGTCGTCTTCCACGCTGGACACGTGGGCATCTTCCGCCGGCGTCTCCTGTTCCGCGGTTTCCGTCTGCTGGGCTGCATCTTCCGGTTCGGCTTCTTCCGCGAATACCGGTGTCAGCAGGGTCACTGTCAGCGACAGGACCAGCAGCAGGATCAAATATTTACGGGTAGTTGTTTTAACGTCTTTTTTTAACTGCAAACTATAACCTCCAAATGTTCCTTTTCACAGTTTCTTCTGTTTCTCTCCCCTGTGAGGACCGGTGCTAAAACAGGATCAAACCCTCCACAACACACGGTCCGGATTTTCTGGAATGTCGTTCTTGTCAGAAAATGTTTGTATTATGTCAACATTATGCGGCAAATTATAGCAAAGGAAGCCGTTATTGTCAAAAACGGGGCGACACTTTTTGTTCTTTTTTTGTAGCTGTTACAAATTTCCATGGTGCATTTTTTCTGTTTTTGGGTAACATAACATCAATTTCAGAGCATGATGAAACCCGAAAGCCGCTTTTCTGAGATCACAGCCCTCGGGTTTCCGTTTCTGATTTGTAGTTATTTAGCTCTTTTAAAAATGTCTGAAATTTAGAATCCGCTGTACTGCACGGCAGAGAGATTCCATTTGGATGAACCGGGAACCATGATCACGGTAGCAGGATCCGTCACTGTGTCGCCGTCAGCATCCTTGTGGGATACCTCCGCATTGCACACGGCCTGAGACTCCGTTCGGCTGGAGACGCCGGTCACCTTGATGGAGGCACTGCCCACCGTCTCCACATCCTCACAGTTGGTATACACCATGTCATTCATCTCTTTGTAATGACCCAGTGCACCGGAGGGGATGTTGGAGGAACCGGTCTTGGATTTATAGTCCTCTTTCAAATCGGCAATGGAACTGATCTTGCTGTCCTCGATGGGGAACCATACATTGCCGCTCTCATCGAAGGATGGATCTACGGAATAATCCGCCCCGTAAGCTGCTCCCACG
>CAJOQP010000071.1 GCA_905236515.1 uncultured Oscillospiraceae bacterium | reverse complement strand
CGTCGGGCCAGTATGTTGACCGTAGATCGTCCTGCAGCACAGTTGTCCGCCACGATGCGGGTCACTTCAGAGGACGTTTGCGTCACGCCCTCCTCGGTCACGCCGTGATCGGAGCAGAATACCACCAGCGCACCGGGGCGGGTTCTGGGATCTTTCCGAACCTGTGCCACTGCGACCCGTGTCAGGATCCGTTCCAGTTTTCCGAGACCGTCAATGGGTTTTCCCATGGTATCCCATCGGGTCTGCACCTCTTTTTTTATGCGATACCTCTGACAGGTACGGATAAACTCCGCCGCGGCATCCGGACAGCTGTAGAAATAAAAATGAGGGAATCCGGCATACATGGTCTCGGTACAGAAACCCGCCCGGTATTCCTGTCCGGTACTGGTCTTCCGGCAAAGAAGATCGGTGCCGTTGCAGTCGGTATCCAGATAATGAAACTCATGTCCCCGGAGCACCGTCCCCTTCTTTCCGAAAATCCCGCCGGCACACACCTCCGCTTCCATGTATCCGAATCGGACCAGTCGCTCCTTGCGGATGCCCGTACCCGGAAACACCCCGGTCATACGGTAATCCTGTCCTTCTGCCTGCATTGTGTTCTGCAGATACAAAAAACCTCCGCACTCTGCTATGACAGGAAGTCCTTCTGCGATCCGTTCCCGGAGCGTTTGCTTCATCGCTTCATTTGCCGCCAGCTCTTTTCCCCAGAGTTCCGGATATCCCCCCGGGAGCAGCACACCGTCGGCGTCTTCTGGGAACCCCGGATCATGCAGAGGAGAAAACGGGATCAGTTCCGCTCCCATTCGCTGCAACAGTTCTTCGTTCTCTTTGTAACAGAAGGAAAAAGCCTCATCCCGGGCGATCGCCAGACGGACCGGAATGCGCTTTTCCGGCATGGGGAACTCCGGCTCTTCCACAGTCTTCCACTCTGCCGCTTTCCCCGCGATCTCCAGGATCCTGTCCACATCCGCGTACTGTTCCAGAAGATCGGCCATTCTGCCGATCCATTCGGATATCTTCTCATTTTCCTGCGGCTGATACAGACCCAGATGCCGTGACGGGACCGCCAGTTCCGGCCGGTCCGGGATCTCTCCCAGAACAGGAACGGGACAGGTCCTCCGGATCTCCTCCTGTTCTTCTTTCCGGCGGGGATCCATGCGGTTGAGCAGTATGCCGGCGATATGATGGTCATTCCGGTGATCCATGATCCGGCAGATCTGCTGCATCACCGTTTCATCCCTGCTCTGACCGTTTACCACCAGGATCACCGGTGTGTCGGTAAGGGATGCGATCTCAAAGGTGCTGGCTCTCCCATCTGTTCCCCGGATGCCGTCATAGTACCCCATGACACCTTCCAGTACCGCAACATCTCCCCTGCGGGCATGCTCCTGAAATAAACTGCACAGCATGTCCGGAGACGTGAAATAACTGTCGAGATTCCACGACGGCACCTGCTGTACACTTCGATGAAACATGGGGTCAATATAATCCGGTCCGCATTTGAATGAGACCGGATGTTTTCCGCGGCGGCGCAATGCCTCCAGCAGTGCGCAGGTCAATGTTGTCTTGCCGCTGCCGGAGGCCGGTGCTGCCAGAAGGATCCTAGCGATTGTCTCGCCCATTCTGTCTTCCTTCCCTTGCCTTTATTTTAATGATCATTACCGGTGTATCGGGACGGCGCATGTGTACGCTTCCCGCTTCCGCCAGATGTGTCACGGCGAATTCCGTGATTTCAAAGTCATAATTATCCCGGAACTGTTCCTTCAGTTCCACCATCAGCGCCATGCTTTCCAGCGTAATGGTATTGATGACAATGGGAGCGAAGGGGTTCTTCGCCAGTACTGCCTCGATCACGGCGCCCAGATTGCCTCCGGAACCGCCGATAAAGACGGCATCGGGATCCGGCAGTTCTTCCAGCGCATGAGGAGCTTCTCCATGCACGATCTCCATGTTGTCGATGGAAAATTTCTTTTTATTCTCTTCCAGGAGTGCCAGCGCCTCATCTTCCCGCTCGATGGCATACACCGTGCCATAAGGGATATGCTGGCCGATCTCCACGGATACCGAACCGGTTCCGGCGCCGACATCATAGACGATGGAATCCTCTTCCAGTTCCAGACGGGACAGTGACAGCATACGCACATCCCGCTTCGTCATAGGCACTTTCCCGCGGATGAATTCCTCATCCGGGATCCCGAAACTTTTCGGTTCCGCTTTGGCTTCCGGGTTTTCAAACAGCGCGATCGCCAGACCGGTCACCGGCTGCTCCACGAATTCTCTTGGCGATCCCACCCGGATCTCCTCTTCCGGATAACTCAGGCGGAGTCCCACGGTGATACGAACGAGATTCATTCCGTACTCCATCAGTTTCTTGGCCGTCTCCGTCACCGTATCTCCTTCTCCCAGGAATACCAGCACATACCGGTGAGTCTTTATAAGCGGGATCAGCCGAACTTCGCGGCCATGAACGCTCTCCACCAGCACGTCCTTCTCCGGGATCCCCAGTTTCGTCAGG
>CAJOQP010000070.1 GCA_905236515.1 uncultured Oscillospiraceae bacterium | reverse complement strand
GCACCCCGCAGGAACACAATGAGAAGGATCAGTGCCACCACCGCAAACAGGATAAACCCGGCCAGCATCAATGCCGGATTCAGTTTTTTGCACAAATCTTCGATCCACTGGGCTTCCCAGAGCATATCTCCCGGAGACAGCGGAGACCGGACACGATAAACGGCATAATAATATGCTCCGTCCTCTTTGCTGTCCGCGTCCCTGTCATAGGCTTCTGCCTTGTTGGACATGGCTCCGTTGATATCATACGTATACGTAAAATACTCCCATCCGTCATGTCCCTGAAACACATAGTCATTGGCATGGATCCCGTCAAAATCTGAAGTCTTGTACAGAAGTGCTCCGGTTGCATCCGGATCCATCTTCTCATAAGTCGCCGCATCCGACTGGTAGATGGCGTACGCCAGATTGGATGTGCCGATGGCATTCCAGGAGTAATCCTCAGCGTCGACCTTCTGTTCATCCACGACTTCGCATGCATCCATCATAGTATTTGCGATGTACTGACTTCCCACGTTTTCGTAGATGCGGTACAGCCGCTCTTCCGCCGGATAATCCATCCAGCTTCCCGACTGGCGCAGCATCAGACCTGTGCCGCACAGCAGGGAGATCATTCCGCTGATCAGAAATAATATAAATAACAGGCATTTCCCTGTTGAGGTGCGGTTCCATGTTTTCATCTCTTTTGTTCCTCCATCCGATATCCGTGACCCCAGACGACCCTGATATACCGTGGATTAGCCGGATCGATCTCGATCTTTTCCCGCAGGTGCCGGATGTGCACTGCAACGGTATTCTCCGCTCCCAGCGGGCTGTCCTTCCACACCTGCTCGTAGATCTCCGCTGGGGAAAAGACCTTGCCGGGATTCTGCATGAGAAGCTTCAGGATCTCATACTCCTTCGGCGTCAGTGTCGCTGGTTCTCCATCAACGAAGATCTCCTTCGATCGGTCGTTTAATTCCAGACCGCCGAATACCAGCACATCCTCCGACCGCTTTCCGCCGCCCAGCATCATGTACCGGCGCAGCTGGGAACGGACCCGAGCCTGCACTTCCACCGGATTGAAGGGCTTCGTCACATAATCGTCCGCTCCTACGGTAAGCCCGAGGATCTTATCCGTATCCTCGCTTTTTGCTGTAAGAAAGATCACGGGCACATTGGATGTTTCCCGAATCCGGCTCAATGTCTCGATCCCGTCCATCTCCGGCATCATGATATCCAGCAGGACGAGATGTACCTCTTCCCGCTCCAGGATCTCCAGTGCTTCTTTCCCGCTGAATGCACACAGTGCATGATGCCCATCGCTCTCCATATAGATCTTCAGGGCGGATACGATGTCCCGTTCGTCGTCACAGATCAGTACGTTATACATAAATACTCTCCAGAGCTCTGTTTTTTGTTTGAGGTTCCTCGATCTGCTTCTATTCTATCAGCCGGTTGTTTAAGTTCCAATCACTGGAAACTTTAAGATTTGATTAATTTTTCCCTTTTATAAAAAATTTCAAAAATGATGTTGACAAATTGTGTTTCATCGATTAACATACTTACATACTAGTTAAGTAGGTAAATAAAAATCAATCTTCCCTTGAAACATTTCTTTCCTGCTTACGGTTACATTTTGAAAAGGGGGCATGCGTATGCAGATGAAATTGAAACAGTTAAACCGTTGCAACTATCGAATCGGACGAATGTGTACCTGTCCCTGTTGCATCTGTTAACCTCAAAAACTTCTAATGTAATCTCTCTTTAATTTTTTGCCTCTCAAATCCTTCTCATTCGAAGGATGCAAACTGCTTTATACTGCTGCTTTTCTGCATCTGCGTTCCTCCCTCTGCAGATGCAGGAATATACGGAAAAATAATGCAAACGGTCTCATTCGATCGTTTGCATTTTCCTTTTCATTCGAACAGTTTCCTGTATTCGCCGTAACCTTCCTCCTCCAGCTTTTCATAGGGAATGAATCGCAGCGATGCGGAATTGATGCAGTACCGAAACCCGCCTAGGGAACGGGGACCGTCGGGGAACACATGTCCCAGATGGGAGTCTCCCTGCCGGCTCCTTACCTCTCTTCGAACCATTCCGTAGGAAGTATCCACATTCTCCCGGACGGAATCCTCTTCGATCGGTTTGGAAAAGGCGGGCCATCCGCAACCGGAATCATACTTGTCTTTGGAAGAGAACAGTGCTTCACCGCTGACGACATCCACATAGATCCCTTTCTCAAAAAAACGGTCATACTCTCCGGTAAACGGCGGTTCCGTCCCGTTCTGCTGCGTCACATAATACGCCATCTCACCGATTCGTTCTTTCAGGTCCTGTTCGCTCATACTGCTGTATCCTCCTATCGATTCTGTTCTGATTATACCGAAAAACCGCTTCCTGATAAAAGACTTCTTTTCAGCCGGTTTTGAGTGACAAAAATCCTGCAGCAAAAGCTGCAGGATCGAAGCGACTTCCTATTCTGTAATATTCTTTCGGTATTCTTCCTTCACACCGTAGCCCATTTCCAGATAGTGCCGCGCCAGCGGCTGTATGGAGTAGGCCCCGTTGTTATAGCACCAGTTCTGCACAGCAAAAAAGATGGCATCAGAGGTCATGGACACCCGCTCTTCCGGTGTGCCCCAGAATTCCATGATCCCCTGCTCCCGGCATTCCTTTACCAGATTCGCCCAACTGACATACTGGGACTGCACAGCATCCCGCATTCCGATAGAGTCCCGGACTTCGATCTGCATCAGTTCCCCCAGCAGTTTCGGTCCCAGGATCTCCGCAAGAATCAGATACCGTTTATATTTGTTCCATAGGATTTCCAGAGCATTGGCCTGTACCTCCGGATCATAATCACGAAAATTCTTTTCATGATTTAACCGATCGTACATATAGATCAGGATATCCTTCTTCTGGGAGAAGATATTGTAGAAGGTGGATCGGGAGATTCCCGCCTTTTCACAGATGTCGTTAATGGAGCTTGCGGCATATCCTGTGTCTTTAAACTGTTCAATGGCGCTCTGGAGGATATGCTCCGCGTTCTGGAAATACTTGGAGTTTCTCGCTTTATCTCTCATTTCATTTCGGATCATCGATGAACCATTCCTTTTTTGATTTCAGGGTCCATTTCCATTCATGGTTTCCCTTTTT
>CAJOQP010000069.1 GCA_905236515.1 uncultured Oscillospiraceae bacterium | reverse complement strand
GGCAACGCCCCGGGAATCTTCTTCGAAGGGGCTAGATTTTGTGCGCCTTTTTTGTTGGTAGCTAACTGATAGTTTCTTTCACACTATACCTCCCATTAAGTAGCTGATACTCCGGTGCCGTCAAAGTCCGGGATCATCTCCTCAGTGGAAGATGCCGTTTCCTGACAGTAGCCGTTCAGTATGCCACAGTCTTTCATATAATTGATGAGCAGACGGTTTTCCCTCTGACGGACCCGCCGACTCAGGTTTTTGTATTCTCCGGTAAACTCTTCCGACATGGGCGTGTACTGGCTCATAAGAGAAAACAGTATATCGGAGGAGGAAAACTCCGAGGATGCCCAGTCAATGACGGACTTGCTGTTTTCCATGGCTCCCGGAAGAATCAGGTGCCGGATGAGAACTCCACGGAGAAGGAGCCCATCCTGATCCAACTGAACAGGTCCCGTCTGACGGAACATTTCCCGAATCGCTTCGGTTGCAATCTGGGGATAGTCCGGGGCTCTGGAAAAGCGCCCGGCGAGTTCCCGGTCCATATATTTTAAATCAGGAAGGTATACCGAGACAAGACCTTCCAGCAGACGAATCTGTTCCACGGATTCATATCCCGAGGAATTCCAGACTACAGGAATGGAAAGGGAAGCGGAGGACAGCGCATCCGCAATAAACCGGATATGATGGGTAGGAGTCACGAGATTAATATTGTGAACTCCGGTATCCTCCAGCCGATACAACATATCCGTGAATTCGTTTTTTGTCATAATCTTCCCCGAGGGTGTGCGGCTGATAGTATAGTTCTGACAGAAAACACACCTCAGATTGCATCCGGAAAAAAAGACGGCGCCGGAACCCTTTGTACCGCTGATACAGGGTTCTTCACCATAATGAGGAGCCGCCCGGACGATACGCGGATTTATTCCGCAACGGCACAGGCCAGAACCTTCAGAATCGTTTCGAATGGCATGACATAATCGGGGGCAATCGCTGCATAAATAATTCATAGGAAGCTAAAAAAATACGGTTTTTTCTTATGTACAATTTGCATAACAAAGCGCTAAAAAATTAACTAATTATATAATATTATTAGTTAATCTGCAAGAAATCATAAAAAACGCAAAAAAGTGCATGATTTTTGACCAAAATAGTCTATAATCGAATCGAAAGTATTAATATATGTACAATTTTTGTTGTTAGAGGTCCCAAATGCTCAATATCGTTCTGGTGGAACCAGAAATTCCAAATAATACCGGGGCCATAGCCCGGACCTGTGCCGCGACCGGCGCGAAGCTGCATCTCATCAAACCTCTGGGGTTTGATATCTCCGACAAAGCGGTGAAGCGGGCAGGGCTGGATTACTGGTGGCTGGTAGATATCTACGTATATGAAAACATTCAGGAGTATTTCGACAAAAACGGTGATGATAATATCTGGTTGACTACGACGAAAGCTCCGCACAGTTATGACGAAGCCGACTTTACCACGGAGGATGTTACGCTGCTGTTTGGAAAGGAAACAGCTGGTCTTCCGGAATGGCTGAGGGAAAAGTACCGCGACCGCTGCATCCGGATTCCCATGATCTCGGAAGCGAGAAGTCTGAATCTTTCCAATGCCGCTTCTATCCTGGCATATGAGGTCCTGCGTCAGCAGGGATTTCCGGGCCTCAAAAACACCGGAAGCATGACAGTAAACACTTAAATTTCAATTATTTATGGAGGCACGACTATGAACTACAACAAAAAAAGCGTAAAAGACGCAGAAGTACAGGGTAAAAAAGTTCTTCTGAGATGTGATTTCAATGTTCCTCTGGACAAAAAGACTGGAGAGATTACCAGCGATAAACGTATTGTTGCTGCTCTGCCCACCATCCAGTATCTGCTGGAAAACGGAGCGGCAGTCATTGCATGTTCCCACCTTGGCAAACCCAAGGGTGAGTGGAAACCGGAACTCAGCCTGACTCCTGTTGCAAAACGCCTCAGTGAGCTTCTCGGCAAGGATGTCATCTTCGCAAAAGATATCATCGGTGAGGATGCTAAGGCAAAGGCCGCTGCTCTGCAGCCTGGCGAGCTTCTGCTCCTTGAGAATCTGAGATACGATATCCGCGAGGAAAAGAACGGCGCTGATTTCGCTGAGGAACTGGCTTCCATGGCAGAGGTATTCGTATCGGATGCATTTGGTACTGTTCACCGCGCACATGCTTCTACCGCTGGTGTTGCAGCATTCCTGCCGGCCTACTCCGGATTCCTGGTACAGAAGGAACTTGACATCATGGGCACTGCTCTGAATGATCCCAAGCGTCCCTTTGTCGCAGTGCTTGGCGGCGCCAAAGTCGAAAGCAAGATCGGTGTTATCAACAACCTTCTCGAGAAAGCAGATACCATTATCATCGGCGGCGGTATGGCGTATACCTTCCTGGCTGCAAAAGGATATGGTGTTGGCACCAGCCTGCTGGATTCTGAACGAATCGATTATGCAAAGGATATGATGGCAAAAGCCGCAGAGAAGGGTGTCAACTTCCTGCTCAGCGAAGATGTCGTTGTCGCTCCGGAATTTGATGCAGATGCCGAGTGCAAGGTAGTGGAAGCCGACCAGATTCCTGATGACTGGATGGGAATGGATATCGGACCCAAATCCGTCGAGAAATTCGCCGACGCCATTAAGAGCGCGGCTACCGTTGTCTGGAACGGCCCCATGGGTGTTTTTGAGTTTGATAAATTTGCCAAAGGCACTGAAGCAATGGCAAAAGCTCTGGCAGAGTCCAATGCCATCACCATCGTCGGCGGCGGTGATTCCGCAGCAGCTGTGGAAAAACTTGGATATGCAGACAAGATGACTCATATCTCCACCGGTGGCGGTGCAAGTCTTGAGTTCCTGGAAGGCAAGGAGCTTCCGGGTGTAGCTTGCCTGCTGGATGCATAATCAACAACGAAGTTTAGTTTTGAGGATTAAGGAGAATATTCATGAACAAAAAGTATAGAAAAACTGTTATCGCCGGTAACTGGAAAATGAATATGACTGCCAGTGCCGTGAAACCTTTTATCGAGGAACTGAAGGCGGAACTGCCCAAGACCAAGACCTGTGAGACCGTTCTGTGCGTTCCAGGCGTGATTATTCCTGCTATGCTTCGTTCCGGCAAAGAAGCCAAGATCGGTGTCGGTGGACAGGATGTTTCCAAGTATGAGAAAGGCGCTTATACCGGTGAGGTATCCGCGGAAATGCTGGAAGATCTCGGTGTTAAGTACTGCATCGTCGGTCACTCCGAGAGAAGAGAGTATCATAATGAGTCCGATTTCCTGGTCAATGAAAAAGCAAAAGCGCTGCTTGCTCACAACATCACTCCGATCATCTGTGTTGGTGAGAGTCTGGAACAGAGAGAAATGGGACTGACCATGGACTACATCACCTACCAGGTGAAAGCTGCTCTGAGCGACATCAGTGAGGCACAGGTCCGCAAATGCATCATTGCCTATGAGCCTATCTGGGCCATCGGCACCGGAAAGACCGCAACCGCGGAACAGGCACAGGAAGTATGCAAGGGTATCCGTGCAATCCTTCGTGAGAAATATGGCGCACGTCTGGCAAGATCCGTTACCATTCAGTACGGCGGCAGCATGAATGCTAAGAACGCAGAAGAGCTGCTTGCTCAGCCGGATATTGATGGCGGTCTGATCGGCGGTGCCTCTCTGAAGCCGAAAGACTTTGCTGCTATCGTAAAAGCAACTGCACAGGAGTAATCAATCAATACCATGAGTAAAAAATCAGTTCTTGTAATTATGGACGGTTTTGGCCTGGCACCGGATGGAAACGGAAATGCCATCTATCAGGCCAAGACCCCTAATCTGGACGCATTGTTCCAGAAATATCCCAAAAGCAAGCTCTCGGCCTCCGGACTGGATGTCGGCCTTCCCGATGGACAGATGGGCAACTCAGAAGTTGGACACACCAATATTGGCGCTGGCCGTGTAGTGTTCCAGGATCTTCCCAAGATCTCCAAAGAAATCGAAGAAGGCAAATTCTTTAAAAATGAGGCCTATGTCAACGCGCTGAAGGCGGCAAAGGAAAACGGAAAATCCGTACATGTCATGGGCCTGCTTTCCAGTGGCGGTGTACACAGCCACATCAATCATATCTTCGCAATGCTGGATATGGCAAAACAGTTTGAGATTGAACATGTCTATGTTCACTGCTTTATGGACGGCCGTGACGTGGCTCCAGACAGTGGCCTGGGATTTGTCAAACAGATGCATGAGAAATGCCAGCAGGTGGGTAATGCGAAGATTGCCACCATCAGCGGCAGATTCTACGCAATGGATCGCGACAAGAGATGGGATCGACTTGAGACCGCTTATAATGCGATCGTATGCGGAGAAGGTGTGAAGGAATCTGATCCGGTCAAGGCCATTCAGGACAGCTACGACAATGGAGTCACGGATGAATTTGTCGTTCCTGTTGTTGTGTGTGAAGAAGGTATGATCCAGCAGGGAGACAGCGTGATCTTCATGAACTTCCGTCCGGATCGCGCCCGTGAAATCACCTGGGCTCTGAATAATACGGATTTTGACGGATTTGCCCGTAAAAAGACGGTGTTCCCGCTGAACTATGTATGCACAGCCCAGTATGATGAGGCACTGGATATCCCTATCGCTTATCCGCCGGAGACTCTGGTGAATACGCTGGGAGATGTGGTCAGCGCAAAAGGATTCAAACAGTTCCGTGTTGCGGAAACCGAGAAGTATGCGCATGTAACATTCTTCTTCAACGGCGGTGTTGAACGGCCGGTGGAAGGGGAGGACCGTTGCCTGGTAGACTCTCCGAAAGAGTTTCCAACCTATGACCTGATCCCGCAGATGAGCGCAGTGAAAGTCTGTGACAAACTGGTGGAAGCCATTGAATCTGACAAATATGAGATGATCATCTGTAATTTCGCCAATTGCGATATGGTAGGGCATACCGGAGTTTTGGAAGCTGCCGTTCAGGCAGTGGAAACCGTAGATGCCTGTATTGGCAGGGTTGTGGAAGCAGTGGAAAAGAAGAGCGATGAAATGATCCTCTTTGTAACTGCCGATCACGGAAATGCTGACTGCATGATCAATGCCGATGGTTCGGTGAATACCGCCCATACGACCAATCTCGTGCCGTTTGTTGCTACGGATGTCAATGCCAAGCTTTCTGACGGCAAACT
>CAJOQP010000068.1 GCA_905236515.1 uncultured Oscillospiraceae bacterium | reverse complement strand
TAATTGGATATTAGGTATCTACCACTGATTATTATTGTAGAAGGAGGGGCGGCTCCTCCCACGACTGAAGTCACGGGTGTCCGCCGCCAAAGTTCATGATCACAAAACGAATCATCCCCTGTCTGGATGTAAAAGACGGCAGAGTCGTCAAAGGGGTCAACTTCCTGAACGTCAACGATGTCAATGATCCCGTTGCCCTGGGACAGTACTATTCCGACCACGGTGCCGACGAACTGGTTTTTTATGATATTACCGCATCGGTGGAAGGGCGCAGTCTGTTTACGGAGATCCTGACCCGGGTGGCGGAAACCATCTTCATTCCGCTGACGGTGGGCGGCGGTATCAATACCGTGGACGACTTTGATCGTGTCCTGAAATGCGGTGCGGACAAGGTCAGCGTAAACTCCGGTGCCATCCGGAATCCCTCTCTCATCCCCGAAGCTGCACAGCGGTACGGTGATCAGTGTGTCGTGCTGTCGGTGGATGCCAAGCGCGTTGGCGGACGGTTTCATGTATTTGCCAAGGGCGGCCGTGAGGACACCGGGATGGATGCCATCGAATGGATCCGGGACGGTGTAAAAAACGGTGCCGGTGAGATCGTTCTCAATTCCATCGATACCGACGGTGTCAAGACCGGGTTCGATCTGGAAATGCTCAAGGCTGTAAGCGACGTAGTGAACGTTCCCGTGATCGCTTCCGGCGGAGCGGGCTGTGCGCAGGACTTTGTCACTCTGTTCCAGTCGCTTCCGAAGGTCGATGCCGGGCTAGCTGCTTCCATCTTCCATTTCGGAGAGGTGCGCATCGATGAGCTGAAATCCCTGCTTGCTCAGGAAGGAATCAATGTAAGACGGTAAGGAGACATAGTAATGACAGATATCAGCAAACTGAAATTCGACCAGAACGGCCTGATCCCGGCGATCGTCACGGAAACGGGAACCGGCAAAGTTCTGATGATGGCTTATATGAACGAAGAAAGCCTGAGGATCTCCATGGAAAAAGGTCTGGCCTGTTTCTGGAGCAGAAGTCGCCAGGAACTCTGGCTGAAAGGAGACACCTCCGGCAATTATCAGCATATCGTCCGTATTACCGCGGACTGCGATTACGATACGCTTCTTGTGGAAGTCCGGAAGGATGGCCCGGCCTGTCATACCGGGGAAGAAAGCTGCTTCCACAATCCCCTGTTCGACGGTCCCGAGCCGCAGGGCTTCACATACGAGGCTTTGCTGGAAATGCTGAAAGGCCGAAAAGACAATCCGAAAGAAGGTTCTTATACCTCCTATCTGTTTGAAAAAGGAGATGACAAGATCCTTAAGAAGATCGGCGAAGAGTCTACCGAGGTCGTTATTGCCGCGAAAGACAACGATCTCCCCAACACGGTCTATGAGCTTTGTGACCTAATGTATCATGCCATGGTGCTGATGGTGGACATGGGGATCAGCCTGGACGATATTCGCAAAGAAATGTCCTCCCGCCATGTGGTAGACCACAAGGTAAAGCAGGAAAAGATGGTCTGATTATGCAGGATCTCCATTTACATACAACTTATGATGACGGAGGAAACTCTGTTCGGGAAATGGCGGAGAAAGGCCTTCTCGCCGACTTTTCATCCATCGGTCTGTGTGTGCACAGTCCGATTCCCGGGGAATACTGGTGTGCCACGGAAGACGGTGTCCGCAACTTCATGTCGGATGTCCGTGCCGTCGCGGAGGAGCTTCAAGACCGGATGCCCGTCTACTGCGGGATCGAATTCGATTCCGTTTCCACGTGCGACCTCTCTCCATTTGACTATGTCATCGGATCGGTCCATGTTCTTCAGGCGCCGGGTGGTCCATGGTACTATGACGCCTCCAGGGAGGACGCGCTGCGTATGATCGAAACGGTTTACGGCGGAGATCGGGGGCAGGCGGCAGAAGACTATTTTGCCCGTGTGGGCTCTCTGGCCGAGATCGGCGAAGTAGACATCGTCGGGCACTTCGATCTTCTGACCAAGTTTGATGAGCCGGAGTGTATCTATGATGTTCACAGCGCCCGTTACCGGGATGCGGCACGTTTTGCCATGGAACGGCTCGTCAACGCCGGAAAGATCTTTGAGATCAATACCGGGGCGGTCAGCCGCGGTTACCGAACGACATTCTATCCGTCGGAAGATCTTCTGAGAGATCTGTTTTCCCTGGGCGGAAAGATCTGCCTGTCCTCCGATTCCCACAGTGTGGAAAC
>CAJOQP010000067.1 GCA_905236515.1 uncultured Oscillospiraceae bacterium | reverse complement strand
CCAGGAGATGTTCCGGTATTCTTTCGGCTGCCGTTCTGTGAGAATCATGCTCCCGATCAGACGGCCCTTCTCTTCCGCAACATAAAGTTCCTGCCGGGTGTGGGCACGAGGTGAAATTTCCATAGTGGGGAAGACCCCGAATTTCCAGTTGGAATATCCGGGCTGATCCATTTCATGCATCAGCAGATCACGATACGATTGCGCAACCGCATCAAGATCTCGTGTATCTGCAGGACGAATCCTCATTGTGGCGAATCCTCTCTTTGTATTAGTACCGCTATTATAACATATGAAAGGGCGGGGACAACCAGAACTTTTCGAACCGGTGGAAAAATGTGGTTTCGGAAAAAAGCGCAAAAAAAGACAGTTCCTTCAACCTGACATTTAACAGGAGCCTGAACTGTCTTCAAGAAGACTATAATTGAGTCAACTTGTTTTTGTGGTTTTAATATATCAGTATTTTTAAATGATTTCAAAAGTGAGTGAAAAAATCCACAATTTAGGCAAAATGTCACCTGTTTAGATTTTTTCTTTCTTTGCTTGATGAAAAGTTTGATTTAAAAAAGTTGAATTTATTCTAAAATAAGCATTTTTTTCTTGAAAAAACTGCAAATTTACATAAAAAAACCGTAAATTTCTATTTTTTTTGTCTTCGTGATTTTGACCACAATATATTGTGCTTTTAACAAAAAATCACCACAAAATTTAGTTGACATAAGACTTCAACGGGAAAGAGATATAGAAAGGCTACCTCATTTTTCCATCATCGCTGCCATTGCTGCCCGGCAGGCGGCGTCCAGCTGGCGTGCCATCTCATCAACATCTTCCTTCATATTATTTTCCAGCCAGTTTCGGATCGCGGAAACGCACCCACCGGAGCAGTACTGAAAGATCTGTTCCAGTTTGGAATCCGACGCCTTCAGCCCGGCCCGTCTCCATTCGGCATAGGCAGTGTTGTTTGCCATGCGTACGATACGAAGAAGACTGTCGCTCTCGCTGTTGACGGAGAAAATGATGCGGCAGATATCTGCATTTTCCTGAAAGATCGTACAGCTTTGCCGGACCAGCTCTTCGATCGTATGATAATGGAAATGCTGTTCAAAGGCCTGGGTCAGGTCTTTCAGGATCTCATCCTCCATCTCATGGAGGATGTCCTCCGGTGCCCGGTAATGAGAATAGAACGTATTGCGGTTAATATTTGCCCGTCGGCAGAGTTCTGTCGGCGTAATCTTATTGATGGATTTTTCCTCCATAAGAGAGAGGAGTGCGTCTTTCAGTATTTTTTTTGTGAGCATGACGCGTTGGTCCGTTGAGTTTGCCATAAGTGCCTCCCAGAACAGATGATGTGTCATTTGTGTTTTATCGAACACAGTGCCTATTATAAACTATGGGGAAGAAAATGAAAAGAACCTGAAGAAAAAATGTGTCTTGGGAAGCGATGAGAAGAGATTGTTAATTATCGAACAAATTAGAATGAGGTTGTTCGATAACGTGCTGTTTTATATCGAACTGACTGTTGATTATCGAACAGATTGTTAGTAAAATTATAATAGATTTTCGATATGCGCATCAAGAAAAATGCATCTTTGCAAGTCGCTGAAAAACTCAGCACATGAAGCATATCAAGATTGCTATCAGTTGTGATATACTTAAACGGTCTTCTGCTCGATGAGAGGTGAGCTGGAGAATCGGAGTTTGGTACGTTTAACGGACGAACAAAGCGGATAACATGAGGGGTTTCTGCGGTAGTGTATCACAGTTGTCGCCGCCTGTCCTTTCAAGTAGAGGGGGAAAGACGGGTGGTTGCGGAATTCCTGTATCTAGCTACTTCAGGGATTCCGCTTTTTTTTTGGAAGGAACACGATGAGCAGAGGAATCGGAACAAGAAGATATTCTTTCGCGCTGGCAGTGCTGGATTTTCTGCCTGTGCTGCTGTTCGGGTTCTCATGGCTCCGGGTCATACAGCGGGGAGGCGGACTTCCTGCGGTGTGCGGAATGGCACTGATCTTTATAGGCGGTCTGAGCAAGGCAGTATGGAAAATGCAGGTGTGCCGGACCGGAGAAGAAAATGAGACGCTTCAGAAACTGTTTCGTATCCTGATGCCGGTGGGTGGAACGCTGGCTCTCATTGCGGTGATTCGATGGTGCATATCCGCACCATGGCCTCTTATCTATTCCCGGTCCATATGGATCCTTCTGGCGGGATTCCTGCTGGGAATGGTTCTGATGGGCGTCTGGGGAAAAACGCTGGACGACAGCCGGAAGAGCACCTGGATCAAGGAACTGACGAATCTTGTCGCGCAGAGCTGTCTGCTCTGGTTCGTGATCGTATACTAAAGTCTTAACAGAAGGAAGGGAATATAGATATGCTGAAAACTGGTATAAAAAACTGCCGGGAGACGGACGTTACCGAGGAGAATACTGCCATAGGATGCGGAAGCGGAGGACTTCCGGTCTACAGCACACCGCGAATGGTGGAACTGATGGAGACAACCTGTTATGAGAGTGTTTTGGATTATCTGGATGAGGGGCAGGGAACGGTAGGAACCCGTCTCGATATCCAGCATGTATCGGCTGTTCCGGTGGGACTGACGGTGACATGCCGGTCGGAACTTGTTGAGATAGACGGAAGAAAACTGATCTTTCATGTAGAGGTGACGGATGAGACCGGTTTGGTAGGGAGCGGTACCCATGAGAGGTTTATCATTAATAACGAGAAGTTCATGGATAAGACCAATTCCAAGAGAAACCAGATCACCGAAATGGGGAATCCCTCCAAACCTCATGGTTCTGCTGGAAAGCAGATGCTGAAACGTATGAACCACTCCCATTACGAACTCACCGGATGGGGACTGGCTCATCTCACATTCGACTCCCATGACCGCATCCTGGATGTGGGATGCGGAGGAGGCCAGACGCTGTATCGTCTGGCGGAGACATATCCGGAAGCGGTGCTGGATGGAATCGATTATTCCGAAGTATCTGTGGAACTGAGCCGAGAGACGAATGAGACATATATTGCAGATGGGCGCATGGCCATTCATCAGGCTTCGGTGGATGAGCTTCCTTTTGAGGATGATTCCTTCGACAAGGTGATCACGGTGGAATCTTTCTATTTCTGGCCGGATCATGATAAAGGACTGAAAGAAATCCGCCGTGTGCTGAAACCGAACGGAAAGCTCCTGATCATCTGCGAAGTATACGGGGATGCGCCTCTGTCGCCGCGGGAACGGGAAAACATTCAGAAATATACCATGTTTAATCCTACCCGGGCCGAATACCGGGAACTGTTGGAACGGAACGGTCTTCGTGACGTGGAGATCCATGTCGGGGAGCAGGAAAAAAGTATCTGCGTCATCGGAACAAAATGAACGAACCGGCAGGTTCTTAAAAAATTGTGAATAGTTGTTCCAATGGGATGAATTTTTGAAATCCAGGTTGTACAATAGATCGCAGAATATTTACCGGGTCGGGAAGATCCGGCGAAGATAATGAAAGCGGGGAGTAAACTGTGAGTAATAAGAACGAAAAAAAGAGCCACATCTGGCTGTGGATCCTGGCAGCGGCGGTAGCAGTCGCCGTGATCCTGGCGCTGATCTTCCAGCCATGGAGCAAATCCAAGGGAAATGCGGCGGATGCGGTGGATACACCGATATCCACGGAAGCGGTCGCCGGGGAAACAGGAACCGTGGAGAGCAACAGCGCGCTGGGCGAAGCCGATCAGGCAGCAGCAGAAGCGGCCACCGGTGAGCAGCAGAGTACGACCATCGAAGATGCGTCCGGGCTGATCGAATCGATCCGTGTGCAGGATACGATGGATACGGACAGTGGCAAGGAAGCTGTCTACTCCATTCATCTCAACGGAAATGCGTCCTGGGGGAGTGATTCCGAGGCAGACAAGCAGACCGCACTGAAAGTCATCAAGGAAGTGATGGACAAGAGCAGGGCGGACGGATATGCTGCATGTGATTTATATGTTTATCAGGCCAATAACTGCATGGCTTTCCTGTGGATGGAGTTTAATCCCCAGTACATCTCCCTCTTTGATGCACAGGGAGGAGCCGGCGATACGGTAGTCCTGACTGAGGAGCAAGTTACCGCCCTTGGCGCAACAATCCCGGATTTCTACAACAACTGATCATCGACTTTGAAGAATCTGAAGCAACCTGACTTCAGATTCTTTTTTTGTGTTTTCTGGGAAGAATAGTGTATACTGATACAGCAAGGGAGTTGATCTGCATGGCTGACATGACATTATATGAGGACCGGAACTACTACTATATCCGGATCAAAGACTACGATAAGATGGACGCCGACGCACAGGTCACGATCCCGTTCGATGAAGATCTTTCGGTGCTGGTGGGACTGCTGGAAGGAGACGAATCCCACCGTATCCATTATATAGGAGCGAATCTGGCCAAGGACGGTTTTACCGCAGAGGAAGCGGAGAACTTTATCAAAGCCTATGATTTTCGCTTTTTCACCAAAGAGGAAGAAGACATCATCGTTCCACCCATCGAAGCATGCGTGGAACTCTCCGCCGATTATGACATGGAGGGGTACCTGCTCATGTTGATCCAGCTGGAACCGCCCTGCGCTTCCATCAAAGATCAGCTTACTGCCATGCAGGATCTCATGGATGAGGAAGAACTGATGATGGAGATGGAGGACGATTTTCCCTTCGAACTTCCGTTCAAGATGCCGGAGACAGAATACGAGCTGCCGGAAAACCGGGACAAGTCGCTGCTGGAGACTTTTCTGGATTTTGCCGATGAGTCGGCATCCCCGGAACAGGTCATCGAGGCACTGAAAGTCCTGGAGCCTCTTGCTTTGGAGGACGGAAAAAACCCCGATCTTCCACACTTCATGGAGGAATATGCGGAGTTTTATGAATTCTTCATGGACTGTTTCAGTGAGATGGAGGAACTGATCCCGTTGATGGAAGAGGTCTGGGGAGAAGCACCGATGGTACTTCAGATGGGATCCTATATGTATGAGCGCGCGTTTATCGAGGACAGTCTCCGGCAGGAACAATATCTGGAGGAAGATGAGAAGGAGAAGCTGGAAAAACTCCTGGAATATATCCGCCAGAGAGATGCATTCCGTGAGATCACCATTTATGTGGAGAATTCGGAGATGTACTCCGTGACTATAGAAGAGGGAATGCCGGAAGAGGACCTGGAAGAGAGGATGACGTTCCTGAAGGCGTATCTTATCGAGCTTCTTCTCGGTATTGGTGTCCTTCTGGTGGAATTCTATGACGATCAGATGGAAAAAGTCATTGTGAACGGCTTTTTCTGTAACGAGGGAACGATCAAAAAAATGGGGCCTTCCGATCTGATGGAGGCTCTGGATCTGGAACCCGGCTGGGAGGATCGATTCCAGTTGCAGATCGCATTTCTGGACATTTAAGGGGGAAATGGAAATGACGGAAGAGATTTTGAAAGCGGCAGCAAAGGAACACGGACATGAATGCCCCGGCCTGGCACTGGGGCTTCGGGTATCCGAAATTGCCTGTGAGGTGTTCGGATGGGACAAAGTCCCGGAGGATCTTACAGTTACAGCAGACCGTCCGGCCTGCTATGTGGACGGGATCCGTTTTATGACAGGATGCTCTCCAAAAGACGGACGCATGACATTCCGCAACGACGGAAAATGGGCATTTGTATTCTCCAGCGAAGGGCGAAAGGTATCTGTCGAGCTGAAGAACCGGCCGAATTTCGCCGCCGGCCGTGAAGCCATGATGGAAAGCGTCCTGTACGGAGACCGGGATGAGCTGTTCAATGTCAGCGATCTCGTATAACGGAGAAATACGGATAAAGATGAAAAATGCTCCCGAAGATGGGAGCATTTTTCCGGTGAGGGATTCATAATATGCGATATGGATATACGGAGGAAGCACGTTTTATCGACCGACCGAACCGGTTTATTGCCCACGTGGAGAGAGGCGGTAAAATCGAGACCGTGCATGTGATCAATACCGGACGATGCCGGGAACTGCTGATTCCCGGAGCACGGGTGATCCTGCACCGACCCGGAACACCAGGGAGAAAAACGGAATACGATCTCATCGCTGTATATAAAAACGATGAGATGCTGATCAATATGGACAGCATGGCACCGAATCGGGTCGTTCGCGAATGGCTGGAGGAGCAGTGTTGCGAAGAGATCCATCCGGAATATACCTACGGTGATTCCAGACTGGATTTTATGACCGTGGAAAAAGGAAAGAAAACACTGCTGGAAGTCAAAGGATGTACTCTGGAAGTAGATGGGATCGGATATTTTCCGGATGCCCCCACTCTTCGTGGAGTCAAGCATCTGCATGAACTGATCCGGGCCAGAAAGGAAGGCTGGAATGCCGCGGTGGGATTCGTGATCCAGATGGAAGGCGTGCGAAATGTCCTTCCCAACCGGCAGACTCATCCGGAATTTGCAGATGCGCTGGCGCTTGCCCGGCAGGAAGGTGTGGAAGTCCGGGGATATCTTTGCCGGATCCTTCCGGACGAAGTGAAAATCGTCGAACAGACAATAATATAGCT
>CAJOQP010000066.1 GCA_905236515.1 uncultured Oscillospiraceae bacterium | reverse complement strand
GGTAGTACACGGCCTTGTCCATACTTATAGCCTCGCTGATATAGAAAAACGGGAAATTGATGACTCTGGCCTTGTAGAGGTACAGACTGATCAGTACGCGTCCAACACGCCCGTTGCCATCGGAGAACGGGTGAATAGATTCAAACTGAGAGTGGATCATAGCTGCCTTGATGAGTGGATTCAGACCATCCTCGGCATCGTTCATAAAAGAAATCATTTCATCCATGTATTTTTTCGTTTCCGAAGCAGAGGGGGGAGTATAGACCACAGCCCCGGTGGAGCTTTTAATCTGATTGTCCTTGACTTTGTATTTCCCCAACGTTTTTTCTAGTCCTGGTGCGATAATACCGGTCATCATATAAACATGGAGCTGCTTCATAAAAGAATGCGTGAATTTCCCGGAGCGAAGGTATTCCGCTCCGAAAATGAGGGTCTGTATATGATTCCGAACCTCCGTCTGGATCTTATCATCACTGGTTTGAGGGCTGATCTCGCTTTTCAGCACATCCGGAATGGTTGTCTGTGTCCCCTCAATATACATTGAAGAAACCGCTTCCTTCTTCTGGAGCATAGGGATAAGGATACTGTTGAATTGGTAGGAATCTATCTTTGCTTCCAGGATCCCAAGACTCTTGGAGGCATCCGCCAGCTCATTAACGAAAAATTTGACATCAAAATCATCTACGCGATCTTTTATAAATTCCAACATGGCAATGTCTCCTTTCATCTACATACAACGTAATATAGCATTCACAACAGATGAAGTCAATATCTAACGTGCGTCTTTTTACAAAACATGCACGTTAGCTGTTTCGCCGAATCCAAAACATGATCCTTCCCGCGTTACGCAGAACAATGAATTTCAGATCGTGGGGAAAGATTTGAACTGAATCACCTTGATCCAAACGCCTGAGTTTGACTTCCCTTCCATCTTTGGGTATCATGGCTTCGATATTATGACCATGAAGGAAGGATTACCATGCAGGATCTTTTGGAGCTGCTCCGGAAAGTGCCGGACACCTATGCGGTGTTTGTGATCACCGTCACACGGTACGCCGAGAGCGCAGCGGACAATCTGGAAGCCGTAAAACAGTATATGCGCACCAATCCGGCCGCCATGGCATCGGACATCCTGGGCTTCATCTTTACCCGGGAAGAGCAGCTGGCCGCAGGCTGAGGAGGTCATCTCATGTATGAGGATCTGACAAAACTGCTGAATCAGCTGGACGACGGGCCTTACGGCGAGTGGATCATAGACAAGGAAAACGACGGTTCCCCGGAGCACCCGCTCCAGTTTCCGTATGTGCATTTTCTGAATGAGGTCGTGGGCGATCTCATGGATACCGTATACCACTACGCAAATAACGGCCATGATTATCTGTTTCGGTACGACGAGACCATTCAGGCCGGCGGCGTGGATATCCGGAACATTCCGTTAAAGGATGTGGATGTTTCTTCTCTGGATGGGAAGACGGTCCTTGCCATGCTGATGATGGCGATCCGGGAAGACCGGTTCTGCGAGGGAGCTCTGCTGGAGTACTTTGAAAACGGCTCCATCCGGAAGTGGCTGCAGAGGCTTCAGGAAATCGACAATAGCGAAAGAACATAATATGGGTTAATAACAGCGCCAGACGAATCGTACGTCTGGCGCTTTATACGGTCTGTTGAAGTTGCGATGCTTCCCTTTCTTTCCGGGTCAGAACTCGCGGTCTGTGCCTATTAGCATGGCTTTGCGGTATTCGGGGACATCCCATTTGGTGAGATAGAGACTGGATACCAGGTCATAGGTTCCCCTTCCCGGTTTCTCTATTTCAAGGTAGGAGAAATAGAAATGATCTTCCTGCAGATCCGTGATCTCCAGAGATCCCAGCCTTTCCCGGGTATTGTCCCAGAAATAATAGGTCTTGCCGATCTCTAACATGGGAGTGCTCCTTTCCTTTGATATCTACAGTTTAACATACAATGATACAATGAAAAAGCGCCGGAATTTCCGACGCTTTTTATAATGATTGTCATCTAGGGTGGAGCTCTATAGTGTTTCAACGTTCCTGCTGCACGTCATCTCCATTCCATCATTCCAATTCTCTGCGTTGGTGATGGCTTCTGCAGATCTGAACGTTTTTTGGAGCTCATATCCTTTCCGTATAATGATATCTTCTGAAAACCATACTGGCTTTTCAAAAGATATCTGATGATCCCCAACGTCAATGATAATACCTCGGGTTACCCATACGTCATAGGTTTGAACTCCTTGGTCAAACATCTGCTGGTTTTCCTGGATCAGTGAAATTTTGGTAATAGTTTGTTGAATAGGCATTTTTATAAATGATTTTTCCGCAACTAGTGGATACTCCGTTTTTTCTACTGTCCAGACGGCTACATCTTCTGTGCTTCCATAGAAATCTAGTGCTTCCACAAAACTATATAGAAAAATGGTTTCACCATAACTACTGATCTTTACCACTTGAGATGAGCTGTCTGTGAATGTAAATTCATCGTGTTCAATACAGTCTAGGGTTTTTCCGATTATGGATTTGAGTATTTGCCGATCAGATTCTTTCAGTCGGATGTCTATTCTTTCCATGTTATCACCTCTTTATAAGTTGTGTTTAAATATTGCGTACCCCACATTTCGACCCAGAGCGTCGAAATGTGGGGTAATTCTATCCAATC
>CAJOQP010000065.1 GCA_905236515.1 uncultured Oscillospiraceae bacterium | reverse complement strand
GTCTATGGAGTAATTATCGCACAGGAGTTTGCACAATGGCAAGACCGTATCGATGAACAAAAAAGCTCTTTTTCGTTTGCATCCGGAGCTGCTGCCGGCTGCCTCCGCTCCTTGAATGTAAAACTAAATGCAGGTTGGTCTTGACAAGAAGAGCATAAACCATAAAAATCAAAATAGAATGGTTGTCAGATGACCAAAAGGTGAATAAAAACTGCTGGAATCAACAGCAATAAGCGCACGAAACCGAGACGGCGGTCAGAATTTTGTAAAAGAAACTGCAACCCCCGTCTGCAGGCAAGTATAAAAGCTGCCTGGTGAAACGAATGGTTAATTAACGTTTTCTCAGGTTGAGAAGCTTATGGCTGAGCATCACATCATCGGGTGGAATTGGTGAGAGGTGAAGCAGATCCAGCAGTTTCTTTTCGTTTTTTCCTGTGAAAACGTCAAAGGGTGTTTTGTTGTCAAGTATTTCTCTCGGTTCGCTATTCACATGTCGAAGTGCAAGAGTCACGTCCGATGGAGTGAGTTTAGAAAATGAAGTTCCTTTCGGAATGATCTTTCGCAGTTCCACATGAACGCGTTCAATATGTGGTTTCTGCCATGAAGCCTGAGGATCACAATAAAAGATTCGTGTTCGAAGGCAGTTCGTTCTGGAATGCTCCAAACAAAGAGGGTCTTTAAACTCTGGACCATTGTCGGTGAGTATCACGGGGAAAAGCTCCCGGAATGTTTGCACGCCAAGTTTGTCGGTCAGATTATCAAACACTTCTAATACGCTGGTCGCACTCCCGTTCCTTAAAAGAAAGGCAATCAGGAACTGGCTCGCCACAAATGACATGGTCAGCAAACACTTTACACAACCGCTGGCACTTTTAACGGTATCCATTTCTATGATTGGAATATCCGGATTCTGTTCACGAAACTCATTAAAAACTTCTATCGTACGTCCTGCCCGGTACTTGTATTCTTTGCGAGAAAGTACTGGGCGTTCCTGTTTTCGGGGTCTGTAAGACACTTTTTTAGGCAAATGAATGTCCTTTACTTCAAATACATTTGCATTGACATAGTTGTATAAAGTCTTTTCAGATAGTCCAATCTCGTCTTTGTGGTTGGCTAAAATGTGGTTAAGAGACTGGCCTTGTCGAACCAATGGGGATATGATCCGATCTAATCGATCCAGCTCTTCTACTGTTGCTCGGACACCCTTTCGGCTTGCAGATAATTCGTGTTCATAAGCACGCTGCGCTTTATATGCCGAATAGTAAGCATGGTCTTTTTTACACGTCTTTTCAAAGACACAGCCATTGCATACATAGGGTGGTTTGTCCAACTCAGTACAGATACAAGATTCATAATCCTTGCAGTATTTCGTGCAGTCATGAATCCGGCAGGATCGGCATTTGCCTTGACAGCCTGTGTCGGGACAAACATTGAGTCTTCGGCAATGGCTGTTTAGAAGACAATCGTTGTAAATATTTTTACTTCGAGCTACGATTGCCCGTCTCTTTCGTACTTCCCGGGATATTGTTGTGGGGGAGCGATCCAGCTTTTTTCCAATATAAGCAAATGAATTACCCTGCAATAATCCTGACTCTATTATGCCTCGTTCTGCAGCTGTTAGATGTTGTGACATTGAGACCTCCTTCCCACCAGGCAGCTGCATCTTAATAATACTGAATGGAAAGGATTTGTAAAAGTAAACGAGACCTTTGTAAACTTAAGTGTTTAGGAAAGCCTACTTTTACTTTTACAATTAACCACTGCCTCCGATATCGACCTGTACACAAAATACGACAGGTTCCAACTTGTCGGTATTTTTGTACAGGGTTTTTGCTAGAATGGAATCAAGAACAAAACAAAGGAGTTTTTTATCATGATTCACGAACGCAATTACCGGTTGGATGAGACCGGTGCGGGATACCGGGACATCTACTATCTGGACGAGAAGGGCTATCTGGTGGACGCCCCCAAAGCTGTCTTTCGCATGGTGCGGGACTGTCTGCTGTCCGGGCAGTTGCTGGGTGAGCATACCGAGCGCATCGCACTGGCCACTCCCGCCGCAAGGAATTTGTAATCATTCGTTACAAAATCCTATTTCTTTCGATTTTAGTGTATACTGAAGCCTAGTCTGTCTCGGGGAACCCCTGCCGGGACCGACGGAATCGAAGAAAAAAGGACATTTATGAATGAAAAAGACACGTAAGATATGCAGTCTGGCCATCGCATTGTGCCTGGCCGTTTCCCTGTTTGTATTTCCGGTATCTGCCGCATTTTCCGATGTGGCCGGAGGCCGGTGGTACTCGGAGTCAGTGGACTGGGCCTCGGCAGCCGGCTACGTCTCCGGATACGAGGACGGCACCTTCCGTCCCGACCGTTCCGTGACCCGTGCTGAGTTTTCGGTAATCATGAACCGGGTGCTGGGACTGCAGAGCAACACCTGGGGCGGTATTCAGAACGCCATCTCCAATCCGGTATCCTTCCAGGATGTCCCTGCGACCTCATGGTACGGACCCGCCGTCCGAAACTGCGTCCGGGCTGGCATCATTGCCGGATATGATTCCGAGCATTTCGGTCCCGAGGATCCTGTGACCCGCCAGCAGGCGGCAGTGATCCTCAGCCGTTCCTACGGTCTTCTGAAGGTCGGCGGGCGGTCCCGCTTTGCCGATGACGGAAACATCGCAGAGTATGCTGTGGGCTTTGTCAAGTCCATGGTAACTGCCGGATACATGACCGGCATGGGCTCCAATCTGTTCCAGCCGAAAACCGATATGACCCGTGCGCAAATGGTCACCATGCTCCATGCCATCACTCAGGGCAAGAGCGGATATCAGAAACTGGCAGATCATGAGAACATCAATCTCCTTGTCGTCGGTGACTCCATCTCCGAAGGAGTTGGCGCCAGCAGCAAATCTCTGGCCTTTGCCGACCGCCTGAAAGTCTGGCTGCAAGATCAGTACGGATGCAGGGTCAACCTGAATAATCAGGCACTGTCCGGCACCGCCAGCACCTACGGCTATGCCCGTACCAAGCTTCTGGACGATCAGATCCCCTATGATCTCATCGTCGTCTGCTACGGTCATAATGACAGCGAGCTGAACTTTGCCCTGTATTACGAGGCACTGCTCCGTGCTCTGCACACCAAGTATCCCCACGCCTCTATGGTTGCGGTGGCCGAACACACCCAGCGGGATACTTCCAACAATCCATCCAACAAGATGCGCATCATGGAAAGTCTGTGCTCCCACTATGGTGTGGATATCGCGGATATCGCCATGGCATTCAATGCCCAGAAGGGCAGATCCCTCATCTCTTCGGACGGACTGCATCCCAATAACGACGGCCATCTGATCTATGCCGCCACCATCAAGAGCGTAGTGGATCAGAACGCCGCCGCCCGCAAGGGGTTCCAGGGAAGAGTCACTCCCGTTGATCGGAATGTCACACAGTTTGACTACATCACCTATTTTAATAAGGATCAGTTCCAGCGCAGCGGCGATACCTACTCCATGGACGTCCCCTCTTCCCAGTCGGGCTATGTTCTTGTGGATACTGTTCTGTCCACCGGCATCAATATCGTTACCGTCTCCATGGACAACACCAGTCTCCGCTGGAGCAACGGTCAGGTTTATTCCTACGATCAGAAGGAATTCGTTCCCCTGGGCCGCGGCACGGCCAACCATACCATCAAGGTCAATTTCGCCGCATCTCTCCATGCCGATAAATTCAACGGTGTCATGGTGTGCTACGGCGCCTGATCTCATCACAGTCACTTTTATTCCGCCGGGATTTTTCCCGGCGGTTTTTGTTTTCCCCCTGTTTTTCTCCTGCGGATTGTTCTACAATAGAATCAGAAGAAAGGATCCACCGAACTGGTTCTCTGGCCGAGGGGATGGCCAAAGGAGATCACCATGAGAAAGACCATCGCATCCATTTTAATTATGAGCATGATGGTTCTGCTTCTGTCCGCCTGCGGGAAGAGCGCCGGCCGTGAAGAGCAGAGCCTGCATCTTCGCATCATCGACGGCGCCGGCACCGGATCGCTGATCCTTGCGGGCGACCAGGTCTACCAGCTCCCCACAGAAGGGCTGGAGATCACCGTGGCGGGCAAAAAGGGTTCCCTGGAGGATCTCGCCAACGGAATGATGGTGGATGTGGCGTATTCCGGTCTGGTGGAAGAGACCATACCGGCCCGTATCTCCGGCGCCCGTTCCCTGTCCGTTCCCACCAGCCGCAAGAGCATGACCCGCAGTACCGACGGAGCCTTTTACGATCTGTGCTCCCTGTATCTCAAGGTGCTGGATACCCTTTGGTATGACAACACGGAACTCAATGATGACATCGAATACATCAGCGTGGATCTCAGCGACGCCCCAGGATCCCTGACTGCCGCGGAACGGTCTGCCATTGCATGGGTGTTTGCCAGCCGGCACAAGGCCGTTCCTCTGGAACTGTCCATCAATGAACTGATGGATACAGGTTACATCCATTTAAGTGATCTGAAATGGAATAATGGACTGCTGTTCACCATTTCCTCCGGCATGTCCTCCTCTACGCTGGGGACCATTTCCTTCGAAGCGTCCAAATGGCGCAGCGGAAACGGGACAGTCAATTACAAAAACTGTATCTCCGATGCACCGGAAGATGGTGCCTGGACCGGCTTTGTGATCGGATCCCGCACCGGAGCGTGACTCTTTCTTGACTTTTTCCGAAAAACCAGTAGAGTATACAACACAAGATGGACCATCACACAGGAGGTGATCATATGACAGAGAACACTAAAGCATCCTCTCTCCTGCCGGAGGACCCGATGGATAATACGGAGCCTGCATATGATCAGACTCTGTTTCCCGCGCTGTACGAGATGCATCAGCGGGGCTACGGGGTGGAAGCCATTTCCCAGACTGGCGACTGGGAGATCAGTGTCACCATGAAACGGTTTTATCATTTCAATGATCTGCCGGATCAATGGATGCAGTGCGGGCGGGATCTTGTGTACCGTCATCGCACCGACTCGGATCACTACGACCGTAAATACGGCGCGTTTTTGCTGTACGGCTGGGCCTGCAATCTGCCGACGGTCGCCCGGGAGATCCGTCTGACCACTTTCTATCAGGGTCTGCTGGAGACCATGCTCCCTTCCATGCCGGACATGCGGTCCTGGCAGCAGGACGAGGAAGATGTCCCGGAAGACGGCTGGGGTTCCAGCTGGAAGCAATAACACAAATATTTTGCGGAAAAGGCTGCGCTTTTTCCGCTTTTTTCATCGAGGTGCCACTATGACTTTTTCCGAACTTATCCGCCGGCGACGCAGCGTCCGGCTCTATTCCTCAGATCCGGTCTCCGCGGAGGATCTGGAACGCATCCTGAAAGCCGGGCTTCTGGCTCCCAGCAGCCGGAATATCCGTCCGGTGGAACTCATCACTGTTACGGACCGCAGCACCCTGGAAGCGCTTTCCCGGTGCAAAAACGGGGGAAGCGGCATGCTGGCACAGGCATCATGCGCCATCGTGGTCCTGGGCGATACTCTCCGGTCGGATGTATGGATCGAAGATGCCTCTATCGTTATGACCTACATGCAGCTGCAGGCCGTGGATCTTGGCATAGGTTCCTGCTGGGTTCAGTGCCGGCTTCGATCCGGGGCAACTGCCACCTGTGAAGAGAACGTCCGGAATCTGCTGCACATCCCGGAACACTACGCCGTCGAAGCCATCCTGTCTCTGGGGATCCCGGCAAAGGTGCCGGATCCTTCCGGGGAACCGGAGCTTACCAAACCTCCCATTCACCGTGAAAAGTTCTGATCATCCGAAAAAACACATCCCGAAGGCTGTTTTCCAGTCTTCGGGGTTTCTTTTTTCCTTCTCACATATTATTCAATTTATCTATACACAATGGCATTTTTTGTCTAAAACCATGAAAACGCTGCTGGAACATTGTATCTGCCGCTTTAAATCCTTAAGATAGCATTATAGGCTGGTTTTCAGCCTGGAGAGAAACGGAAAAAAGGATCTGAGGGGAAACAGATCCGAAAGAGAAGAAAGGGGAAAGAATGAAAAAGAGCAGCAAGAGTCTGGCTGTCATCGTATGTCTGGCACTGATGATGAGCCTTCTGGTGTTCCCGGTATCCGCGGCATCATCTTCCGGCGGAAACAATACGGGAACTCCTTCCAAGGACTATCCCATGGTATTCATTCACGGATATCTGGGATGGGGTGAGTATGATACTCTGGATAAGATCCTGCCGCATATGGGCATGACCACCGGTGACACCGCCACCTGGCTGGAAAGTCAGGGATACAACGTGGTAAAACCGGCTCTGGGCCCCATGTGCAGCGCCTGGGACCGTGCCTGTGAACTGTATGCCGAGCTCACCGGTACACGCACCGACTACGGCATTGCCCACTCAAAAAAATACGGCCATGAACGCTACGGCCGTGATTACACCGGACGGGGGCTGTTGGAGGGCTACAACTGGAGTGCCACCAACAAACTCAATCTTTTTGGCCACAGCTTCGGCGGTGCTACCGAGCGCACCTTCGTTGACATCCTCTCCGACGGACGGCAGGAGGAAGTGGAAGCAGCCAAGGCCGCCGGCGAAACTGTCAGTCCCTTCTTTGAAGGCGGCAAGTCTGACTGGATCTATTCCGTGACCATGCTGGTGGCGCCCAGCAACGGATCAGACTTCTGTGAGGCCAACCCGTTCATGCGTGAATTTATCACCGGTCTGGTACATTATCTCAGCAGCGCATTGGAAGTCACTGACTTCAAGGGGATCTATGACCCCCATCTGGATCACTTCCATATCTATAAAGAAGAAAACGAGACCCTTATGCAGGGCATCCTCCGTGTTCTCAATTCCGATTACATGGATCACCATGACAACGCGTTGGATGATCTCTGGGTCGACCGGGCCACCTGGATGAACAAAGAGCTGCAGCTGCAGCCCAACATCTACTATCAGCTGTATTACGGCTGCGTAACGGATATCGGAAAAGCCATCGGTGATAACATCCCAACCGATCGTGAATGGCTCCTCTTCCGTCCCATGTCCGCCAACATGGGCAAACTGGATACCTCCACGAAGGGATCCTTCCTGGACGGATATGCGGAAAACATGACCACGATCAATGTGCCTTCCCAGCGTCTCGGCCGGGAATGGCAGCCGAACGACGGCATGGTGAACATGGTCTCCGGCTACTGCCCGTTCCGCCTGGATGATAAAGGCAACCGTATTTACGACAAACACACTTCCTATGTGGAAGGTATGGCCTGTGAGCCCGGACAGTGGTACATCATGCCCATGCAGAACATGGACCATATCGGATTTGCTGGTGGATTCTTCAATGAGAATCCCGACAATGTCCATCAGTTCTATGTCCGCGCACTCAACCAGATCGACAAGTTTGGCGCCTCCAGCGATGCCAACTGCCCCAGCAAGTCCCTGAAGGACGTCTCCGGAAAGGCATGGTATCACGAGGAAGTGGATTACGTGCTCACTAACGGTCTGATGGCCGGCACCGGCGGCAGTTCCTTCTCCCCCGGCAGCAACCTCTCCCGCGCCATGATCGCACAGATCCTCTATGCCATGGCCGGCAAGCATTCCGGCGGTGCCTCCCGGTTCTCCGATGTGGTGAAGGGCTCTTGGTATGAGGACGCCGTCAACTGGTGTGCCGCCAATAACATCGTCGCCGGATTTGAAGACGGGACTTTCCGTCCCAATGACAACGTGACGAGAGAGCAGCTGGCTGTCATTCTCATGGGATATACCGGCGCACGTCATGATAATGCGCGGAACCGGCAGATCCACATGAGTCTGGATACCTTCTCCGACTGCGCCAGCGTCTCCAGCTGGGCCCAGAAGGGTGTGGCCTGGGCCGCGGGCAAGCATCTCATTGCAGGACGCGGCGGAATGGTCATCGATCCCGGTGCCACCGCAACCCGTGCGGAAGTGGCTCAGATCATCACTTCCTACTGCATGGAGATCGTCAACAATCCATCGGTTTACTACTGATAGCACGTTTTAGAAGGCATGGCCCTCCCAGCCATGCCTTTTTCCAAAACTTTTTCCGGATTTCGGGGGTTCGTTATTGAATCCCCGTTTTTTTAATGGTATCATGTCTATTTGTGAAATTGGCAACAACATCAGGAAGGAACCTGCAATTTTTATGACTGATAAACTGGAAAACGAAGTACTGGAAGAGACCGTTCCGGAAGAAGCCGTTGCGGAGAAGCCGAAAAAACGCGGCCGCAAAAAGAAGGTCGTGGAGGAAGAGACTCCCTCCGTAGCAGAGAATAACGCGGAAGAAGTCAACGAGAAGCTGGAAAAGAAACTGGCGGAACTGCGGGAGAAAGCCGGAAAGACCGGATCTCTGTCCGCAAAGGACTTCAACACACTCGGTCAACTGGGCATGAGTCAGGAAGACATGGATAAATTCCGTGAAGAGCTGGACTCCTCTGATGTCATGCTGGAAATCAGCGATGACGAGCTTCCTCCCGTCGATGAAGACCATGTTCCCGACAGCGAGGAACTGTCCACCATTGAAGAGGTTACCGACGAGGAAATGGCGAACGCCTCCAACGTGGAGGAGAATATCGCCACAGATGATCCGGTTCGTATGTACCTCAAGGAGATCGGAAAGGTGCCCCTTCTCACTCCGGAAGAGGAACAGGATCTTGCCAGACGCATGTCGGAAGGCGATGACCTGGCCCGTCAGAAACTGACCGAAGCAAACCTCCGTCTGGTCGTATCCATTGCCAAACGTTATGTGGGTCGCGGCATGCTGTTTCTGGACCTGATCCAGGAAGGCAACCTCGGTCTGATGAAGGCAGTGGAAAAATTCGATTATACCAAGGGCTATAAGTTTTCCACCTATGCCACATGGTGGATCCGTCAGTCCATTACCCGTGCCATTGCCGATCAGGCCCGTACCATCCGCATCCCGGTACATATGGTGGAGACCATCAACAAGGTGGTCCGCGCATCCCGGCAGCTGCTGCAGGAGTTGGGCCATGATCCCTCCGCTGAGGAGATCGCCGAGGCATTGGGCATGCCCGCTGATAAGGTCCGGGATATTCTGAAGATCGCTCAGGAGCCTGTTTCTCTGGAAACTCCTATCGGTGAGGAAGAAGATTCCCATCTGGGAGACTTCATCTCCGACGAAGGCGCATCGGAACCTTCCGAAGCCGCCAGCCAGTCTCTTCTCAACGAGGCACTGCTGGAGGTCATGGACACCCTCACGGAAAGAGAGCAGCGTGTCCTGAAACTCCGTTTCGGTCTGGAGGACGGACGCACCCGCACCTTGGAAGAAGTGGGCAAAGAATTCAACGTCACCCGTGAACGTATCCGTCAGATCGAAGCCAAGGCACTGCGCAAACTGCGCCATCCCAGCCGCAGCAAACGGCTCCGGGATTTTCTCGATTAAAAAAGATTATCGGCTGTACCGTCATCATTGGTACAGCCGATTTCATTATTATCCATTTTCCCGGGTCTCACAGAAGCACCACATCGTGGGATAGGAACCGGATCTTTCCAACTGTCTTCTCCACATGCCAGTGGCCGCAGAACCATTGGTTAAAGGAAGCTTTCTGCAAGACCTCTTCCAGAAAGTCCTCCATAGAGGTGTCTACTCCCTCCTGTTGGATCCCCGGCACGAATTTTTCCAGAGGCCGGACGGAATACGGACAGGTATGGGTGAGAATCACGTCCTCTCTCCATCCGTCTCTTTCCATCTTTTTTCGG
>CAJOQP010000064.1 GCA_905236515.1 uncultured Oscillospiraceae bacterium | reverse complement strand
TGCCTCCTGCAGTCTTGGTTTCCGCTTCTTCCTGTTTCAGAACAACGCGGTCTGCCAACGGTGTAAGTTTCATGTCGATTACCTCCTAATATTTGAATCAAATTGTTTATTCGTGGGTTTAGCACTCAATCAAAATGAGTGCTAACGGTGATTATAATAGCATACATTTCATATTTTTCAAGTCTTTTCCCGGAAAAAATTACAGGATTTTTTCCCGTTGCTTTCTGCCGTATCTGTTCCCTCCCGTATTCCACGGAAAAACACAGCGGAGAGCGTTTCCGCTCTCCGCTGATTGCATCGTATAATTCGTTTGAACTCTTCTCGTATCCGTTATTCCGGTTTCTTGTCGAAATACGTCATTCCTTCCGGAACGATAAAATTCACGGCGCCGGGAATCAGTTCCACGGTGAGATCATCGGTATAAATGGCCTCTCCGTCGATGTTGATTACGCTGACTTTGTCCAGTTTCACATGAACCTTGTTGGTATCCACGCGGGTGATCACATCCGGGACCTCATAATAACGGCCGTCACCGTACGCGCCTATGAGACCGGCTGCCTGCAGGCGGGAAATGTTTTTCGTCAGAAGGACGTTCATCTGTCCGTCGGCAGGATTGGCATCCTTGATGGGATTGAAGCCGCCTCCATAGAAGTTGCCGTTGCAGCAGGTGACCATAGAATACTTTCCCTCCGCTTTCACATCGCCTGCTTCGATCTTCATTTCCTGCCCGAGGCCTTTAATTACATTGACCACGAGACTGGTGATATATCCGGTCGCACCGCCGATCAGAGGGATCTTGCTGTATTTGTGCACATCCGTTCCGATCCGGGCATCGATGCCCACGGAGGCGATATCCACACACATTCTTCCGTTTACATCCATCAGATCGATGGGCTTGACCGTACCGTTGAGCAGGTTTTCCAGCTGGAAGAAATACTGTTTGTCCTCACCGAACGTCTTGATGAAATCGTTGCCGGTTCCATTGGCAAACGGTGTGACCGCAGCATTTTTAAAACCGGCAGCGCCGCAGCAGCATTCATTGAATGTACCGTCACCGCCGCAGGCATAGATCCGCAGCTCCTCCCCGGTCTCGCAACGCTTCCGCACTGCTTCGATGGCATCCTGAGGTGCGTTTGTGATATAGACCTCAAAAGAGTCTTCCCGGTTTTCAAACGCTTTTTTCACTTTCTCATAAATCTCGGTAGAGCGGTTGGTTCCGCCTGCCACTGGGTTAATAACAAACAGATGTTTCATATTTTTTGTTCCCTTTCCTTTTCCTCACACAGTTGATATTTCAGCCGCCAGCCCTCACATTACGGCGGTACATATATAAATTACATGGGATCATTCCGTTATAGAGTTTCCGTTTCTTATCTGCATTCTGTCCGAAGAATCGCTCGAAATCCGGATGAGACGACAGCAGGAACAGATCCCATCCGCTGCTCTCCCGGTACCGTTCTCCGAACACACGGTAAAGCTCCTCCGCCGAGGTACGCTCCATAAGCCGCTCGCCGTAGGGCGGATTCGTAATGATGATCCCCTTCTCACTGTTCCGGGAGAAGGTTCGAACATCCGCCACTTCAAATTGGACCACATCATCCACCCCGGCACGACGGGCATTTTCCCGGGCGATCTCAATTGCTTTGGGATCGATATCTGTTCCCAGGATCCGATATTCGCCGCGGAATTCCTGGCTGCGTGCCAGTTCCCGTTCCTCTTCCCATACTTCCGCCGGAAACTGCGGCCACTGCATCGCCTGGAAGGAGCGTTCCAGTCCGGGCGCTCTGTTTTTTGCGGTAAGCGCGGCCTCGATGGGGATTGTTCCGCTGCCGCAGAACGGATCACAGATCTCTTCCCGCCCGCGGTAATGAGCCAGTGAGACCATTGCCGCAGCCAGCGTCTCCTTCAAAGGTGCCGCATTATGCGCCGGCCGGTATCCCCGTTTATGGAGTCCGTCTCCCGTAGTGTCCAGACACATGGACACTTCATCTTTCATAATGGAAAACTGGATCTGATAACGGACTCCGTTTTCCGGGAACCACTCCAGATGATACCGGGTCTTCAGGTGTTCCACCACGGCTTTCTTAATGATCTTCTGGCAGTCCGAAACGGAAAACAGCGTGGAGTTGAGACTGTATCCCTTTACCGGAAACTCGGAGTCGGCGGAAAGAAACTGTTCCCACGGGAGTGCCTTAGTCTGTTCAAAAAGCTCATCAAAGGTCGTGGCGCGGAAACGTCCCAGCTCCACCAGCACCCGTTCTCCGATACGGAGACGGATATTGGCTCTCGCCAGGGACGCAGCGTCTCCCCGGAAATAGACTCGTCCGTTTTCAGAACGGACCTGCTCCTGTTTCATATGTTTCAGTTCCGATGCGATAGGACCTTCCAGCCCCAGAAGACACGGAACACAGAATTGATATTCCATAGAACCTCTACTTTGCTGTCGCCGGTGATACGGCGTATATTTACATTCAAATATATATTATGCGTTACCGTCTCATTTTGCCAGTAAAAATTATAATTTTTTGAAGTTTTTCTTTCGTTTCGATTCCACGACGGGCCAAATCTGATCCCAGTCAGCGGAGAGACGTCGAAAACAGTTCATTCCCGCTCCCTTTTTCCTTGATAAAGAAATCACATTATTGATACAAACAGTATTGCTTTTTACCAATTACAGGTGTATATTAACTAACGAAATACACAAAATTGCAATCTTTTTATGTGCACTTTCAATAACTCTTGTTTGTGAATCCGGAGGGGTTTTATGGCTTTTGACCGTAATCAGTTCATAGAAGACCTGAAGGGATCCTATGAAATGTATTATGATCTGCTGCCCGGAGATGAAAACGGCGATCTGCCGCTGGCCTTTCGGGCCGATTTCCATTCCCGGGGAGAAAAATACTTCCTGATCAAGCCTGCCAAGATCTGGTCCAATGAAACGAACGAATATGTTTTCGTCTACTCAGCTCCATGGTTTGGCACGGACATGATCGACCGCTGTGTTCAGTCTGCACTGGATACCGCGCTCCCTCTGATCCACCCGCATGCAGAGCACAATTATTCCAATGTCCATACCGTTTTTGTGGCGGATACCGTCAGCGAAGAGGTTCGCAGACACATCCGCAGGCTCCGGTTCAGCAAAAGCTATCGGTTGAATCTTCACGGATTCACGATCCTGAAAGCCGGATGGATCGATCTTCAGGAATCTGCCTACGGCACCAACCGGGACGGTCATGACATGAACAAATTTTTTAAAGAACTGTTTGCGGACCGGCACTAGCCCGCAAACAGCAAAAAGCATATAAGGAGTGAAAAAGCGTGAGTGCAATACTGATTCTCGTTATTGCTGTCGTTGTCCTTGCCATCGGCTATGTTTGCTACGGTGGCTGGCTGGCGAAGCAGTGGGGCGTCGATCCCAACCGGGAGACTCCGTCCCATTCCAACTATGACGGCAAGGATTACGTTCCTGCCAACCCCGCAGTACTGATGGGGCACCACTTTTCATCCATCGCCGGTGCCGGCCCGATCAACGGACCGATTCAGGCAGCGGTGTTCGGATGGGTTCCCGTCCTCCTGTGGGTCGTGATCGGCGGTATCTTCTTTGGCGGTATGCATGACTTTGGTGCACTGTTTGCATCCATTCGTCACGGCGGAAGATCCATCGGCGAAGTTATCGGCGACACCATGGGCGTTAAGTCGAAACGTCTGTTCATCGTCTTCGCCCTGGCCGTTCTGATCCTCGTTATCGCATCCTTCACCTCCGTTGTGGCTGGAACCTTTACCTCTGTCGCACCGGAAGGCGAGGCGGCTCTCCCCGCTGTTACCAGCGGTCTGGACAATGTTTCCGCAAACGCAGCAACCGCAATGACTTCCCTGCTGTTCATTGTGCTGGCTTTCATTTTCGGTTTCTTCGTTTATCGGAAGAATTTCCCCATCGGCCCTGCTACCATCATCGGTGTTCTGGGCGTTATCGGAATCGTTCTTCTCGGTCTGAACGTCGGACTGAACTTCAACCGTACCTTCTGGGTCATCTTCGTTGCAGTGTATATCACGGTAGCTTCTCTGCTTCCGGTCTGGATGCTGCTGCAGCCCCGTGACTACCTGTCTTCCTTCCTGCTTTACGGCATGATGATCCTTGCCATCGTAGGCGTCTTCGGTTCCAACATGAATGTGGAACTTCCCGCCTACACCGGATGGAAGCTTGCCAACGGCAACATGCTTTTCCCGACACTGTTCATCACCGTTGCATGCGGCGCATGCTCCGGCTTCCACGCGCTGATCGCTTCCGGTACCACCGGCAAGCAGCTTAACAGCGAGCGCGATGCAAAGCCCATCGGTTACGGTGCTATGATCATTGAATCTGCTCTGGCAGTCGTCGCTCTGATTGCAGTGGGCGTCGTCAGCAAGCAGGTCGACGTCTTTGGCGGCGATACCTTCTCCATGAATGCTCCTCCCACCATCTTCGCGGGCGGTATTGCTACCATGGTCGCTTCTTTCGCCGGGGAGAAATCCTACAGTGTCGTATACACTCTTCTGACTCTTGCTGTTTCTGTTTTCGCTCTGACCTCTCTGGACTCCGGTACCCGTCTGGCCCGGTATATGTTCAGTGAGCTGTTCATCCCCGAAGGACAGAAATACTCTGACCTCAAGGGCATTCGCAAGTTCTTTGCCAATCCTCTTGTAGCTACCCTTCTTATGGTCATCGTCGGCTGCAGCTTCGGTTATCTGCAGCTCAGCCAGATCTGGGGCGTGTTCGGTGCTGCCAACCAGCTGCTGGCCGGTATCGCCATGCTGGCAGTCGCCACCTGGCTCGGCGAAGTGGGCAAGAACAACAAGATGTTCTACTTCCCCATGGCATTCATGCTGGTGGCTACCATCACCTCCCTGTGCCTGACCATCGTCGCAAAGGTCAACCTCATCGGTGCCAACGGCGCCATGTGGGGCGACTGGTTCCAGATGATCTGGTCCGCCGTTCTGGTGATCCTCGCCCTCATTCTGGTCGTGTCTGCCATCAAGACTCTGTCCCACCAGAAGAAGGCAAAAGCCTGATCTTAAAG
>CAJOQP010000063.1 GCA_905236515.1 uncultured Oscillospiraceae bacterium | reverse complement strand
TTTCCCTGTTGTTTTTCCTGATATTGGTTGTGCTATTATTCTGAAATGGATATAATTTAAGGGTATTAATTATTCTTAAACTAATATGATGATCTGCTCATATGACAACCGAGGACAGCGGCCATGAAAAAAGCTATGTTTTCTCTCAGTTTAATACTGCTGCCCGTTCTGACCATCGTACTGTCCCTGTTTGCCGGACGGTATTCCATGGATGCCGGGCAAACGCTGCAGGCACTGCTTTCTCCCGATGCCGTCTCCCCGGAACAGCTCCGGGTGGTATGGTATCTGCGGCTTCCCCGGGCGGTGGCTTCTGCCATGTGCGGTGCCGCGCTTGCAGTTTCCGGCGCTGCATTTCAGGGGGTGTTTCGCAATCCGCTGGTCAACTCCGGACTCCTCGGCGTTTCCAATGGTGCGGGGTTCGGCGCCTGTCTCGCTATCGTTTTCTTTGGCGGAGGCGCCTTTACTTACGGGTTTGCCTTCGTCTTCGCAGTACTTGCTGTGATCCTCAGTTATTTTGCCGGACGCATCTCCAATGTCACCACATCCGTGACGCTGATCCTGGGGGGTGTGATCGTTTCCAGCTTTTTTGCCGCGCTGATCTCCATTATGAAATTCATCGCGGATCCGTACAGTCAGCTTCCCACTATCACCTTCTGGTTCATGGGAAGCTTTGCATCCATCAATTATTCCCATTTTTACGCTTTCATTCCCATGACGGCAGGAATTATCATGATCTTTCTTGCCCGCTGGCGCATCAATATTCTGTCCATGGGCGAAAAGGAAGCTTCGGCCCTGGGAGTTGATGTGAAGCTGTGGCAGTTTCTCATCATCGGCGGCGCGACCCTTGCCACCGCTTCGGCAGTGTGCATCAGCGGCACCATCGGATGGGTCGGCCTTGTGATCCCGCATATCGGCCGGATGCTGGTTGGCAACGACAACACTCGCTTAATTCCGGTGAGCATTTCTCTTGGTGCTTGCTTTCTGACGTTGATCGACATCCTTTCCAGGACTATTACCCGTTCGGAACTTCCCATCGGGATCCTTTGTGCCCTTATCGGGACACCGTTCTTCGTTTATCTGCTGAAGAAAACGAAAGGAGGGAGCTGGTCATGATGCTTCAGGTAAAACATCTGAGTTTCTCCTATGGCGGTGTTCCGGCACTTCGGGATGTGTCCTTTGATGTCGCTCCTGGAACGGTACTGTGTGTCATGGGACCCAACGGAAGCGGAAAGAGTACCCTTCTCGACACGGTTCTCGGTCTTCATGTGCCGGATACCGGAACGATCCTGCTGAACGGAAAGGGCCTGTCCGGAATGGACCGGAAAATCATCGCCCGTCATGTCGCCTATGTTCCGCAGAACCATGCGGTTACGTTTCCGTATACTGTCCGGGAAGCGGTCCTCATGGGACGCACTGCGTATCTCTCCCCCTTCGGCTCTCCCACAAAGGATGATCGTGTCCGTTGTGAGCAGGCGCTGAAACAGGTCGGAATCGAAGCACTGGCCGATCGTCCGTATAACACCATCTCCGGAGGCGAACTGCGACTGGTACTTCTCGCCCGGGCTCTTTGCCAGGACGCCCCTTTGATCCTGATGGACGAGCCGACTGCACATCTGGATTACCGCAACGAGCTGATGCTTCTGGACACGGTCTGTACGCTGTCCCGGGAGCATGGAATCACCATGGTGATCGCCACTCATGCCCCGCAACAGGCCTTTTATCTGGAAAACAAGCACATCAACATTCAGACCATGTTCCTGAAAAAGGGTTCCGTTGCAGCTTTCGGAACACCGGAGAACTGCATCACAACGGAGCTGCTTCGGGACGTATATGGTATTGAAGCAAAAATACTGGACTCAGACGGAGAAAAGACCGTTCTGCTGCGCCATCCATTGTAGGTGATTGATTTTGAACAAACGAACATTTCTTATCCTTGCGCTGGTCTTCTCCTTTATGGTGACCATGCTCAGCGGGTGCGGTACGCAAGTCTCGGAACAGGCTGCCGATACCATAGAGGTCACGGACTGCGCAGGCCGTACCGTGTCCGTTCCGGCTGATCCTCAGTCGGTCAGCTGTGTCTGTCCGTTTTCCGGCGCCTATATTGTCATGTTCGGTGCCGGAGATACGATCACTACGGCTTGCAACAACATGACCCGCAGCTTCCTTCTGGCCTCCATCTGCCCTTCCGTTGCGGATGCGATCGTCGTGAAGAGCAGCGGTTCCATCAACGCCGAGGAGATTCTGGAACAGGATACGGATCTTCTCATCGTAAACGGGGAGCTTTATGCCGATCCCGATGAACGGCAGAAAATGGACACCATGGGGATCCCCTATATCGTGATCGAATATGACGGTCTGGAATCTCAGCTGAATGCCATAGAAGTTCTTGGAAAAGCTTTCGGTGCCGAAGAAAAAGCAGCGCAGTATACCGCATGGTGTCGTTCGGTCTATGCGGATGTTGCCAAGGCGGCCGGGAAATATACCGGAACTCCGGTACGTCTTTATCACGCCGTTAACGAGGCGGTTCGTACTGACGAAAAGGACGGGTATTGTGCCCAGTGGATCGCTCTCACCGGAGCAGAGAATGTCTCGGTTTCCGGAGAACTGGAACAGGAAGGAAACAAAAGCTATACGACACTGGAAGAGATCTACAACTGGGATCCGGATATGATCATATGCAATGAGGCCGGAGTAGATGACTATATTCTCACCGATGACAAATGGCAGGGTCTGCGCTGTGTTCGGGAAGGTGAAGTGTACCAGATTCCCGTAGGCGTCTCGCGCATGGGACATCCCACCAGCTCCGAAACGCCGCTGGCTCTGATGTGGCTGATGAATCTTCTGCATCCGGATCTTTATCCCATTGATTTTGCCGAGGAACTGATTTCCTATTATGATACCTTTTATGATTATCCCGTCAGCGAAGAACTGGCGGAAGCCATGATGGAAGGAGATGAGATGCGGGCAGCCAAAGTGTCTGTCTCCGCAGAATAACGATGCAGAAATCTCTTTTGATATGCATTGACGATAC
>CAJOQP010000062.1 GCA_905236515.1 uncultured Oscillospiraceae bacterium | reverse complement strand
TATCAATTGTAAATCAACACGTCGATCATAACAAGAGCTTCCTTACATCATATCCCCAAAAACGAATAACCGTCTCCATATATCCCGATCATAAAAAACAGGCTCTGCAAATTCCGATCGATTTATTTCATTATCCTGAAATTATACAATAGAATATGTTTGACAGAAACCCAAGCAAGGTTCCATAGAAAAGAGCAGCGATTCCGTCAGTGGAAGGATTGAGCAAAAAAGGGTTACTTGACAGTGACCGCATCGAGAAATCACTTGAACAAACCTCTTGGTTTTGTTATATTTTAAACTGTGAAGGGAGGAATTCGGTTATTATGCAAAAAAGAAGTCCTGTTACAATATCTCATCTGATCCTTATGTTTCTCATGATGTTCGGCACCATAGGCGGTGCGGTACACTTCATTATCGAGGCTGTCGGCTCCGAAACATCGACTGCGTTGTTCTCAAACATTACAAATATCGTTCTGATGGCAGTGATCCTTTCAATGCTTATTATGGGGACGGTATACATTATAAAAGATTACAGCAAGCAGGCCGCAGTCTTCTATAAAGCCTTTATGTTCCTGCACGTCGGAGTATGTGTCCTGTCGATCATCGTCAACCTGTGTTTTTATACTGTCAATCCGTTAATAATCGTCATTTGCATTCTTTATACTTTTAAAGCCATAGATCTTCTGATCCTTGTCTTTTGGAAGGACCTCGGGAAAAAGAAAACGTGGATCCTTTTCTATGTTATACTCGGATTAGATCTATTAGCATTGATCCTATCGGTCATCAATATGGTGAATATCGGATTTGATTTCAGCTTTACGGGCTACGTTACCGCTCTAATCGCAGACGGAACGATTGGTCTTTCTGTGAAAGGTAAATACGAGAACAAAGAAGCACGTGGCAGCAAATAATGCTCTGATGGTTCATTATCTCAAATCAAAACAAATCGGCTTCGGGTAACTATAGTCACCTGAAGCCGATTTGTGTCATTTATTTATTAACGTCGTACTACTGTAAGCTTAGTCGCCTGAGCAAATCCATGATCTCCCGATTATACGGGTTGGCATCTAGCAGCTTTTCCGGAACCACCGGATCTCCTTTGGCGCCATTCTCATAAAATGAAAGGATGTCGGAGATCAGTGTTTCGGTATCTCTGCTTAAGATATCCATAATCTCCGGCGAAATTTCCGAATCCTCTTCCGGTGGGAGAAAAAGCGGAGTGTCCGAATGCAGCAGGTTCGGGTATCTTTCCTCAATGTACATAAGCAGATCGAAATCTTTTTTCGCCGTTTCCTCGTCGTCATGAACCAGATACGCACAGCCTGTCTCCGTCTCAAGATCGACAGTCTCATGGATCGTGTCTATCTTCCCGGCATTCTCCACCCATCCGGAGTAAAAGCTTTTCATATGGAGAAGGATTGGGATGATTCCCGATGAGGAAATGGTTTTCTCTCTGTCGGAATAAAAATCCTTAACATAGCCTTTTTTCCGCGGGTGGTATGGTTTCTTCAGAAACACTTTATGCACCTCATCGTCCAGCATACAATCCAGTACCACATCCGTTTCATGATATCCGAACACTTTATCAAGAAATCCGGCGGGAACACTCCCTCCCATCACGCGGCAGTTGACTTCGATAAGCACAGGGCCCTTTTCGTCCATCATATACTCACCGTGGACGGGGCCGTCTGTGATCCCCAGCACCCTGACGGTTTGAAGGGCGTATTCCACCAACTCCATTTCCTTATGTCCCAGCTCCGTTACGGCTTCAAGACCCCTGTAAATGATTGCTCCCGACGGCATTTGCTTCTTAAAATACCGGAATACGGAAGTCAGCGCCGGTATACCGTTTCGGCTGATGGTATTGACGATATACTCTTCGCCGAAGATCCGCTCCTGCAAAAGCAGAGGGTTCTTTGTCTCTCCGAACATATTCTCAGCCGTTTCTTCCTGCCGGAATGAAGCCTCCAATTCCTCTCTGCCGTGAACCAGATGCACGCCAACGGAAGCAACACCGTGCACGTGTTTCAGCACCAGGTCCTCACTCCCCGTTTTCTCCATAAACCGGAGACAGTCTTCCAGGGTGGACACCTCTTCCCCACGAATATATCGCACTTCTGCGTCTCTCAGGGTGCTATGCATGACGCTTTTCCGGGTCATTTGAGGGATGTTGGAAGAAGGATTTCCCACAAGTTCCAGATCGTTTGCCAGACGGGTACCCGGGATAACCCCCTCTTCTCCGCCCACAAGCACGAGAAGCGGGTCAAGGCTCCGCACTTCCTGTAGGGTCACATAATAATCCGGGTTTTCCTTCAGGATCCTGATCGGGTAAGGAATCCTTGCGTATTTGATTTTCCGTTCCTCGTCCATCAGCCTTCGGGCATATCCTTCGGGGATATAGGCTTCGAGAATCACCGGCTCATAACCTCTCTTCCGGATATCTTCAATGAAGTTAAAGGCCGTGGACATGGGTTCGACGACAACAATTTTCTTTTTCAAGTTTTCCCAGCTCCTATCGTAAGACTTGTGGAATTGAGACCAAAAATGTATTCATGTCTGATGCGGAACAACCCGGTGAGGAGCCGTTCATTCGGTGACATTACTCCATCTCCCCTCTTTATGGGGAAAAAGGGCTCTCCTGAGCTTCTGCAGGTGAGGATGTAATCATTCCCATTTGTACTGATCAGAAAATCCACCGCGGTGTCCGCTCCGCACCAGTCGATGATGTATACCCCCATCTCCTCAGCGGCAAGGCATATCTTATCTGCGATCTGCGGATCCAAAGCATTGTCGGCAAAGCTTTTCCCTATCCACTGCCCGATATCTGCCACATTTTCCAGAGATTTCACGGAATAACTGCAGAGAGCCTTCAGGGGATACTCCTTATCCAGAAGCAGCACGGGCGAATATCTGCCCTTTGACTTTCGTACGATCCGGCGATTGACCCCGGCGATGAGACACAGGATTAGGATCATGCTCACCGGAAATGCCGCGATAAGCCCGTACCCGCCGAACAGAAGATACAGTATTCCTCCCGTAACAGGGACGGATACCACCTTGTCCAATACGCCAAGCAGCGTGGCATACAGGCTTCGGTCAAGGGTGTTGTAGATATCCCTCAGCACAAGAAGGATACTGCGAAGAGGATAATACAGGACGTAAATATGGATCAGTTTGCCGATCAAATCCAGCGCTTCCGGATCATTTATGCGAAATACCGCGGCAAGTTCATTTGAAAATGCCATGAAGAGGATTGACAGGCCCGAACAGACAAGTACGATCAGCAAAGTGACGCGCCTGCTCAGACTGCGGATTCCGTAATAGTCCCCCTCTCCTTTCAGCATGGCCGCAAAGGATGCATTATTGTCCACGATCCCCGTAAGCGCAATGGAGATCACGGAATCCATCTGGGAAAAGAGGGCCATGACCACAACGCCGTTAACACCGAAGGCCAGATTCATGAAATGATTGCAAAAAACCGTCGTTATGAGATATCCTGCCTGCACGCTTCCGGAAGGCAGTCCTTTTTTCACGATCTCCTTTACACTCTGCCCCGGGATCCCGGCTTTGCGTAAGGATAAAGGTATTTTCCCGAAACGCCAGATAAATAATGCAGCAATAAAAACAAGGAAATAGGAAACGACCGTAGCAAGCGCCGCACCTTCACATCCCATTTCCAATCCGCGGATAAAGAGGACATCCAGAAGAAGATTCAGCACATTTGCCGAGACGATAAGCCCCATGGAAAGGAAGGGCTTTCCGACGACGGGCAGGAAATAGGTGATGTGCATGAGAAGGATCCCCACGGGCACAAAAAAGCTCAGCACATTTGTATACAGATCAAACTCCGTTCTATATTTTTCCGGGCAGCCAAAAAGATCCCCGAGAACGGAATGAAAGATCATCAGCAGTGCGAAAAGCAGTATACCCAGGAGGAAAGCCAGGACCGTAGATACCGTAAAATAGTGATCCGTTTTTTCCTTATCCTTCTTCCCCAGATATTCAGCGAACAAAAGGGAGCCGCCGAGCCCTACTATGGTGTAGATCATCGAAACCGCAAAAACGATGGGTGTTCCGAGGTTGATCATGGCGAAAGCGTCTGAACTAAGCAGTCGTGAAACCACCAGACTGTCTACAAATTCGCTTAAGGAAATTCCTAAAGCGGACAGCATCGCAGGAATCATGAACTGCATGTATTTTCTGTTCAGAACGGATCCGGTTCTTTTGTATTTTATATTTTGATCAACAGTTTTTATCATATCTGAATCCGCATTAGTTTGTTGAATTCTGACCGTTCTTTATTCAGGATTCTATCACATTTTTCTGACAAAAAACCCGTCTGCCTCCCTATATATACTTCTCAATTCCACACTGTTCTACAACCTTTTTCCCAAGAAGAGTAAGCGCCTGCCCAGGACATTTATTGATACAACGATAGCACATGGTACACCGGTCACCTGAAACTGCTTTATGCTCCTTAATTGTAATGTTTTTCATCGGGCACAGCTTTTCACATAGTCCGCATCCGATACATTTATCAGTATCAACCTTAAGCTTTGAGGAATATCTCCCTGTCTTATGGCCAAAGTATGCTCTCTGTCCAAAGAAACCGGCCAACCTGTACAAAGCACCTATACCTTCCTGTGTTGGATCACCGGCTTTTAACCGCTTTACAGATTCTTTTATCTTCTGTTCCGCCTGTTTTACAAGTTCT